>JAGWTJ010000445.1 GCA_028869005.1 Burkholderiales bacterium | reverse complement strand
CCTGGCGCTGTGGGGCGCGCTGGTGGCGCTGCTGGTCGTGGCGCAGTCGCTGCTCGTCTACCTGACGGCGAACTACGAGCGCGTGCGCGCGCAGGAGCAGGTCGAGGCCGCCGCCACCGCCGCCGCGGCCGACGTGCGCCAGACGCTGTCGCGCCAGCAGCAGAGCCTGCAGGCGCTGCAGTGGAACGAGCCCGGCGCCGCGCCCTGGCGCGTCGAGGCGGCCTCGCTGCTGCATGCGCGGCGCGAGCTGATGCGGGTGGAGCGGCGCGACGCCGCCATGCGTGTGGCCGAGGCGGTCGACTCGCCCTACCAGGGCCCGGTATTCGGGCGCATCGCGCGCGACGCGCTCGACCTGGAGGCCCAGCTCGCCTGCACCGGCGCGCAGCGCCTCTCGGCGCCGACCTTCTCGCGCAGCTATTTCGTGCCGATGTCCGATGGCCTGGGCCTGGAGATGATCGACCTGTGCATCCCGGTGCAGCGCGCCGGCCGCGCCGACGGCTGGGTGGTCGCGACGCTCGCGCTCACCCGGCTGCTGGAGGAATCGGTGGGCGCGGAGATGGCGCGCACGCACGAGCTCTCGTTCATCGAGAGCGACGGCGCGCGCCTGGCGCGCACCGGCGTGCGGCGCGGCGGCGGCGTGTTCGTGGCCGAGCGCATCATCGATCTGCCGGGCCAGTCGCTGCAGCTGCGCGTGGACAGCACGCGCGGTTCGCCCAGCCTGATCCCCAATCTTGCCGTCGCGCTGGTGCTGGGCCTGTCGCTGGCGCTGGCGGTGGTGGTGGTGCTGCTGGTGCGCGACGTGCGCCGCCGCGCCGCCGCCGAGGCGCGCCTGGCCGAGGCGCTCGCCTTCCGCAAGGCGATGGAGGATTCGCTCGTCACGGGCTTGCGCGCGCGCGACCTGAGCGGCCGCATCACGCACGTCAACCCGGCCTTCTGCGAGATGGTCGGCTTCAGCGCCGACGAGCTGATGGCGCCGGCCACGCCGCCTTACTGGCCGCCCGAGCTGGCCGACGAATACGCGCGCCGCCAGAGCGTGCGCCTGGGCGGCGCGCCGATGGCGCCCGGCCGCAGCGCGCAGGAGGCGCGCGCCGGCTTCGAGACCATCTTCATGCGCCGCAACGGCGAGCGCTTCCCGGTGCTGATCTTCGAGGCGCCGCTGGTCGACGGACACGGCCAGCACGCCGGCTGGATGAGCAGCGTGCTCGACCTGAGCGCGCAGCGCCGCGCCGAGGAGCTCTCGCGCCAGCAGCAGGAGCGTCTGCAGGCCACCGCGCGCCTGGCCACGGTGGGCGAGATGGCCTCGCTGCTGAGCCACGAGCTGAACCAGCCGCTGGCCGCCATCGCCAGCTACGCCACCGGCTCGCTGAACATGCTGGTGCCGGCGCTGGAGGCGCCCGCCCAGGCCGCGGCCGAGCCCGACCCCGAGCTGCTGCGCATGCTGCGCCACGGGCTGGAGCGCATCGCCGAGCAGGCCGAGCGCGCCGGCCGCGTGATCAAGAGCGTGCACGACTTCGTGCGCCGCCGCCACCAGGCGCACGAGGTGATCG
>JAGWTJ010000444.1 GCA_028869005.1 Burkholderiales bacterium | reverse complement strand
GCCCGGCGCAGCTGGGCGCGGAGCTGCGCGGGCGCGGGCTGATCTAGGCTCTGCTTCGGAGCGCGGCGTCGGCCGGGCAGGCCAAGCCCTCGCCGTGCTCGCTACTTCTTCTTCGCCTTGGCCGACGCCTTCGCACCCTTGGCCAGCAGCGCATCGAGTTCCTTCTCGATCTCGGCCTCGATGGTCTTGCTGAAGGCGCCGAGCAGGAAGCCGAGCTTGGCGTCGAGGTCGAAGTGGTCGGCCGCCACGATCAGGCGGCCGTTGACGCCGGCGCGGGTGAACTGCACGGTGTCGCTGGTCTCGCCCTCGAGCACCGCGCATTCCATGTCGAACTTCTTCTCCACTTCCTCGGCCCAGGCCCAGGCCACCTCGCGGGCCTTCTTCAGGCCGAGGGCGTGGCTGCGGTGGATGCGGATGTCGGGCATGGTGTCAGTCTCCGGTGGAAGCCAGGGCGGCGCGGCGTTCGGCGCGGGGCAGGGCGGCGAGCCGCTTCACTTCGGCATAGAAGCGTTCGAAATCGCGGCCGCTGCGCTCGAACAGGCGCTCGAAGCCGGGCACCAGCGCGTTGTACGCGGCCAGCACGCCGAAGGCGGCATTGTTGGCGCGCGCGAACCAGCCGTCGTAGCCGGAAAACCCGCTCCAGCGCTCGCGCTTCATCGTCTCGTACTCGCTGCGCATCTGCGCCACCAGTTCGGCCTTGCGCGTGCGCTTGGCCTCGTCGCTCGCGCCCGAGCGGTACAAGGCGTCCAGCCGCTCGCGCCAGCCCATCGTGAAGGCGCGGAAATCCTGCCGGCGGCCGTCGAAGACGGCGTATTCCTCGCGCGCCTTGTCGGAGGCGTGGCTGGCCAGCCAGCGCGCGCCGCCGATGCGCTCCACCGCGGTGGCGAAGGATTCGTTGAACTCGGTGTCGTCGGCCGCGTAGGCCACCTGGTGCGAGATCTCGTGGAAGATCAGCCGCGCCAGCTCGCCCTCGGGCCAGTGGATGAAGGTGTTGAGCAGCGGGTCGGCCATCCAGTCGCCGGGCAGGCGGCCGAGCGTGGAGTAGGCCGGCACGCCGTAGACGCTCACCTCGTAGTGCTCTTCGCGCAGCGCGGCGGCGTAGCTGTCGGCAGCGTCGCGCTCGAAATAGCCGCGGTAGCCGGCGCAGCCCATGATCGGATAGCACCAGGTCTTGAGCTGCAGGCTCAGCTCGGGCGCGGCCACCACGTTCCACACCGCCGCGCCGCGCTTGAGGTCGGCGAAGCGGCGGTAGCTGGCGTTGTCGGGCAGCTTCAGCTCGGCCACCGCGAAGTCGCGCATGCGCTGGCTGAGCGCGAGGCGCTCCTTCAAGACGGCGTCGGAGGCGCCGTCGGCCAGCAGCTCCGGCACCGGCCGCGCGGCGCGCAGCATCGTGAGGTGACCGTTGATCGACTGCGCGTAGTAGCCGATCGAGCTGCAGCCGCTGGTCAGGCACAGCGCGCCCGCCGCCAGAGCGGCCGCGCCGAGAAGGCCCAGGCTCGCCATCAGCAGCACACGCCGCTTCACGCGCTCGTGAGGTCGGGCGCGACTTCGACCAG
>JAGWTJ010000157.1 GCA_028869005.1 Burkholderiales bacterium | reverse complement strand
CACCGCCGGCCGCTGCGGCCGTGCCGATCGCGCCCGCGCCGGCCTTGGCCGACGCCGCCGCGCGCGAGTCGGGCAGCGGTCTGCGCATCGGGCAGACCGTGTTCCACCCGAAGTTCGGCGAAGGCGTGATCACGACGCTCGAAGGGCGTGGTGCCGACGCGCGCGCGCAGGTCAGCTTTGCGCGCCACGGCAGCAAGTGGCTGGCGCTGGCCGTCGCCCGGCTCACGCCGGTGGGGTAGCGGCCGCGTTGCTGTCGAGAGGACGATCGCCCGGTGCGTGGCCGAAGGTGTCGTTGAAGACGAACAGCAGCGACACGTAGAACACGGTCGAGAACACCAGTCCGAGCGGCAGCGCCACCAGCGTGGCCAGGCCGTGCGCGCCGAACAGGCCGAACAGCAGTGCGCTGCCGGCGCCGGCCAGCAGCGTGAGCGCGGTCCACGTCAGGCCGTACAAGGTGAACGCGCCCTTGGTGCGCCACAGCGCCAGCGTGCTCGAGAACAGCGCCTGCGCCACGCCTTGTCCGCCCCAGTGCACGAGGGCCGGCGCGTGCCAGAACGGCACCGTCAGCGCGCTGCCGAGCACGAGCAGCAGCAGCGCACCGGCGGTCACGCCCGGCTCCTCGAGCAGCGCGTCGACCTGCTGCGGCGTGACGTCGCCGCTTACCATCAGCGTCTGCAGGCGGCTCAGCGCATCGCCCGACACCCACGAGCACAGCATCAGGATGGCGAACGCGGCCAGGCCGTAGAGCAGGCACAGCCACAGCAGGGCGCGGCGCCGCTCGGCGTCGCCGCGCAGCGGCTCGAAGAACTGGCCCGGGTGCACCGGGCCGCCGAGCAGCGCCGACTGCGCGGCGACCATGAAGCCGAGCGACAGCATCGGCAGGCTGGCCAGTTGCAGCAGGCTGCCGACGAAGGGCAGCACGGCGGCCACCAGCGTCGATGCGACGAAGAAGGCGACGAACAGCAGCGTGAGCGCGAGCGGCCTGCGCAGGAAGAGGCGGAAGGCGTCGATGACCCAGCGCGCTCCGCGCATCGGCTCGACGGGCTTGAGTTGCAGCGGCATCGCGGGGTGGCGGCTCAGGGGTGCCAGGGGGCGGCAATGCGGTCGGCCAGCACGCGCTCGAAGTGCGCCGGATCCTTCGGCTGCAGCAGCGCGGCCGGGCGCGGCAGATGCCAGTCCGCCAGGCGCGACAACCAGAAGCGCAGCGCCGCGGCGCGCAGCAGCGCCGGCATCAGGCGCCGCTCGCCGCTGGTGAGAGGGCGCGCGCGCTCGTAGGCGGCGACGAAGGCGGCGGCGCGCGGCTCGTCCAGGCGGCCGCTTTCGAGGTCGCTGCACCAGTCGTTGAGGCACACCGCCACGTCGAACAGCAGAGCGTCGGTGCCGGCGAAGTAGAAATCGAACAAGCCGCACAGGCGGTCTTCGCCCGCGCTGTCGTCGAACATCACGTTGTCGCGGAACAGGTCGGCGTGGATCGGGCCGCGCGGCAGCGCCTGGCCGGCCGACGACGCGGCCCACTGCTGCTGGAACGCGACTTCGTCGCGCAGCCGCGCCGCCTGCGGCGGCGCCAGATGCGGCTGCACGACGGGCGCCGTGGCCACCCACCAGTCCAGTCCGCGCAGGTGCGGCTGATCGTCGTCGAAGCCGGCGCCGGCCAGGTGCATGCGACCGAGCATCTCGCCGAGCTGGCGGCAGTGCGCGAGCGCAGGAGCGAGCCGGCAGCTTCCCGGCAGCCGCGTGACGACGGCGGCCGGCTTGCCGGCCAGTTCGTGCAGCAGCGTGCCGTCGGCGCCCGCCTGCGGCTCGGGCACCGGGATGGCGTGCCGGGCCAGATGCCGCATCAGGCGCAGGTAGTACGGAAGCTGCGCGCGCGGCAGGCGCTCGAACAGCGTCAGCACCCACTGGCCGCGCGTCGTCGTCGCGTAGTAGTTGGTGTTCTCGACGCCCGAGGCGATGCCTTGCAGCTCGGTCAGCAGCCCCAGGCCGAGGTGCTCGCACAGCACCGCGGCCGAGTCGAAGGCGACCTCGGTGTAGACGGCCATGCCGCTAGAACGAGAACAACGACCACACGCTGTGCCCGGCAGCGCCCCGATCCTGCGACGGATCGAAACCGCCGGGGCGCACCAGCACCTCGTAGGGGCGCACGCCCGGCAGCTTGCTCTGCACGGTGATGCTTCGCACCTCGCCGCGAATGCGCAGCTCGTCGATGCGCACGCGGTCGTCCTCGATGATGCGATGGCCGTCGGCGACCGCTGCGGCCGGCTGCGGAGCCGATGCCGCCGATGCCGGTGCGGCCGCCGCTGCTGCCGCTGCCGCTGCCTGCGCCGGTGGCGCGGCGCTCGCAACGGCGGATGCCAACGCGATCGCAACGGCGGCCAGACCGGTCAGCGCAGCCGGTCCGAGCCGCGAGCGCAGCGAGCAGCCGATCGAATACATGAGTGGCATTCTACGCAGCGCACCCGCAGCGGCACGTCCCACGAACAGCGCGGGCGCGCGCGCCGCGGTCCGCGCGTGGTCGCGCGCCCAGGCGCGAGAATGCGACGATGAGCAAGAAGATCGTGCTGCTGGTCGACGGCTCCAGCTACCTGTACCGCGCCTATCACGCGCTGCCCGACTTGCGGGCACCCGACGGCGCGCCGACCGGTGCCGTGCATGGCTTCATCGCGATGATGAAGTGGCTGCGCGAGCGCTGGCCGGCCGAGCACGCGGCCTGCGTGTTCGACGCCAAGGGCCCGACCTTCCGCGACGCCTGGTACCCCGAGTACAAGGCCAACCGGCAGCCGATGCCCGAGCCGCTCGCGCAGCAGATCGCGCCGATCCACGAGGTCGTGCGCCTGCTCGGCTGGCCGGTGCTCGAGGTGCCCGGCATCGAGGCCGACGACGCCATCGGCACGCTGGCGCGGGTGGCGGCGGCGAGCGGGCACCGGGTCATCATCAGCACCGGCGACAAGGACCTGACGCAGCTCGTCACGCCCGACGTGACGCTGATGAACACGATGGCCAGGCCGCCGGAGGTGCTCGACGCGGCGGCGGTGCGCGCCAAGTTCGGCGTGCCGCCCGAGCGCATCGTCGACTACCTCACGCTGGTCGGCGACAGCGTCGACAACGTGCCCGGCGTCGACAAGGTCGGGCCGAAGACGGCCGTCAAGTGGCTCGCCGAGCATGGCTCGCTCGACGCCATCGTCGTCGCCGCCGACGGCATCAAGGGTGCCGTCGGCGACAACCTGCGCCGGGCGCTGCCCTGGCTGCCCACCGGCCGCAAGCTCGTCACGGTGGTCACCGACTGCGACCTGAGTGCGCAGGTGCCGGGCTGGCCCGAACTCGACGCGCTGGCGCTGCGCGAGGTCGACCGGCCCGCGCTGCTCGCCTTCTACCAGCGCTACGGCTTTCGCAGCTTCCGCCGCGAACTGGAGGAGGGCGGCGCGACGCCCGCAGCATCCACGGCGGACGGCGTCGGCGGCGCGGGCACAGGCGGGAGCGCCGCTGCGTCGCGCGCCGCCGATGCGCCACCGGTTCGCACAACGCCGCGGCGCGCCCTTGCCCACGAATACGAGACGGTGACGAGCCGAGAGCGCCTGCACGCCTGGCTCGCGCAGATCGACGCCGCGCCGCTCACCGCGCTCGACACCGAGACCGACTCGCTCGACGCGCTGCGCGCGCGCATCGTCGGCCTGAGCTTCGCCGTCGAGCCCGGGCGCGCCGCCTACGTGCCGCTCGCTCATGCCTATCCGGGCGCGCCCGAGCAGCTGCCGCTGGCCGAGGTGCTGGCGCTGCTCGGGCCCTGGCTCGAGGACGCGTCCCGGCCCAAGCTCGGCCAGAACATCAAGTACGACCTGCATGTCTTCGCCAACCACGGCATCGCCGTGCGAGGCTACCGGCACGACACCCTGCTCGAGAGCTACGTGCTCGAGGCGCACCGGCCGCATTCGCTGGAAAGCCTGGCCGAGCGCCACCTCGAGCGCAAGGGCCTCGCGTACGAGGACCTGTGCGGCAAGGGCGCCAACCAGATCCCGTTTGCGCAGGTCGACGTCGAGCGCGCCGCGCGCTACAGCGGCGAGGACAGCGAGATGACGCTGCACGTGCACGAGGCGCTGTGGCCGCGGCTGGAGGCGGCGCCACGCCTGCGCGAGGTCTACGAGCGCATCGAGATGCCGGTCTGTGCCATCCTGCAGCGCATCGAGCGCCACGGCGTGCTGATCGACGCCCGCGTGCTCGCCGTGCAGAGCAGGGAACTGGCCGAGCGCATGGTGGCCCTCGAGCACGAGGCCTACGCCATCGCCGGCCAGCCGTTCAACCTCGGCAGCCCCAAGCAGATCGGCGAGATCCTGTTCGGCAAGCTGGCGCTGCCGGTGAAGAAGAAGACCGCCTCGGGCGCACCCAGCACCGACGAGGACGTGCTGCAGGCGCTGGCCGCCGACTACCCGCTGCCGGCGCGCATCCTCGAGCACCGTGGCCTGGCCAAGCTCAAGGGCACCTACACCGACAAGCTGCCGGCGATGGTCAACCCGGCCACCGGGCGCGTGCACACGAACTACGCGCAGGCGGTGGCGGTGACCGGGCGGCTGGCGAGCAACGACCCGAACCTGCAGAACATCCCGGTGCGCACGCCCGAGGGCCGGCGCATCCGCGAGGCCTTCGTCGCGCCGCCCGGGCACGTGATCCTGAGCGCCGACTACTCGCAGATCGAGCTGCGCATCATGGCCCACATCAGCGAGGACCCGGGGCTGCTGCGCGCCTTCGCCGAGGGGCTGGACGTGCACCGCGCCACCGCCAGCGAGGTCTTCGGCGTGCCTCTGGCCGAGGTGAGCAGCGAGCAGCGCCGTTACGCCAAGGTCATCAACTTCGGCCTCATCTACGGCATGGGCGCCTTCGGCCTGGCGAGCAACCTCGGCATCGAGCAGAAGGCGGCGCGCGACTACATCGACCGCTACTTCACGCGCTTTGCCGGCGTCAAGCGCTACATGGACGAGACGCGCGCACGCGCCGCCGAGCTCGGCTACGTCGAGACGCTGTTCGGCCGGCGCATCTACCTCACCGACATCAAGGGCGGCAGCGGTCCGCGCCGCGCCGCCGCCGAGCGCCAGGCGATCAACGCGCCGATGCAGGGCACGGCGGCCGACCTCATCAAGCTGGCGATGATCGCGGTGCAGGCCCGGCTCGACGACGAGCGCCGCGCCAGCGCGATGGTGATGCAGGTGCACGACGAGCTGGTGCTCGAGGTGCCGGAGGGCGAGCTCGAATGGGCGCGCCAGGCGATCCCGGCGGCGATGGCCGGCGTTGCCGAGTTGAAGGTGCCGCTGGTTGCCGAAGTCGGGGTCGGGCCGAACTGGGATCGGGCGCACTGAGGCGCGCTGCGTCGGGCGCGACGTCTCGACGCGCCGGAGGTGGCTGCCGGTTCGCCCTGGTGTGCTCAGGCCGGCCGGGCGTCGGCCGCGGCGTCGCGCGCCGCGACGGCCGCTCGCAGGAAGCGCTGCACGCCCAGCCACGACGCCTCGTCGGCGCGCGCGTTGGCCTCCGGCGTGCCGCCGCTCGTGCTGAGCCGGCCCGACACCGGATGCGCATAGACGAGCTGCGTCGTCGGCACGTAGGGGAAGACGATCGAATGTCCGGCGCCCGCGAAGTCGAGATGCTCGACCGGATACGGGTGGCCGACCGCCGCCAACTTGTCGGCCACCATGCGGCCGTACAGGCTCGACGGCCACGAGCCGTCGTCGCTGCCCGACAGCAACAGCACCGGCCCGCCGATCTTCTCCACGGGGATGCGCGCGCGTGCCACCGCGTCGGGGTCTTGCAGTGCGGTGAGGAGGGCGTCGGCATGCCGGCGCGGCTCGGCGCCTTCGTCCCAGGGCGCCCAGGTGGCGCTGCGGTTGTCCTGCCAGACGTCGGGGAACGGCTGGCCGCGGAACAGCCACGCCGGGCCTTCGCGGCCGAGCGCGGGGTCGCAGGCATTCTGCGCGCAGTGCACGACGGCGCCCGGGACATAGCCGATGACCGCCGACACGGACTCCGGGAACAGCGTGCCCAGCAGCAGCGCCAGCTCGCCACCGCGCGACTGGCCGCTGAGCGCGACGAAGCCATGGCGCGGCGCGAGCACGCGGTGGATCCAGGCGAGCGCGGTCTCGAAGGTCTCGAGCCGGGTGTTGCTGATGTAGTCCGACAGGCCCGGCGCCTTGAAGTAGCCGAGCGCCAGCGCCGCGTAGCCGTGCGATGCGTAAAGCGCGGCGCGCGGCTCGTTGATGCCGCCGCCCGAACCGTTGAGCACCATCACCACCGGATGCGGGCCTGCGCCGGCCGGGGTGAAGAGCGTGCCGACGAGACCGTCGTCGCGCACCTCGCGTCGCGCCACGCCGTCGGCCGCGAGGCGCTGCGTGAGCGTCTGCGTCGCCAGCACCGTGTCGCCGTGCCGCAGCTCGATGTCGGTGACCAACGGGTCGGCGGGGACGGCCGCGAACACGTCGCGGTCGGCCCAGGTCCGGGAGCTCGCTGCGGGCGCCTGCGACCAGATCAGGCCCATCGGCGAGAGGCCGGCGTAGTCGCCCGCCAGCGGCGCGTCGCGCGTCAGGTCGACGAGGCCTTGCGCATCGGCGCGGAACGCCGCTGCAGCGCGCCACGCCGTGCCGCGGCCGCGCAGCGTGCGCGTCGACAACTCGACGCTTTCGCCGGCCGCCAGCCCCGCGACGACGATGCGCCGCGGGACATCGATCAGCGCATCGGCCGGCGTGACGGCGAGCGTCGCCACGCTACTTGCCGATCTTCGAGACCTGCATCGCCGTGGTGCGGTCGCTCAGCAGCGGCTCGACCTTCAGGCCCTTCTTCGCGGCCCAGATGTTCTGGTAGTGGAAGATCGGGATCTGGCCGACGTCGTCGGTCACCAGCTTGACGGCGTGGCGCAGGATGGCCTCGCGGCGGCGCGCGTCGAACTCCACGGTGGCCGCGTCGAGCGCCTTGTCGACCGCCTCGCTGCTGTAGCGCCCCCAGTTGTTGGCGCCACGGCCGGCCTTGGTGTCGTTGCTTGCCAGCGTCTGCAGCAGTCCGTAGCCCGCTTCGCCGGTGCCGTTGCCCCAGGCGATGACGGAGATGGCGAACTCGTTCTTGGTGGCGCGGCCCGAGTACATCGACCAGGGCACCACCTGCACCTGCGTCTTGACGCCGACGCGGGTCCAGAACTGCGCGATCGCCTGGATCGTCTCGGGCGCCTGCGGATAGCGGTCGCCGGGCACGTGGATGGTGATCTGGAAGCCCTGCGGAAAGCCCGCCTCGGCGAGCAGCTTCTTGGCCAGCTCCGGGTTGTAGGCGATGTCCTTGACCTCGGGGTTGTAGCCGAAGGTGTTCTTCGGCATCCACTGGTTGGCCTCGGTCGCCGTGCCCTGCATGATGCGGTCGATGATCGCCTTGCGGTTGATCGCCGTCGACAGCGCCTGGCGCACGCGCAGGTCGGTGAGCGGGTTCTGCGCCAGCGGCTTGCCGGCGTTGTCGGTGATGAACTCGTTGGGGCCGGGGCGGAAGCTCGGCTGCAGCAGCAGCACGCGCAGGCCGGGATAGGTGTAGACGCTGACCGAAGGCGTCTTGCGCAGCTTTTCGACGTCGGTGACGGCGACCTTGTCGATCACGTCGACGTCGCCGGCCAGCAGCGCCGCGGTGCGCGCCGCGCCATTGTTGATGTAGCGGTAGGTCACCTTCTCCCAGGTGGCCTTCGGGCCCCAGTAGCTCGGGCTGCGCTCCATGACGGTGCGGTCGCCGGGCACGTAGGAGACGAACTTGTACGGACCGGTGCCGATCATCGCCTTGCCCGAGTTGTAGTCCTCGGTGCGCGACTTCTCGCCGATGTGCTTGCTCACCACGTAGATCGACGCGATGTCCTGCGGCAGCATCGGGTTGGGCGTGGTCGTCTTGATGATCACCGTGTGCGCGTCCTTGGCGGTCGTCGACTCGACCGTGCGCAGCGAGCCGGCATAGGTCGCCACGCTGCCCGGCACGTTGCGCGCGCGCTGGAACGAAAACACGATGTCGTCGGCGGTGAACGGCACGCCGTCCTGCCACTTGATGTCGGGCTTGAGCTTGAACTCCCAGGTCTTCTCGTCGAGCGCGCGCCAGCTCGCGGCCAGCGTCGCGTCGAGCTTGCCGCCGTCGCGCGCGGCGACGATCGAGTCCCAGAAGTGCAGCGCGAGCGAGCGGTCGCC
>JAGWTJ010000443.1 GCA_028869005.1 Burkholderiales bacterium | reverse complement strand
GCGCGCAGCCTGCGCGGCCGCCTGCCGGTGCCCTCGGTCGACGGCGTCTCGAGCGCCGTGCGCCATGCCGAATCACTGGCGGCGCTGCAGCCGGGCAAGGCCCGCGCCGGCAGCTTCGCGCCGCCGCCCGCCAAACCGAATCGCGGGCTCACGCCCGCGCTCGAAGCGCTGCTCGATGCGCGGCGCCAAACCCCGTAGACACCACCCGCCACGCCCCACGACCATCCACACCTCCATGCCATGAACACCACCACCCTGACCGCACAGCCCGCCGCTGCCGCAGCCGCCGGCACCGTCGCACCGACCAAGGTGCGCTGGAAGATCTTCCTGATGATGCTGTTCCTCATCTCGATCAACTACATCGACCGCGCCTCGCTCTCGGTGGCCATGCCGCTGATCGCCAAAGAATTCGACATCGGTCCGGCCACGCAGGGCCTGCTGCTGTCCGCCTTCTTCTGGACCTATGCCTTCATGCAGATTCCCGGCGGCATGCTGGCCGACCGCTTCGGCCCGCGCGTCGTGATCGCCGGCGCCACGCTCGGCTGGGGCTTCTTCCAGGCCATCGCCGCGGTGTGCACCGGCTGGTTCGCGCTGCTGCTGACGCGGCTCGGCCTGGGCGCCGCCGAGGCGCCGATCTACCCGGCCGGCGGCAAGCTCAACGGCATCTGGATGACGCAGACCGAACGCGGCCGCGGCGCCACGCTGCTCGACGGCGGCGCGCCGCTCGGTGCCGCGCTCGGCGCGATCCTGATCTCCGGCCTGATCGCCACGCTCGGCTCCTGGCGCCTGTCCTTCGTGGTCGCCGGCGTCGGCACCATGCTGGCCGGCTGGCTCGCCTGGCGCTACATCCGCAACCACCCGCGCCAGCACCCCGCCGTGAACGACGCCGAGGCGAGCTACATCGAGCGCAGCCACGCCGCCGATGCTGCCGCCGAAGCGCCCAACGCCAGCGGCCGCGTGCTCGACTTCTTCCGCTACCGCTCGGTGTGGGGCATGTTCTTCGGCTGGATGTGCTTCAACGCGCTCTTCTACGGCCTGCTGACCTGGATGCCGAACTACCTCTCCAAGGTGCACGGCTTCGACATCAAGCAGATGGGCGGCGCCGTCTTCATCATGTTCTTCTCCGGCTTCGTCGGCGAGATGATCGGCGGCTGGATCGCCGACAAGTGGATGGCCGCCGGCGCCTCGCAGAGCCGCGTGCTGCGCACGCTGTTCGGCGTGTCCTCGATCATCGCGACGATCGCCATCTTCTCGGTCGCGCAGATCAAGGATCCGGTCAGCGTCGTCGTGCTGCTGTCGGTGACGCTGTTCTTCCTGCGCTGGTGCGGCCTGTTCTGGTGCGTGCCGTCCATCCTCGGCACGCGCGCCCGCGTCGGCTTCCTCGGCGGCACGATGAACCTGGGCGGCAACTGCGCCGGCATCGGCGTGCCCATCATCGTCGGCCTGATCGTGCAGTCCACCGGCTCGTACTTCCTCGCGCTGATGCTGTTCGCCGCCGCCGGCGCCGGCCTGTTCGTCTGCTCGACGCTGCTGATCGACTACAGCCGCAAGCTGCCGGTCTGA
>JAGWTJ010000442.1 GCA_028869005.1 Burkholderiales bacterium | reverse complement strand
TCCTGGGCCTGGGGCTTCACGCTCAACCGCGTCTCGCTGTTCGCGCTGATCTTCTCGATCGGCATCCTGGTCGACGATGCCATCGTGGTGGTGGAGAACATCCACCGCCATCAGGCGCTCGAGCCGCACAAGCCGCTGGCCGAGATCATTCCGGCGGCGGTGGACGAAGTCGGCGGGCCGACCATCCTCGCCACGCTGACCGTCATCGCCGCGCTGCTGCCGATGGCCTTCGTCTCCGGGCTGATGGGGCCGTACATGAGCCCCATCCCGATCAACTCCAGCCTGGGCATGGCGCTGTCGCTGGCGATCGCCTTCACAGTAACGCCTTGGCTGGCGCTCAAGCTGATGAAGCCGCATGGCGGCTCGGGCCACGCCGCCGCCGCCGAGGCGCGCGCGCCCTCCAAGCTGCAGCGCCTCTTCGAGCGCGCGCTGCGCCCCTTCCTCGACAGCGCACGCAAGCGCTGGCTGCTGCTGGCCGGCATCCTGGCGGCGCTGCTGCTCTCGGTCGGCCTGGCCGTGGTGCAGTGGGTGGTGCTGAAGATGCTGCCCTTCGACAACAAGAGCGAGTTCCAGCTGGTGCTGGAGATGCCCGCCGGCACGCCGCTGGAGCAGACCGCCGCCACGCTGCAGGAGCTGGGCCAGCAGCTCGCCCAGCAGCCCGAGGTGCGCGACCTGCAGGGCTACGCCGGCACCGCCAGCCCGATCACCTTCAACGGCCTGGTGCGCCAGTACTACCTGCGCGCCGACGCCGAGCAGGGCGACCTGCAGGTCAACCTGGTCGACAAGAAGCACCGCCACGAGCAGAGCCACGCCATCGCGCAGCGCCTGCGCCCGGCGCTGGATGCGATCGCCGCCAAGGCCGGCGCGCGCCTCAAGGTGGTGGAAGTGCCGCCCGGCCCGCCGGTGCTGGCGCCGCTGGTGGCCGAGGTCTACGGGCCCGACGAGGCCGGCCGCATCCGCACGGCCGAGCAGGTGCTGAAGGCCTTCGGCGACACCGCGCACATCGTCGGCATCGACAGCACGCTGGCCGCCGATGCGCCGCGCGCCTGGCTGCGCATCAACCGCCAGCGCGCCGAGACGCTGGGCATCCCGGTGGCGCTGGTGGCGCAGACGGTCAACGCCGCGCTCTCCGGCGTCGACGCGAGCTACCTGCACGACGGCCAGAGCAAGTACCCGGTGCCGGTGCGGCTGCAACTGCCCGCCGAACAGCAGGTCGGGCTGGAGGCGCTGCTGGCGCTGCCGCTGCGCGCGTCGAACAACCAGCTGGTGCCGCTGTCGGAACTGGTGCGCGTCGAGCGCGGCGTGATCGACAAGCCGCGCTTCACCAAGGATCTGCAGCCGCTGGTCTACGTGCTGGGCGATGTCGGCGAGCGCGCCGCGGCCGGCGACGCTCGCCGGCTGGTCGACTCGCCGCTCTACGGCCTGTTCGCGATCCGCGCGCGCCTCGCCGAGGCGGGCCTGGGCGAATACTGGATCCGCCAGCCGAGCGACCCGTTCCGCCAGTACGCCCTCAAGTGGGACGGCGAGTGGCAGATCACCTACGAGACCTTCCGCGACATGGGCGC
>JAGWTJ010000156.1 GCA_028869005.1 Burkholderiales bacterium | reverse complement strand
GCACGGTGTCGGCCGGCGAGACCCAGCCGCCGCCCGGATAGAACCACGCGGGGGACGAGAGCGGCGCGCCGGCGAGCCGTGCGGCCTGCTCGGCGGCCAGGGGTTGCACGTAGTCAGCCGGCAGGCCGCAGCGCGCGGCGAGCGCCTGCAGCGCCTCGACGCCTGCGTGGCGCCGATCGAGGTGCAGCAGGCCCTGCGCCGCACCCCGCAGCGCGCCGCCGGCGATCGCCGGCGCATAGGCGCGGGTGGCTTGCAGCGCCGCGGTGCGCAGCAAACGCGCATGCGGGCCGTCGTCGACATTCAGGCTGCCGTGGAACAGGCCGCCTAGGCGGCCCGTGTCTTGCTCGGCGCAGCGCTCGCGCTGGTCATATACGGTGACGTCCCAGCCATCCGCGTGCAGCGCCGCGGCGGCAAAGGCGCCGGCGATGCCGGCACCGACGACGATCGCCCGCTGCTCCTTGTCGTTCACCCGCAGTTCGGGCGGCGCGCGCAGTCCGGGGCGCGGCACGTGACGTGCGACGCTGATCTCGCGCTTGCCGCCGATGCCCGCGGCGCGCTCGACCTCGAAGCCGGCGCGGGTCAGTCCGTCGCGCACTGCGCGCGCTACGCTCCAGGTGGCGGCGGTGGCGCCGGGCGCGGCGCGGCGGCGCAGCGCCTCGAAGACGCGAGCGTCCCACATCGCCGCATTGCGTTCGGGCGCGAAGCCGTCGAGAAAGAAGGCGTCGGCCTGCACCTCGAGCGCCGGCAGCAGTTGCGCCACGTCGCCGAGCGCCAGCAGCAGCCGCACGCGGCCGCCGTCGAACTCGAGCGTATGCAGGTTGGGCGTGAGCGGCGGCCATTGCTCCAGCAACGCGGCGGCCAGCGCGGGGCAGGCGAGGCTGGCATGCGCGCGCCGCAGATCGTCACGCACGGGCGGATGCTTCTCGATCGAGACGAAGTGCAGCCGCGTGCAGCGCTCGCTGTCGTCGCGCCAGGCGGCCCAGGTGGCGAGGAAGTTGATACCGAGGCCGAAGCCGGTCTCGAGGATGGTGAAGTGCTCGCGCCGGCGCCAGCGCGCCGGCAGCCCGTTGCCGCGCAGGAAGACATGCCCGGCCTGCGCGAAGGCACCGACGCGCGGGTGGTAGATGTCGTCGAAGTCGACGGCGCGCGGCGCGTCGCCGGTCCAGTCGATGCGCGCCGGCGTGATCGGTTCGGTCTTCACGCCGCGCCTGCCGCATCACCCGCATCACCGGCGCGCGCGGCCAGCCAGGCGAGCAGTGCGTCGCGCACCGGTGCCAGGCCTCGGTAGGCGAGCACGGCCGGCGTCATCGACGCGATGGCGTCGTGCAGCGTGGACGCGCGCTGCGCCGTGCACAGCAGTTCGGCGAGCGGGACCACGCCGACCTGGATCGTGAACAACGCCTGCCCGAGGGCAGGCAGCGCGATGAAGGTCTGGCGTTCGCTGCGCAGCCAGGCGCGGGCCACCGGCGTGTGCTGCCAGCGCTCGCGGTCGGTGCGCTCGGGATGCGCGTGCAGCCGCGGCTGGTCGGTCACGTTCCACACGAAGCGCTCCCAGCGTTCGGGCCCGGCAGCGAGCCGCACGAGCGCATCGGTGGCGCGCAGCAGCAGGGCGTTGTCGGGCACCTCGGCGTGGATCTGCGCCAGCCCGAGGCCGAGCATGCGCTCCGGCGCCCAGTGGCTCGGCAGCGTCACGGCGAGCCAGGGCACCGTGCCGAAGTGCGCGCCGGGTGCGGCGTCGACGAGCGCGAAGTCCTCCTCGAACGCCAGGCAGAGAAGCGCCGCACGGCGCCACGCCGGCGGCAGGCCGTGCAGGCAGCGCGCGACCTCGTCGCCGAGGCCGAAGCGGCCGGGCGCCGTCTGCAGCACCGTGTCGCCTTCGAGCGCGGTGCCGAGCCGTCTGGCCTCGACGCGCTCGCCGTCGTGACGCCAGGCGTCGGGATGCTCGGCGGCGGCGTGCGCGCTGAGCGCGTCGAGCGCCGGCCCGGCATCGAAGTCCGCACGCCGCAGCAGCGCCTGCGGCCAGAACGACGACAGCACGGCGAGCTTCTCGCGCTGGTGGCGCGAGCCGGGTGCCAGCGGCGTGAGATGGGTGGCGCCGGGTGCGAGCCGACGCAGCCCGGGCTGCACGCGAAACGGCGAGCGCACCGCGAATTCGAAGTCGAACATCGTGTGCGCGCGCAGGCCCGACGCGCGTTCGCGCGCCGGCTAGACGCGCTTGCGGTACTCGTGCGTGCGCGTGTCGATCTCGACCCGGTCGCCGCTTTCGACGAACAGTGGCACCGTGATCTCGAAGCCGGTGGCCGAGAGCTTGGCCGGCTTCATCACCTTGCCCGAGGTGTCGCCCTTGACGGCCGGATCGGTGACGACCTCGCGCACCACCGTGGTCGGCAGCTCGACCGAGATCGCCTTGCCGTCGTAGAAGGTCACTTCCACCGGCATGCCGTCGTCGAGGTACTGGATGGCGTCGCCCATGTTGTCGGCCTCGACCTCGTACTGGTTGTACTCGCCGTCCATGAACACGTACATCGGATCGGCGAAGTAGGAGTAGGTGCACTCCTTGTGGTCGAGGATGATCTGCTCCATCTTGTCGTCGGCCTTGAAGACGACTTCGGTGCCCGAGCTGTTGAGCAGGTTCTTCAGCTTCATGCGCACGGTCGAGGCGCCGCGGCCGCCGCGGCTGTATTCGGTCTTCAGCACGACCATCGGGTCCTTGCCCTGCATGATCACGTTGCCGGCGCGGATTTCCTGAGCGAGTTTCATGACGGTTCTCTGGAGGAGTCCCCGGCTCATTCGCGGGGCGAGGGTGTGGGGCTGGGCTGCGCGAAACAGCGCATTCTAGCGTGGGGCCGGGTAAGTACCGAGTCCCGATCGCCTCGGGGCTCGTCAGGGGGAGCGTCTGGCGAGCACGAAGCGCCGCAGCGCGCTCGCCAGGTCGTCCTGCGCACACAGCGCGTCGCGCCAGCGTCGCGTCGCGGCTTGCCATGCGGTCCAGGCCGGCGTGTCCGGCCGCTGCGGCCACTGCGGCCAAGGCGCGTAGCCGTTCCAGGCGCGCGTCAGGGCTGCCGCCTCGGCCGGCGGCGCGAGCCGCGCGAGCAGGGCATCGACCTTGGCGCGATGCGCGCCGTCCGACTGCGGGTAGGCCTGCCAGACGAAGGGCGCGCCGGCCCAGATCGCACGCACCAGCGAATCCTCGCCGCGCACGAAGTTCAGGTCGCTGCTCCACAGCAGCCGGTCGTAGCCGCGCTGGTCGAGCCAGGGCAGCCGCCGCGTGCGCAGCGTCGGCGGCAGCCGTGTGTCGTCGATCTGTTGCTGCGCCGGCCCCTGCGTCAGCAGCAGCAGCGTCGGCGCCGCCGCCAGATCGTCCAGCAGCGCGGGCAGTGCGTCGTTGGCGTAGCAAAAGACACTCACCACGCGCTCGCCCTGGCGCGGTGCGGCGCCCAAGGCCGCCAGCCAAGGCTCGCGCACGAAGGCCGCGCGTTCGGCGAGGAGGCCGTCTTCGCGCAGCAGACCGCCGGTGCGCGCCGTGAAGCCGGGGTAGAAGAACCACAACGTCCGCCCGTCGCGCTGCGGCGACGGCAGGCCATGCGAGCGCTCGACGTAATCCTCCGCGCTCAGGTACTCCAGGTTGATCCAGACCGGCGGCTCTTGGCGCGCACGCATGGCAGCGACGAAGGCGGGCGGCGGGTCGCAGCCGAAGGCCTCGATCACGACGTCGCCTGGCGTCGCGGGGCCGGGCCAGGACAGCCGTTCGATGCGATCGATGCCGTCGGCATCACCGGTGCCATGCGGCGCCATCCAGGCCAGCGCCGACAGATCGTCGAGCACGAGTCGGACCCTGTCGCCGCGCGCTGCGAGCTGCGCCGCCAGGCGCCAGCAGACGCCGACGTCGCCGTAGTTGTCGATGACGCGGCCGAAGATGTCCCAGCGCAGCACAGCCATCGCGTGATTATCGAAGGCGCGACAATCGTGGCCGTGAGTGTGCCGCCCCGTGAATCCAGCTCCGTCGCGGCGGCCGCAGCCGACGCCGACGCAGCGCATCGCGACGCCGCACGCGAGCGGCTGCTCGCGGAGGTCGCCGCGTTGCCGAACCTGCCGGGCGTGTACCGCTGGATCGACGCCGCCGGCCAGGTGCTCTATGTCGGCAAGGCGCGCAGCCTGAAGAAGCGCGTCGCCAGCTACTTGCGTCGCAGCCACGACGGCACGCGCATCGGCCAGATGGTGGCGCGCATCGCACGGCTCGAGACCACCGTCGTGCGCAGCGAGGCCGAGGCGCTGCTGCTCGAGAACAACCTCATCAAGACGCTGGCGCCGCGCTTCAACATCCTGTTCCGCGACGACAAGAGCTATCCCTACCTCAAGCTGGTGACGCACGAGTTTCCGCGCGTGGCCTACTACCGCGGCGCGGTCGACCGCCGGCACCGCTACTTCGGGCCCTACCCCAACGCGTGGGCGGTCAAGCAGACGATCGAACTGGTGCAGAAGGTGTTTCGCCTGCGCACCTGCGAGGACACCGTGTTCGCGCATCGCACGCGGCCCTGCCTGCTGTACCAGATCGGGCGTTGCAGCGCGCCCTGCGTGGGCTACATCAGCGCCGCCGACTACGCCCGCGACGTGGCCGACGCCGAGCGCTTCCTGCGCGGCGACGCGCAGCAGGTGATCGCCGAGATGCAGTCGCAGATGATGCAGATGGCCGACGCGCTCGAGTTCGAGAAGGCGGCCGTGGTGCGCGACCGCATCGGCTCGCTGTCGCGCGTGCTGCACCAGCAGGCGGTGGAGGCGAGCAGCCTGTCGGCGGCAGACAAGGACGTCGACATCCTCGCCGTCAAGGTCGCCGGCGGTCGCGCCTGCGTCAACCTGGCGATGGTGCGCGGCAGCCGGCATCTGGGCGATCGGGCCTACTTCCCGAGCCATGTCGACGATGGCGCGGCGCTGTCCGCGGACCGGGACGATGGTGCGGCGAATGCCACGGAGGCCACGGACGCCTCGGAGGCTGTGCATGACGCCGATGAAGGCAGCGACCTGCGCACGCCCGAGGTCGCCGTGCTCGAGGCCTTCCTGGCCCAGCACTATCTCGAGCACACGATGCCGCCGCAGCTCATCACCAGTCACGCGGTGAGTGCGGCCTTGCTCGACGCGCTGGCCGAGCACACGGGCCTGCGCGTGCGCGCCACGCACCAGCCGCGCGAGCAGCGGCGCATCTGGCTCGAGATGGCGAGCAAGGGCGCCGCGCTGGCGCTGGCGCGCCTGCTGGCCGAGGAGGGCTCGCAGCAGCAGCGCACGCGCGCGCTCATCGACGCGCTCGACCTCGACGTGTCCGACGCAGCGACGCTGCGCATCGAATGCTTCGACGTGAGCCATACCGCCGGCGAGGCGACGCAGGCCTCGTGCGTGGTCTACGAGGATCACCGCATGCAGAGCGCGCAGTACCGGCGCTTCAACATCGAGGGCGTCAAGGGCGGCGACGACTATGCCGCGATGCGCCAGGTGCTGACGCGCCGCTACGCCCGCCTGGCCGAAGCGGTGGCTGCGGGACGGGCCGACGACGAAGGCGGTAACGAGACCTCGACACCCACGTCGGCGGACACCGCGAGCGAGTCGATCGCGCCAAGCAGTTCGGGCGAGTCAGGCGCGCCCACCGCGCCGCCGCGCCGCCGCGCGCGCAGCGTCGCGCGGCTGCCTGACCTCGTGCTGGTCGACGGCGGTCGCGGCCAGGTTGCCGTGGGGCGCGAGGTGTTCGAGGAACTGGGCCTCGACATCGGCCTCATCGTCGGCGTCGAGAAGGGCGAGGGACGTAAGGTCGGTCTCGAGGAGCTGGTCTTCGCCGACGGACGTGCCAAGGTCCATCTCGGGCATGATTCGGCCGCGCTGATGCTGGTGGCGCAGATCCGCGACGAGGCACACCGTTTCGCCATCACGGGAATGCGCGCGCGACGTGCCGGCGTGCGTACCGGCGCGAGCCGGCTCGAGGAGATCGCGGGCGTCGGCCCGCGCAAGCGGGCGCGGCTGCTGCAGCGCTTCGGCGGCGTGCGCGGCGTCGCCGATGCGGGGGTGGAGGATCTGGCGAGCGTGGACGGCATCTCGAAGGAACTGGCCGAGGAAATCTACCGTGCGCTGCACTGAACACGAACGCGACCGCCGCCGCGCGCTGGTGTTCGGCGGCCTTGCGCTGCTGGCCGGTTGCGCGACGCGCGCGCCTGCGCCGACGGCCCCCGGCGCGCCGGGGGCACAGCCGGGTGTCGCGCCCGGCGCCGGCGCTTCGTCCATGCCGGGGGCCGCGCGCAGTTGGGGCGAGTTTCGCCGCCTGGCCGCCGAGCGGATGGTGGCGGCGCAGCCCGACCGCAGCTATCTGGGCAAGGTGCCCGACATCCTGTTCGGCATCCCGGTCATCGAGACCGAGCTGAACGCCGACGGCACGGTTCGCAGCATCAACGTCCTGCGCCGGCCGAGCGACCCGGCGGCGGCCGACACGGTGCAACTGGCCATCGACGCCATCCGCCGCGCGGCGCCCTATGGCGACGTGTCGCGCCTGCCGCGGCCCTGGAAGTGGGTCGAGACCTTTCTCTTCGACGACGAGCGGCGCTTCAAGCCGCGCTCGCTGGACTGATCGGCCGCCGCCGTCGATCGCGCTCCGCCCGGCCGCCATGTTCCTCACCATCCCGACCCTGCTGACCTGGGCCCGCATCGCGGCGATCCCGCTCATCCTGGCGTCGTTCTACCTGCCGGTGCCGGCGGCCACGCAGAACCTGGTGGCGACGACGCTGTTCGTGCTGTTCGCGCTCACCGACTGGCTCGACGGCTGGCTGGCGCGGCGGCTGAACCAGACTTCGGCCTTCGGTGCCTTTCTCGATCCGGTGGCCGACAAGTTCCTCGTCTGTGCCAGCGTGCTGGTGCTGGTGCAGCTCGGCCGCGTCGACGTCTTCGTCGCTCTCATCATCGTCGGCCGCGAGATCGCGATCTCGGCGCTGCGCGAGTGGATGGCGCACATCGGCGCCTCGCGCAGCGTGGCCGTGCACATGGTGGGCAAGGCCAAGACGATGGTGCAGATGATCGCCATTCCGTTCCTGCTCTACGACGGGCACCTCTTTCGCATCATCGACACGCGCGCCTGGGGCACCGTGCTGATCTGGCTGGCGGCGGTGCTGACGATCTGGTCGATGGTCTACTACCTGCGCAAGGCGATCCCCGAGATCCGCGCCAAGGCAAGATGAGCGAACCCACCGAATCGGCCGAGCGCGCCGCGTCGTCACCTGCGCAGCGCCAGCGCGAGGCCATGATCGCCGCCATGCCCGGCGTGTTCGTCGTGATCTGGAGCACGGGCTTCGTCGTCGCGCGCCTGGGCATGCCGCACGCGCCGGCGCTGACCTTCCTCACCTGGCGCTACCTGTTCTCGATCCTCGCTTTCCTGCTGTGGATCGGCTGGGCGCGCGCCGCCTGGCCGGTGCGCAGCCAGTGGCCGCACCTGGCGGTGACGGGCTCGCTGCTGCACGGCGGCTACCTCGGCGGCGTGTGGCTGGCGGTCAAGCACGGCATGGGTGCCGGCACCTCGGCGCTGATCGTCGGCCTGCAGCCGGTGCTGACTGCGCTGTGGGTGAGCGCCACCGGGCAGGAGCACCGCATCAGCGCGCGCCAGTGGTGCGGCCTGGCGCTCGGCCTGGGCGGTCTCGTGCTGGTGGTGTGGCGCAAGCTCGGCGTCGGCGAGGTGAGCGCCTTCAACCTCGCCTGCGCGCTGGCGGCGCTGGCGTCGATCACCGCCGGCACGCTGTACCAGAAGCGGCACGTCAAGGCGTGCGACGTGCGCACCGCCAACGCCGTGCAGTTGATGGCCGCGCTGCTGGTCACTGCGCCGCTGGCCGCCTTCGAGAGCGGCAGCGTCGAGCTGCATCCGGAGCTGATCGGCGCCATGGCTTGGTCGGTTCTCGCGCTGACGCTGGGCGGTAGTTCGCTGCTGTACCTGCTCATCCAGCGCGGCGCGGCCACCCGCGTCAGCACGCTGATGTACCTCGTGCCGCCGTGCACGGCGCTGCTGGGCTGGCTGCTGTTCGGCGAGGACCTGAGCGCGCTCGTGCTCGCCGGCCTCGCGCTGACCGCCATCGGCGTTGCGCTCGTCGTGCGCCAGCGCTGAATGAACCCGCGGCGCGCCTGCACCGGACCCATGCCGAGCCCACGCCGAGCCTGCGCCGCGCCGGCTCCGAATGCGCGCGCCATCGCCTCGAGGAG
>JAGWTJ010000155.1 GCA_028869005.1 Burkholderiales bacterium | reverse complement strand
GGCGCTGCTGTTCGGCGCGCGCATGCCGGTGCTGACGCTGGCGCCGGCGGCCATGCTGGCGGCGACGCTGGCGCTGTCGCTGTGGCTGCACGAGCGCTGGCTGGCGCGCCAGACGCGCCGACTCGAGCACGAGCGCGCGGTGGCCGCGGCCGCGAGCCGCGCCAAGAGCGAGTTCCTGGCCAATGTCAGCCACGAGATGCGCACGCCGATGAACGCGCTGCTCGGCGTGGCCGAACTGCTCGCCGAGACGCCGCTGGATGCCGAGCAGCGCCGCCACGTGCAGGTCTTCCGCCAGTCGGGGCAGACGCTGCACACCCTGATCAACGATCTGCTCGATCTGGCCAAGATCGAGTCCGGACGCCTCGAACTCGAGGCCACGCCGGTGGTGCTGCGCGAGACGCTCGAACGGCTGATGTCGATGCTGCGCGCGCGCGCTCAGCAAAAGGGCCTCGCCTTCGACCTGGTTGTCGCCGACGACGTGCCCGCCGGGCTGCTCGTCGACCGTCAGCGCCTCGTGCAGGCGCTCACCAACCTGCTGGGCAACGCCATCAAGTTCACCGGCAACGGCGGCATCACGCTCGCCGTGCGGCGCGAGGGCGAGCGCATGCTGCGCCTGGACGTGCGCGACACCGGCATCGGCATCGCGCCGTCCAAGCGCGAGCAGATCTTCGAGCCCTTCTCGCAGGCCGACGGCAGCATCACGCGGCTGTACGGCGGCACCGGGCTCGGGCTGGCGATCACGCGCAGCATCGCCGGCCTGATGGGCGGGCGCATCGAGGTCGCGAGCACGCCGGGGCTGGGCAGCGTGTTCTCGCTCGTCGTTCCGCTGGTGGTGGCCGAGCTGCCGCCGCCCGCCGCCGACAACGCCGCCGGCCTCGCGCTGCGCGCCCCGGCCAGCGTGCTGCTGGCCGAGGACAACGAGGTCAACGTCTACGTCTTCCAGGCCATGCTCGACGGCGAGCCGGCGCGCGTCGACGTGGCCGGCAACGGCCCGACCGCGCTCGCCATGGCCGAGCAGCGCGCCTACGACATCATCTTCATGGACGTGCAGATGCCGGGCATGGACGGCCTCACCGTGACGCGCCGGCTGCGCGCCTTCGAGGCCGCGCAGGGCCGGCCGCGCACGCCGGTGGTGGCGCTCACCGCCAACGCCTACGAGGAGGACGTGCGCGCCAGCGTCGAGGCCGGCTGCGACCGCCATCTGAGCAAGCCGTTCAGCAAGCGCGATCTGCTGGAGGCGATCGCCGAACTGGCGCTCGCGCCGGCGCCGCATGCCGACGTGGCGCAGGCGGCCGCACCGGCCGTCATCGACGAGGCCTCGGCGCTGGCGCGCATGGGCGGCGACAGCGTGCTGTACCGGCGTGTGCGCGAGCACGCCGCCCCCTTCATCGAGCGCTGGAGCGAGGACTTCGACCTGGCACTGCGCGAAGGCCGCGGCGACCGGCTGCACGCGCTGGCGCACGACCTCGGCGGCATCGCCGCCAGCATCGGCGCGCTGGCGCTGTCGCAGGCGGCGCAACGGCTGGACCGATCGATCCGCGGCGCCGCCGACGGCCGGCCCGACGCCGACGCCTACGCTGCGGTGCGCGAGGCGGCGGCACCGGTGATCGTCGCGCTCAGCCGGCCGGCTTGAACGCGCCGGGCCGCACCCGGGTCCGCGTCACATGAGCACGCCGCGCAGGAAGCGCCCGGTGTGGCTCGCTTCGCGGCGCGCCACCTCCTCCGGCGTGCCCACGGCCACCACACGCCCGCCGCCGGCGCCGCCCTCGGGGCCCATGTCGACGATCCAGTCGGCGCTCTTGACGACATCGAGGTTGTGCTCGATGACGACGATGGTGTTGCCGGCGTCGCGCAGCGCCAGCAGCACACCCAGCAGCAGCGCGATGTCGTGGAAGTGCAGCCCGGTGGTCGGCTCGTCGAGGATGTACAGCGTGCGCCCGGTGTCGCGCTTGGACAGCTCCAGCGCCAGCTTGACGCGCTGCGCCTCGCCGC
The DNA here is from genome assembly GCA_028869005.1 of Burkholderiales bacterium. GTDB lineage: Bacteria > Pseudomonadota > Gammaproteobacteria > Burkholderiales > Burkholderiaceae_C > Rubrivivax. The sequence goes on along the minus strand of JAGWTJ010000155.1, from coordinate 6,233 downwards.
CCGACAGCGTGGTGGCACTCTGGCCGAGGCGGATGTAGCCCAGCCCCACGTCGAGCAACGTGCGCAGCTTGCGCGCGATCGTCGGCACCGCGGCAAACAGGGCGTGCGCGTCCTCCACCGTGAGGTCGAGCACCTCGGCGATGTTCAGGCCCTTGTAGAGGATCTCGAGCGTCTCGCGGTTGTAGCGCCGGCCACGGCAGGTGTCGCAGGGCACGTAGACGTCGGGCAGGAAGTGCATCTCGACCTTGATCACGCCGTCGCCCTCGCAGGCCTCGCAGCGCCCGCCGCCCGACGCCGCCGGCACGTTGAAGCTGAAGCGCCCGGCGCCGTAGCCGCGCTCGCGCGCCGCCGGCACCTCGGCGAACAGCTCGCGCATCGGCGTGAACAGCCCCGTGTAGGTGGCCGGGTTGCTGCGCGGCGTGCGGCCGATCGGGCTCTGGTCGACGGCGATCACCTTGTCGAAATGCTCGAGGCCGTCGATCTGATCGTGCGGCGCCGGCTCGGGCTGGCTCTGGTAGAGCCTGCGCGCCACCGCGGCGTAGAGGGTGTCGTTGACGAGCGTGCTCTTGCCCGAACCGCTGACGCCGGTGACGCAGGTGAACAGACCCACCGGGAACTCGACGTCCACGCCTTGCAGGTTGTTGCCGCGCGCGCCGACGATCTTCAGCACGCGTGCCCCCAGGCTCGCGCGGCGCGCCGGCACCGGGATGGCGAGCGTGTGCGCCAGGTAGCGCCCGGTCAGCGAGTCCGGATTCGCCGCCACCTCGGCCGGCGTGCCCGCGGCCACGACCTCGCCGCCGTGCACGCCCGCGCCCGGACCCATGTCGACGCACCAGTCGGCGGCGCGGATCATGTCCTCGTCGTGCTCGACGACGAGCACGCTGTTGCCGAGGTCGCGCAGCCGTCGCAGCGTGCCGATCAGGCGTTCGTTGTCGCGCTGGTGCAGCCCGATGCTCGGCTCGTCGAGCACGTACATCACACCCGACAGGCCGCTGCCGATCTGGCTCGCCAGGCGGATGCGCTGCGCCTCGCCGCCGGACAGCGTGTCGGCACCGCGCTCGAGGCTGAGGTAGCCCAGGCCGACATCGACCAAAAAGGCCAGGCGCGAGCGGATCTCGCGCAGGATCTTGGCGGCGATCTCGGCCTTGGCGCCTTGCAGTTGCAGCGCCTCGAACCCGGCCAGCGCGTCGGCCAGCGTCGAGCGCTCGACCTCGTAGATCGCGCGGCCCTTGACGCCGGGTGCGGGGTCGAGGAAGACGTGACGCGCTTCACGCCGCAGGCGCGTGCCGTGGCACTCGGGGCACGGACGCACCGCCTGATAGCGCGCGAGCTCCTCGCGCACGGCGGGCGAATCGGTCTCGCGCATGCGGCGCTCGAAGTTCGGGATGATTCCCTCGAACGGATGCGCGCGCCGCACGACGCGCGCGCGACCCTTGCCGGCGGCCGATTCGGCGCGGTATTCGAACTCGATCGCTTCGCTGCCCGAGCCGTACAGCAGCATGCGCTGCGCGGCTTCGGGCAGCTCCTCGAAAGGCCGCTCGATGTCGAACGCCGCATGCCGTGCCACGCTTTCGAGCAGGCTGAAGGTGTAGGCGTTGCGCCGATCCCAGCCCTTGACGGCGCCGGCGGCCATCGACAGGCTCGGGAAGGCGACCACGCGCGCCGGATCGAACGCCGTCACCACGCCCAGGCCGTCGCAGCCGGGGCAGGCGCCAACCGGCGAGTTGAAGCTGAACAGGCGCGGCTCGAGCTCGGCCAGGCTCCAGCGACACAGCGGGCAGCCGTACTTGCTGGAGAACAGGTGCTCGCGGCCGCCGCCGGCGTCGGCCGGCGCATCCATCTCGAGCGCGACGGCGCGACCGTCGGCGATGCGCAGCGCCGCCTCGAAGCTCTCCGCCAGGCGCTGCTTCATCGCCGGGCCGCTCCTGACGCGGTCGACGACGACGTCGATGTCGTGCTTGTCGGTCTTCTTCAGGCGCGGCAGCCGGTCGGCGTCGAAGACCTCGAAGCCGCGGCCCTCGCCGCCCACGCGAAAGCGCACGTAGCCGCGCGCGCGCATGTCGTCGAACAGATCGGCGAACTCGCCCTTGCGCTCGCGCACCACCGGCGCCAGCACCATCAGCCGCGTGCCCTCGGGCAGCGCCAGCATCGCGTCGACCATCTGCGCGACGCTTTGCTGCGCGAGCGGCAGGCCGTGCTCGGGACAGTACGGCGTGCCGGCACGCGCATACAGCAGCCGCAGGTAGTCGTGGATCTCGGTCACCGTGCCGACCGTCGAGCGCGGGTTGTGCGACGCCGCCTTCTGCTCGATCGCGATCGCCGGCGACAGGCCCTCGATGACGTCGACGTCGGGCTTGTCCATCAGCTGCAGGAACTGCCGCGCGTAGGTCGACAGGCTCTCGACGTAGCGGCGCTGGCCCTCGGCGTAGAGGGTGTCGAAGGCCAGGCTCGACTTGCCCGAACCCGACAGGCCGGTGATGACGACGAGCGCGTTCTTCGGGATGTCGAGGTCGATGTTCTTCAGGTTGTGCGTGCGTGCGCCGCGCACGGCGAGCACCCGCGCCTCGGTGCGCGGCGCGGCGGCATCGGCAGGAGCGCTGGACGGTTCTGGCATGGGGCTCGGCGAGGGCAACCGGCCATGATAGACAGCGCGCGCGGCGCGCGCGTCAGGCGCTCAGCAGCCGCACGATCTCGGCGCCGTAGCGCTCGAGCTTCTTCGCGCCGACGCCTGCAATACCGGCCAGCGCGGCTAGCGTGGCCGGCCGCTCGCGCGCCATCTGCGCCAGCGTGCTGTCGTGGAACACGACATAGGCCGGCACGTTGTGGGCGCGCGCCACTTCGGCGCGCCAGGCCTTGAGCTGGGCGAAGCAGGCCTGCTGCTCGTCGCTGAGCGGCAGCGCTTCGGCCGACGCGGCGCCGCGCCCCGCGCCGCCGCCGTCGCCGCGCCGGTCCTTGCGCGCTCGCGCCTTGGTTGTCTTGTGGGCCGGAACGCGCAGCTCGATGGTCACGTCGCCGCGCAACACCTTGCGCGAGCTCTCGCTCAGCACGAGCGTGCTGTACTCGCCTTCGGCGCGCAGGTGGCCGAGCGCGATGAGCTGGCGGATCACGCCGCGCCACTGCGACTCGGACAGGTCGGCGCCGATGCCGAAGGTGCTGAGCTCGTCGTGCCCGTACTGCGCCACCTTGTCGGTGCGCTTGCCGCGCAGCACGTCGATCAGATGCACGGCGCCGAACTGCCGCGGCGCACGCCGGCCTCCGTGCTGCTGGAAGCGGTAGACGCACGACAGCAGCTTGCGCGCCGCCTCGGTGCCGTCCCAGGTGGCCGGCGGGTGCAGGCAGTTGTCGCAGTTGCGGCAGGGTCGGCTCGGCTCGCCGAAGTACGCCAGCAGCCGCACACGCCGGCAGTCGTGCGCCTCGGCCAGACCGAGCAGCGCGTCGAGCTTGGTGCGCTGCAGGCGCTTGAATTCCTCGTCGGCCTCACCCTCGTCGATCATGCGACGCTGCTGCACCACGTCCTGCAATCCGTAAGCCATCCAGGCGTCGGCCGGCAGGCCGTCGCGGCCGGCGCGGCCCGTCTCCTGGTAGTAGCCCTCGATGTTCTTGGGCAGGTCCAGATGCGCGACGAAGCGCACGTCGGGCTTGTCGATGCCCATGCCGAAGGCGATGGTGGCCACCATCACGATGCCGTCCTCGCGCAGGAAGCGGTCCTGGTGCGCGCGCCGCACGTCGGCGTCGAGCCCGGCGTGATACGGCAGCGCGGCAATGCCCTGCTCGCGCAGCCACGCGGCCGTCTCGTCGACCTTGCGGCGCGTCTGGCAGTACACGATGCCGGCGTCGCCGTCGTGCTCGTCGCGCAGGAAGGCCAGCAGCTGGCGCTTGGCGTCGTCCTTCTCGACGATGGTGTAGCGGATGTTGGGGCGGTCGAAGCTGGAGATGAAGACGCGCGCCGCGCCCAGTTCGAGCCGCGCGACGATGTCGGTGCGCGTGTGCGCGTCGGCGGTGGCGGTGAGCGCCAGGCGCGGCACGCCGGGGTAGCGCTCGTGCAGCGCGCTCAGGCCCAGGTACTCCTCGCGAAAGTCGTGGCCCCACTGGCTGACGCAATGCGCCTCGTCGATCGCGAACAGGCTGACGAGGCCGCGCTCGTGCAGCGAATCGAGCATCGCGAGGAAGCGCGGCGTGAGGATGCGCTCGGGTGCCGCGTAGAGCAAGGGCAGCCGCGCGGCGAGCAGCTCGCGCTCGATGCGCCGCGCCTCGTCGCCTTCGAGCGTGGAGTTCAGGAAGGCCGCGCTCACGCCGAGTTCGTCGAGCGCGCCGACCTGGTCGTGCATCAGCGCGATGAGCGGCGAGACCACGACGGTCACGCCCTGGCCGCGGCGATGGCGCAGGATGGCCGGCACCTGGTAGCACAGGCTCTTGCCGGCGCCGGTGGGCATCAGCACCAGCGCATCGCCGCCGGCTGCCACATGCTCGACGATGGCCTGCTGCTCGCCGCGGAAGGCGCTGTAGCCGAAGACCTCGCGCAGCACGGCCAGCGCTTCGCGCGCGGCGGCTTCGTCATGCACGGCGGCTGCAGCGGGCGCCGGCTCGGTGCGTGCGATGTCGGGAACGGCAGCCATGGCTTGCACGCGATCGTAAGCGAGCCCCCGGCAGCGGGCCGCCGCGCCGGCAGTCCCTCGCAGGGGTGCCGCCCTGCGGGGGCCGCCTGGGCGTCGTCGCTTCGCCCCTCGGTGCGAGTGCCGCTCGCAGGGCCGGCGCGATAATGACTCCACCCTCAGCAAGACGCCTCCCAGGGAGCAGCCATGGCCTCGGTCAACAAAGTCATCCTCGTCGGCAACCTCGGCCGCGACCCCGAGGTGCGCTACGCGCCCAGCGGCTCGGCGATCTGCAACGTCACCATCGCCACCAGCCGCAACTGGAAGGACAAGACCAGCGGCGAGCGCCAGGAGGAGACCGAGTGGCACCGCGTCGTGTTCTACGACCGCCTGGCCGAGATCGCCGGTGAATACCTGAAGAAGGGCCGCCCGGTCTACGTCGAGGGGCGCCTGAAGACGCGCAAGTGGACCGACAAGGACGGCGTCGAGAAGTACACGACCGAGATCATTGCGCAGGAGATGCAACTGCTAGGCAGCCGCGAAGGCGGCGGCATGTCCGACGAAGGCGGCAGCGCGGCGCCGCGCAGCGCGCCGGCCGCACGCAGCGCGCCCGCGCCCAAGCCCGCCGCCAAGCCGGCGACGGGCTTCGACGACATGGACGACGACATCCCGTTCTAGTTCTGTCTCACAGCGACGGCGGGCATCCCGCCTCGCACGATGCACGAGAGGGGCCTGCGGGCCCCTCTTGCATGGCGCGCGCACCCGGCACGCGGCAACCGGGTCCAGCCCCGAAGCGCAGCGGACTTGATACCCAGTGGGGTATCTGATACGATACCCACGAAGGTATCAGATCATGCCCCTGCCGCACCGCCTCCCGCTCTTCGCCTCCGTCGCGCTGGCCACGCTGTCGCTGGCCGGCGTCGTTACCGCCGCTCAGCCCGCCGCCCGACCCGCCGCGGCGGTCACCGCGTCGCCCGTGCCGACCGTCGTCGTCGGCGACGCCGCCGCGGCGCCGGTGTTCGAGCTCGACGGCGCGTTGCAGGCCATCCAGCAGAGCGTCCTGGCCGCGCAGGTGCCGGGCAACGTGCTGGCGCTGGCCGTCAAGGCCGGCGACCGGGTGCGCGCCGGCCAGACCATCGCGCGCATCGACGAGCGCGACGTGCAGGCGGCGCTGGCGCGTACCGATGCCGGCGTGGCGCAGGCCGACGCGGAGCTGCACAACGCGCGCGTCAACGCCGAGCGCACGCGCGACCTGCGCGTACAGGGCTTCGTCAGCCAGGCCGCGCAAGACACCGCCGACACGCAACTCAAGGGCGCGCAGGCCGCGCTGCGCCAGGCCGAGGCGGCACGCACGCAGGCGGCGCTGGCGCGCGGCTTTGCCAGCGTCGTTTCGCCGTTCGACGCCGTGGTGCTCGCCACCCATGTCGAACCGGGCGACCTGGCTGCGCCGGGGCGGCCGCTGGCCACCGTCTACGTGCCGGGCCGCTTGCGCGCCGTCGTGCAGGTGCCGGCGTCGCGCTCGACGGCCGCGCGCACGGCGAGCCAGGTGCAGGTGCAGCTGGCCGACGGCCGCTGGATCGAGCCGGCCAACCGCGTCGAACTGCCCGGTACCGATCCGGTCTCGCAGACCGTCGAGTGGCG
>JAGWTJ010000441.1 GCA_028869005.1 Burkholderiales bacterium | reverse complement strand
GGCGCCGTCGGCGCCCATGCCGGTGAGCATGATGCCCAGCGCGTTCGGGCCGACCACGCGCGCCGCCGACTTGAACAGCACCTCGACCGAGGGCATGTGGCGGTTCACCGGATCGCCGGCCTGCACGCGGGCGATGTAGTTGGCGCCGCTGCGCTCCACGCTCATGTGCATGCCGCCGGGCGCGATGTAGGCATGGCCGGGCAGCACGCGCTCGCCGTCGCGCGCCTCGGCGACGCGGATGCGGCACAAGCTGTCCAGCCGCGCCGCGTAGCTCTTGGTGAAGCCGGGCGGCATGTGCTGGGTGATCATCACCGCCGGGCTGTCGGGCGGCAGCTGCACCAGCACTTCCTTGGTGGCTTCGGTGCCGCCGGTGGAGGCGCCGATGAAGACGATCTTCTCGGTCGACAGCCGGCCCAGGGCGGCGGGGGCCGCGGGCTTGGCGGACGCCGCTGCGCCGGGCGCTGCAGCGGTGGATGCCGCCGTGAGCGAGGCCGCGAGCGAGGCCGTGAGCGAGGCCGTGGAAGGGATCGATGTCGCCGGCGCGGCCGCCAGCCGGTGCACGCGGGCCTGGGCCGCGGTGCGGATCTTGTCGGTGATGTCCAGGCCCAGCTGCCGCAGGCCGTCGGCCACGCCGATCTTGGGCTTGGCCACGAAGTCCACCGCGCCCAGCTCCAGCGCGCGCAGCGTGACCTCGGCGCCGCGCTCGGTCAGCGTGCTGACCATCACCACCGGCATCGGCCGCAGGCGCATCAGCTTGCTGAGGAAGTCGATGCCGTCCATGCGCGGCATCTCCACGTCGAGCGTGATCACGTCGGGGTTGGTGTTGCGGATCATCTCGCGGGCGACGAACGGGTCGGACGCCGCGCCCACGCATTGCATGTCGACCTGCCGGTTGATGATCTCCGACAGCAGGCTGCGCACCAGGGCCGAATCGTCGACCACCACCACACGCGTCTTGGCCATGTTCTTCGCTCCTCGTGTCGCCGGTCAGAACAGGTCCACCGAGCCCGCGCCGCTGGACGGCGGCACCGGCTTCTGCGCGGCGGCACGGTCCTGCGCGACGAGCGCCTCGGCGTTGGTCGGCGAGAGCCGTTTCACCATCGCCTTGCCGCAATGCGGCAGGAAGCACACCTTGCGCGGGTAGACGTCCATCACGTCCTTGGAGACCACCGGGATGCGTTCGGTCTTCAGGTAGTCGAGCACGAACTCGGTGTTGCGCTGCCCGACGTTCATGGTGTTCATGCCCGCGATCACCTGGCCGCCGCCGAAGACCTTGGCTTCCAGCGTGCTGCGCGTGGCGCCGCGCTTCATCAGCTCGTTGATCAGCACTTCCATCGCGTAGGAGCCGTAGCGGCCGCTGTCCAGGCCGTTGCCGGCGCCGTCGGGCAGCATGAAGTGGTTCATGCCGCCGACGTGGGCGTTGCGGTCCCACAGGCAGGCGGCGATGCACGAGCCCAGCGTGGTCATGATGAGGATGTCCTCGTCGTCGACGAAGTATTCGCCCGGCAGGATCTTCACGGCGTCGTTCTTGAAGTGCGCGTCGTAGAAGAAGAACGAGGCTTCGCCCGGC
>JAGWTJ010000154.1 GCA_028869005.1 Burkholderiales bacterium | reverse complement strand
GCTGGGGCGTTGAGCGGTGGAGCGCTCGCCGGCGTGGCGCGGCCGGCCGGCGCGTGCGGCCGACGCGGCCGGCCAACGCCTGCGGCTGCCATGCCTTGCGCGTTGCAGCCGTAACATCGCCGAAGGTCGCTTCACGATGCGGCAACACGCCGCGGGCACATTGCGCATGATGTTCAGCGTCGTCCTGCCTTCGGGCATGCACGGCCGGCCGCTCGCCCGGCGCCCGGCCGGGGCACGGACCACCACCCTGAGGATGCATCGCCATGGATGACGACCTGCGCCGCGTCGGCGAGGCCCAGGCGCAGCGGCCGGCCGCGCCGGCGCCGGGCGTGGCCGAGATGAAAGCCGACGAACCCGCGCCGGGGCTGGCTGCGATGCGGCGGCCGGGACAGGTGCAACCGGCGCGCCGGCGCGCGCGCTGGCTGGTGGCGCTCGTCGTCCTCGCGCTGCTGGTCGCTGCCGGCTGGTGGTGGGCCGCGCATCGCCCGACCGGCCCGGCGACGCCGGCCGCGGCCACGCGCGGCGGCGGCGCGCGCTTCGGCGGCCCGCGCGTGCAACCGGTGTCGGTGGCCAGCGTCGTGCGGCACGATGTGCCGGTGGCGGTGACGGCGCTGGGCAGCATCGCTGCCGCCAACACCGCCGTCGTGCGCGTCAAGGTCAGCGGGCAACTGCTGGCGATCTACTACACGGAGGGCCAGCCGGTGCGCGCCGGCCAGGTGCTGGCGCTGATCGACCCCAAGCCGTTCGAGATCGCGCTCGAGCAGGCGCAGGCCGCGCTCGCCCGCGACCAGGCGCAACTGGCCAACGCCAAGGTCGACCTCGCGCGCTACCAGGACCTGGTGGCCAAGGAGGCGGCGCCCGAGCAGCAACTCGCCACGCAGGACGCGCTCGTCAAGCAACTCGGCGCCACGGTGCAGTCGGACCAGGCCGCGCTCGACAATGCCAGGCTGCAGCTGTCCTACACCAAGGTCGTGGCGCCGATCAGCGGGCTGGCCGGGCTCAAGCAGGCCGACCTGGGCAACGTCGTCAACCCGAGCGACGCCAGCGGGCTGCTCAGCGTCGCGCAGTTGCAGCCGGCGGCGGTGGTGTTCTCGGTGCCCGAGGCGCAGCTGGCGTTGATCCGAAGGCGCATGAAGGCCGGCGACACGCTGCCGGTGCAGGCCTGGGACTCGACGCAGAAGGTGCTGCTGGCCCAGGGGCGGGTGGCCAGCACCGACAACGCCATCGACCCGAGCACCGGAACGATCAAGCTCAAGGCGCTGTTCCCGAACACCGACAACGCGCTGTTCCCGAACCAGTTCGTCAACGTGCGGCTGCAGCTCGACACCGTGCACGACACGCTGGCCGTGCCGAGCGCCGCGCTGCAGCGCGGTGCGCCGGGCACCTACGTCTACGCGGTCGCGCCCGACGGCACGGTGGCGCTGCGCGTGGTGAAGGTGACCGCCGCCGACGGCGACATCGCCGCCGTGCAGGGCGACCTGCAGGTCGGCGAGCGCGTCGTCGTCGACGGCGCCGACCGGCTGCGCGACGGCGCCAAGGTCGAGATCATCGTGCCCGACAAGTCGGCGAAGTCGGCCAAGTCGGCGAGGTCGGCCCGAGCGACGTTGGCATCGGCGCCGGCTTCTGGCGCCTCGAACTGACGCCCGCCCGCAGGCGCGCCGCAAGCACCGGGGCGAGGAGATGGAAGGCGGCCTGAACCCCTCGCGCCTGTTCATCGAGCGCCCGGTGGCGACCTCGCTGCTGATGCTGGCCATCCTGCTGGCCGGGCTGCTCGCCTACCGGCTGCTGCCGATCGCCTCGCTGCCCGAGGTCGACTATCCGACGATCCAGGTCACGACGCTGTACCCGGGCGCCAGCCCCGATGTGATGACTTCGTCGGTGACGGCGCCGCTCGAGCGCCAGTTCGGCCAGATGCCGGGCCTGGCGCAGATGTCGTCGACCAGCTCGGGCGGCGCCTCGGTGATCACGCTGCGCTTCGACCTCGATCTGTCGCTCGACATCGCCGAGCAGGAAGTGCAGGCGGCCATCAACGCCGGCAGCAACCTGCTGCCCGCCGACCTGCCGATGCCGCCGCTCTATGCCAAGGTGAACCCGGCCGACGCGCCGGTGCTGACCATCGCCGTCACCTCGCCCAGCCTGCCGGTGATCCGCGTGCACGACCTGGTCGAGAGCCGCCTGGCGCAGAAGATCTCGCAGGTCAGCGGCGTCGGCATGGTGGCCATCGCCGGCGGGCGCCGCCCGGCGGTGCGCATCCAGGCCAACCCGCGTGCGCTGGCGGCGCTCGGCCTGTCGCTCGAAGACCTGCGCAACGCCATCGGCAGCGCCAACGTCAACCAGAGCAAAGGCAGCTTCGACGGCGCCGAGCGGGCCAGCACGATCGACGCCAACGACCAGATGAAGACCGCCGCGCAGTACGGCGATCAGGTCTTTGCCTACCGCAACGGCGCGCCGATCCGCGTGCGCGACGTGGCCACGCTGGTCGACGACGCCGAGAACGTGCGGCTGGCGGCCTGGGCCGACGCGACGCCGGCGGTGATCCTCAACGTGCAGCGCCAGCCCGGCGCCAACGTCATCGAGACGGTGGACCGCGTCAAGGCCGTGCTGCCGCAACTGCAGGCCACGCTGCCGGCCTCGATCGACGTGCGCGTGCTCTCCGACCGCACGACCACCATCCGCGCCTCGGTGCGCGACGTGCAGCTCGAGCTGCTGTTCGCCGTGGCGCTGGTGGTGGCGGTGATCTTCGTCTTCCTGCGCAGCGTGCCGGCCACGCTGATCCCGGGTGTGGCGGTGCCGCTGTCGCTGGTCGGCACCTTCGGCGTGATGTACCTGGCGGGCTTCTCGGTCAACAACCTGACGCTGATGGCGCTGGTGGTCTCCACCGGCTTCGTCGTCGACGATGCCATTGTGATGATCGAGAACGTCGCTCGTTTCGTCGAGAGCGGTGATGCTCCGCGGCAAGCCGCGCTCAAAGGCTCCAAGCAGATCGGCTTCACGATCATCTCGCTCACGGTGTCGCTGATCGCCGTGCTGATCCCGCTGCTGTTCATGGGCGACGTGGTCGGGCGGCTGTTCCACGAGTTCGCGATCACGCTGGCGGTGGCCATCCTGATCTCGGCCTTCGTCTCGCTGACGCTGACGCCGATGATGTGCGCGCGCGTGCTGCGCCACGAGCGGCCCGAGGACCATGGCCGGCTGTGGCGCGCGGTGGGCCGGGCCTTCGACGCGACGATCGCCGCCTACGGCCGCCTGCTCGACTGGGTGCTCGACCGCAGCGCCGCGACGATGCTCGTCTTCGTGGCCACGCTCGCGCTCACGGCGCTGCTCTACGTCGTCGTGCCCAAGGGCTTCTTCCCGGTGCAGGACACCGGCATGGTGCAGGGCATCACGCAGGGCCCGCAGAACACCTCGTTCGCGGCGATGGCCGAGCGCCAGCAGCAGCTCGCCCAGCGCGTGCTCGCGGATCCGGCGGTGGCCAGCGTGTCGTCGTTCATCGGCGTCGACGGCACCAACGTCACGCTCAACCAGGGCCGGCTGCTGATTGCGCTCAAGCCCAAGGACGAGCGCGCCGACGCCAGCGCCGTCGCCGCGCGTCTCACCGACGCCGTGCGCGACATCCCGGGCATCTCGCTGTACCTGCAGCCGGTGCAGGAGCTGACGATCGAGGACCGCGTCTCGAAGACGCAGTACCAGTACACGCTCAGCTCGCCGTCCAGCGCCGACCTCGCGCAGGCGACGACGGCGCTCCAGGAGCGGCTGCACGCGCTGCCGCAGCTCAGCGGCGTGGCCAGCGACCAGCAGGACGAGGGCCTGCAGGCCTATGTCGACATCGACCGCGAGGCCGCCGGTCGCCTGGGCGTCACGGTGGCCGCCATCGACGCCGTGCTCTACGACGCCTTCGGCCAGCGCCTGATCTCGACCATCTTCACGCAGAGCAACCAGTACCGCGTGGTGCTCGAGGTAGCGCCGCGCTACAAGCTCGGCCCCGACGCGCTCGCCGCGCTGTACGTGCCGGGCAGCAACGGAGTGCAGACGATCCAGGTGCCGCTGGCTGCGGTGGCGCATGTCTCGGAGCGCGCAGCACCGCTGGTCGTCAACCACATGGCGCAGTTCCCGGCGGCGACGATCTCTTTCAACGTCGCCCCCGGGGTCTCGCTGGGCGAGGCGGTGCAGGCCATCGAGCACGCGGAGGCCGCGCTGCAGGCCGCGGGCCAGTGGCCGGCCAGCGTCGAGACGGGCTTTCAGGGCGCGGCGCTGGCCTTCCAGGCGTCGCTGACGAGCACGTTGATGCTGATCCTGGCGGCCGTCGTCACCATGTACATCGTGCTCGGCGTGCTCTACGAGAGCTACATCCACCCGCTCACCATCCTGTCGACGCTGCCGGCGGCCGGCCTGGGCGCGCTGCTGGCGCTGCTCGCCTACAAGCTCGAGCTGGGCATCGTCGCCATCATCGGCATCGTGCTGCTGATCGGCATCGTCAAGAAGAACGCGATCATGATGATCGACTTCGCGCTCGACGCCGAGCGCGAGCAGGGCCTGGCGCCGCGCGCCGCCATCCACCAGGCCTGCCTGCTGCGCTTTCGGCCGATCCTGATGACGACGCTGGCGGCGCTGCTCGGCGCGCTGCCGCTGATGCTGGGCAGCGGCGTCGGCAGCGAGCTGCGCCACCCGCTCGGCGTGGTGATGGTCGGCGGCTTGATCGTGAGCCAGCTGCTCACGCTGTTCACGACGCCGGTGATCTACCTCGGCTTCGCGTCGCTGGCCGAGCGCTTCGCGGCGCGGCCGGCGACGGCGGCGGGCGATTGAAGGCGGCGCGCGCATGAATATCAGCCGCCCCTTCATCGAGCGCCCGGTGGCGACGACGCTGATCACGATCGGCATCGCGCTGGCCGGCGCGCTGGCGGCGTTCTTCCTGCCGGTGTCGCTGCTGCCGCAGATCGACTTCCCGACCATCATCGTGCAGGCTTCGCTGCCCGGCGCCAGCCCCGACACCATGGCGGCCACGGTGGCCACGCCGCTCGAGCGCCAGCTCGGCACCATCGCCGGCGTCAACGAGATCACCTCGTCGTCGTCGCTCGGCTCGACGCGCGTGGTGCTGCAGTTCGACCTGTCGCGCGATATCGACGGCGCGGCGCGCGACGTGCAGGCCGGCATCAACGCGGCGCGCGCGCTGCTGCCCAGCGGGCTGCCGAGCAATCCGAGCTACCGCAAGGTCAACCCGGCGGCGGCGCCGATCATGATCCTCGCGCTCACGTCGGACTCGCTGACGCGAGGCCAGATGTACGACGCCGCGTCCACCGTGCTCGCGCAGCGGCTGTCGCAGGTGCAGGGCGTCGGCCAGGTGGTGGTGGGCGGCTCCGCGCTGCCGGCGGTGCGCATCGAGCTCGACCCGGGCAAGCTCGCCGCCACCGGCCTGTCGCTCGAGAAGGTGCGCGCCGCGGTGGTGGCGTCCAACGCCAACCGGCCCAAGGGGCTGCTCGAGGACGGCGATCGCAGCTGGCAGATCGGCGCCAGCGACCAGGCCGACAAGGCCGCGCAGTACGCGCCGCTGGTGCTCGGCACGAGCAACGGCGCCACCTTGCAGCTGCGCGACGTGGCCAATGTCGTCGACAGCGTGCAGGACCTGCGCAACGACGGCATCTCCAACGGCCGCCAGGCGGTGGTGCTGATCCTGTACAAGGCCCCCGGCGCCAACGTCATCGACACGGTGGACCACGTGCGCGCGCTGCTGCCGCAGCTCGAGGCGTCGATCTCGCCGGCCATCGACGTCAAGGTGGTCATCGACCGCTCGCCCAGCATCCGCGCCAGCATCGGCGAGGTGCAGCTCACGCTGGCCATCGCCTTCGCGCTGGTGGTGGTGGTGGTGTTCGCCTTCCTGCGCAGCGTGCGCGCGGCGCTGCTGCCGGCGGCGGCGGTGGCGACCTCGCTGGCCGGCACGCTGGGCGTGATGTACCTGGTGGGCTTCAGCATCGACCTGCTGTCGATGATGGCGCTCACGGTGGCCACCGGCTTCGTCGTCGACGACGCCATCGTCGTGCTCGAGAACATCACGCGCCACGTCGAGCGCGGCATGGCGCCCAGGGCGGCGGCGCTGCAGGGCGCGCGCGAGATCGGCTTCACGGTGCTGTCGATCAGCGTCAGCCTGGTGGCGGTGTTCATCCCGATCCTGGCGATGGGCGGCATCGTCGGGCGGCTGCTGCGCGAGTTCGCGGTGGTGCTGTCGGCGGCCATCATGGTCTCGCTGCTGGTCTCGCTCACCACCACGCCGATGATGGCGGCCACGCTGCTGCGGCCGGCGCCGCCCGAGACCGGCGCGCTGCCACGCCGGCTGCTGGCCGCGCAGCGCGCGCTGATGCGTGCCTACCGGCGCAGCCTGCGCTGGGTGCTGCGGCACCAGCCGCTCACGCTGCTGGTGCTGGCGGGCGTGGTCGCGCTCAACGTCGACCTGTACGCGACCGTGCCCAAGAGCCTGTTTCCGCAGCAGAGCACCGGGCTCGTGTTCGGCGGCGTACAGGCCGACCAGGCCAGCTCGTTCCAGGCCATGCAGGGCAAGCTGCGCGAGTTCAGCGCCATCGTCATGTCCGACCCGGCGGTCGAGGCGTCGATCGGCTTCACCGGCGGCGGACAGCGCAACAACGCGCAGATGTTCTTCGCGCTCAAGCCCATGTCCGAGCGCGACGTGAGCGACGACCAGGTGATCGCGCGGCTGCGCGGCCGCCTGTCGCACATCGCCGGCGCCAATCTGTTCCTGACCTCGGCGCAGGACGTGCGCGCCGGCGGCCGCCAGGCCAATGCCGCCTGGCAGTACACGCTGCAGGCCGACGACCTGGACCTGCTGCGCACCTGGGAGCCGCGCATCCGCCAGGCGCTGGCGCGACTGCCGGAACTCGCCGATGTCAACAGCGATCAGCAGGATCATGGCCTGCAGACGACCCTCGTCGTCGACCGCGACGCGCTGGCGCGCCTGGGGCTGACGATGAACGCCGTGGACAGCGCGCTCAACGACGCCTTCGGCCAACGCCAGGTGGGCGTGATCTACAACCCGCTCAACCAGTACCGCGTGGTGATGGAGTACGCGCCGCAGTGGACCCAGGGCCCGCAGATCCTGAAGGGCATGCTGCTCACCGCTGCCGGCGGCGCGCAGGTGCCGCTGGCGGCCGTCGCGCATGTCGAGATGACGAACACGCCGCTCGTGGTCAACCACCAGAGCGGCACGCCGGCCACGACGATCTCGTTCAACCTGGCGCCCGACCGTTCGCTGTCGGACGCGGTGGCGGCGGTCGATCACGCGGTGGCCGCCACCGGCGCGCCGACGTCCGTGCACGGCAGTTTCCAGGGCACGGCCAAGGTCTACCAGTCGTCGCTCGCGTCGCAGCCGCTCTTGATCGCGGCGGCGCTGGTCAGCATCTACCTCGTGCTCGGCATGCTCTACGAGAGCCTGGTGCATCCGGTGACGATCCTCTCGACGCTGCCCTCGGCCGGCGTGGGTGCGCTGCTGGCGCTGCTGGCCACGGGCACCGACTTCACCGTGATCGCGCTCATCGGCGTCGTGCTGCTGATCGGCATCGTCAAGAAGAACGGCATCATCCTGGTCGACTTCGCGATCTCGGCGCAGCATGCCGCCGCCGCGCGCGGCCGCTCGCTCGGCGCCGGCGCGGCGATCTACCGCGCTGCGGCGCTGCGGCTGCGGCCGATCCTGATGACGACGATGGCTGCCGTGTTCGGCGCGTTGCCGCTCGCGTTCGGCCGCGGCGAAGGCGCCGAGCTGCGCGTGCCGCTGGGCATCTCGATCGTCGGCGGGCTGCTGCTCAGCCAGTTGCTCACGCTGTACACGACGCCGGTGGTGTTCGCCGTCATGGACCGCCTGAGCCGGCGGCCGCGCGCGAAGAGCGCACCGGGTGCCGCGGCGCTGCCCGTGGTGGTCACCCATCCGCAAGGCTGAACACGATGAGCCGCGACCTTGCCCCTGCTGCCCGCGCCGACCGAACCCCATGCCATGCGCCGGGCGCGCCGACCACAAGCAGGGTGATTCGCATGCTGGCCGCGGGCTCGGCCGCGGCCCTGCTCGCGAGCTGCGCCACGGCGCCGGCGCCGTCACCGCCGCCGCCCCCCCCGGCACCGGCGCACTTCAAGGAAGACGCCCTCTGGAAGCGGGCGCAGGCGAGCGGCAGCGCGGCCGCGCCGATCGGCGAAGACTGGTGGCGCGTGTTCGGCGACCCGGTGCTCGACGACCTCGAAGG
>JAGWTJ010000440.1 GCA_028869005.1 Burkholderiales bacterium | reverse complement strand
TGGTGACGCTGTTCGTGCGAGGCTAGTACTCCGGCACAGGGGTTGTGGAACGTGATGAAAGCGATGCATTCGGGACGAGGGCAAGGCGCCGAGCGCAGCGAACCCAGGAGGGTTTGCGAGCATCGGCAACGCGGCCATCGGCTCGAAGGCGCGCTTTCGTGTTTTGAGACTCCTGTGGCGGAGTACTAGGTGCGCCCGAAGATCAAGAACGTCCTCGGCACCACGCTCGACCGCCTCGGCGAAGCGCTGGTGGCCGGGCGCTGGGCCCCCGGCGCGAGCCTGCCGCCCGAGCCGGCGCTCGGCGCCGACCTGGGCGTGAGCCGCACGGTGGTGCGCGAAGCCGTCAAGTCACTGGTCGCCAAGGGCCTGCTCGTCACCGGGCCCAAGGTCGGCACGCGCGTGCTGGCCGCCGACCAGTGGAACTGGTTCGACCCGGACGTGATTGCCTGGCAGACCAAGATCGGCCTGACGCGCGATTTCTTGCGCGACCTGCAGGAAGTGCGCCGCGTCATCGAGCCGGCCGCCGTGCGCCTGGCCGCCGAGCGCGCCAGCGCGCACGACATCGCCGCCATCGAGGCCGCCTACGCCGGCATGCGCGACGCCATCGAGCACGGCGGCGATTACGTGCGCCACGACCTCGCGTTCCACCAGGGCCTGCTGCGCGCCTGTCACAACCGCATGGTGGTGCAGATGAGCAAGGCCATCGGCGCGCTGCTGCGCACGAGCTTCGAGATCAGCACCGACAAGCCGCACGGGCCGGCGCAGTCGCTGCCGCTGCACCGCGCGGTGCTGGACGCGGTGATCGCGCGCGATCCCGATCAGGCCGAGCGCGCCTGTCTGCTGCTCATCGACAGCGCGGCCGAGGACATCGCTCAGGTGCTGGCGTCGCGCCGCCGCCTGCCGTCGGTGACCGCGCCGGCGCAGCCGCTCACGAACCAGGGACGCGGCCGCAGGCGCGTCGCGTCGACCATCTAGATGGGCGCGGCGCCGGGCCACGCAGCGCTGCCTCAGCGCAAGGACGCGACATGCGAGTTCTGATCACGGGTGGAGCCGGCTTCGTCGGCTCGCGACTGGCGCGCGCGCTGCTCGCCGCAGGCACGCTGGCCGGCCGCCGCATCGAGCGCATCGTGCTCGCCGACCAGGCCGGTGCGCCGGCCTGGCTGCTCGCCGACCGGCGCGTCGAGGGTCGCGTCGGCACGCTGCTGGCGTTGGCCGACGCGTTGCGCGACGAGCCGTTCGACGCCGTGTTCCATCTGGCCTCGGCGGTCTCGGGCGAGTGCGAGACCGATTTCGAGCTCGGCATGCGCTCCAATCTCGACAGCACGCGCGCGCTGCTCGACGCGCTGCGCCAGCGCGTGCAGCAGCGCGGTGCAGCGCCGACGCGGCTCGTGTTCTCGAGCTCGATCGCCGTGTTCGGGCCCGACCCGGCGCATCCGTTTCCCGCGCAGGTCGGCGACGACACGCTGCCGACGCCGCAGACGAGCTACGGCACGCAGAAGCTGGTCTGCGAGCAACTCATCGCCGACTACACGCGCAAGGGCTTCGTCGACGGCCGCGCGGCGCGGCTGATGACGGTGACGG
>JAGWTJ010000153.1 GCA_028869005.1 Burkholderiales bacterium | reverse complement strand
CTGAGCACCGGGTCGGACATCTTCTGGAGCACGTCCTGCGCGTGCCCGCAGGAGCTGCAGCGGTAAGCGTAGATCGGCATGGCTGGCTGCTGGATTCTCGTGAACGGAAAAAACGTCGGATTGTACGTCGCAGGGGTCGCCCGGCCCGTCGCAGGGTGTGTCGTGCGGCCGGCCCGCGGGCCCTTCAATGCACCCAGCGCAGCGCCGCTCGCATGACGAGCGCGCCGAGCACGAAGCCGCAGGCCAGCCACAGCACGGCCTGCAGCAGCCGGCGCGTGCGGCGCTGCTCGGACAGCACGGCGGCGAGCAGCACCGCGGATTCGGCCGGCGCGCCCCCGCGTTCGAGCGCCTGGTGCACGAGGCGCGGCAGCTGCGGCAGCAGCTGCGCGTAGCGCGGCGCCTCCTGCTGCAGGCGCTCCATCAGCCCGCGCCAGCCCACCTGCTCGTCCATCCAGCGCTCGAGGAAGGGCTTGGCGGTGCTCCACAGGTCGAGCTCGGGATCGAGCTGGCGCCCCAGTCCCTCGACGTTGAGCAGCGTCTTCTGCAGCAGCACGAGCTGCGGCTGGATGCGCACGTTGAAGCGGCGCGAGGTCTGGAACAGGCGCAGCAGCACCTGGCCGAGCGAGATGTCCTTGAGCGGCCGGTCGAAGTGCGGCTCGCAGACGGCGCGGATGGCGCTTTCCAGCGCGTCGACGCGGGTGCCGGCGGGCACCCAGCCGCTTTCGATGTGCAGCTCGGCGACGCGCTTGTAGTCGCGCCGGAAGAAGGCGATGAAGTTGTGCGCCAGGTACTGCTTGTCGGTCTCGGTGAGCGTGCCGATGATGCCGAAGTCGAGCGCGATATAGCGTCCGAAGGTCTCCGCATCCAGGCTCACCTGGATGTTGCCGGGGTGCATGTCGGCGTGAAAGAAGCCGTCGCGAAAGACCTGCGTGAAGAAGATCGTGACACCGTCGCGCGCGAGCTTCCTGATGTCGACGCCGGCCTCGCAGAGGCGCTCGATCTGGCTGATCGGCACGCCGCGCATGCGCTCCATCACGATCACGCTCTCGGTGCACAGCTCCCAGATCATCTCGGGCACCAGCACCAGGTCGAGGCCGGCCATGTTGCGTCTGAGCTGCGCCGCGTTGGCCGCCTCGCGCACGAGGTCGAGCTCGTCGTGCAAGTAGGCGTCGAACTCGGCGACCACGTCGCGCGGCCGCAGGCGGCGGCCATCGGCCGAGAGCCGCTCGACCCAGCGCGCCAGCGTGTGCAGCAGCGTCAGGTCCTGCTCGATGGCGGCGAGCATGCCCGGGCGCAGCACCTTGACCGCGACCTCGCGCCCGCCCTTCAGGCGCGCGAAGTGCACCTGCGCAATCGACGCGCTGGCCACCGGCTCGGCATCGAACTGCTCGAACAGCGCCTCGATCGGCCGGCCGAAGGCGCGCTCGACCAGCACGCGCGCCGTGGCCGCCGGGAAAGGCGGCACCCGGTCCTGCAGCTTGGCCAACTCGTCGGCGACGTCGGGCGGCGTGAGGTCGCGCCGCGTCGACAGCACCTGGCCGAACTTGACGAAGATCGGCCCCAGGCGCTCGAGCCCCTGGCGCAGACGCTGGCCGCGCGGCGCGTCCAGCCGGCGGCCGACCGTGACGACGCGCACCAGCGCGCGCACCCAGCGCTGGCGGAACGCCGACAGCGCGACCTCGTCCAGCCCGAAGCGCAGGACGATGACGACGATGAAGACCAGGCGCCCGAAGTGCCTCATCGGCCCGACCGCGGGCCGAAGCGCTCGGCCAGCGGGCCCACGGCCGCCAGCGCGCTGCGCAGCCCGCCGGCCAGCGCGCGGCCGATCTGGTGCAGCTGCTGCGCGACGGCACGGCCGAAGACGCGCTCGAGGTCGGCGGCGACGTCCCAGCGCAAGTTCTCGAGCAGCCAGCCGACGGCGGCGGCCAGTTCGGCATCCCCCTCGATGCGCACCGCCGGCCGCTCGCCAGCCAGCGCACGCGCGAACAAGAGCGCCGGGTTGGCCGCGTCGATGTGCATCTGCAGCGCCGCCGGCTCCTGCGGCTCCAGGCCACCCCACTCGAGCAGGCCCGCCGGCGTCACGCGCCACGTCAGCGGCGGCACCGGGGGCAGCAGCGCCGGCCAGCCGTCCAGGTGGATGGCCAGCGTGCGCGTCGCATGCGGCACCAGCCGCTCGGTGGCCACCGCTTCACTGGCCAGCACATGGTTGAGCACCAGCGTCAGCCGTTCCAGCACGGGAGGCGCCAGCAGCGCAGTGAGGCCTGGGAGCATCGTGCGATTGTAGGCAGCGGTGCTGGCCGGGCCGGCGCCCGCGCTGCAGCGCGGCGGCGGCCGCGGCGGGCCATCGTGGACAATCGCGGCCGCTCCATCCATGCCCACCATCCTCCTCACCGGCGCCACCGGCTACATCGCCTCGCACACCTGGCTGGCGCTCGAGGCGGCCGGCTTCGACGTCGTCGGCGTCGACGACTTCAGCAACAGTTCGCCCGAGGTGCTGAACCGCCTGCGTGAGCTCGGCGGCCGCGCGCCGGTGTTCGAGCGCGCCAGCGTCTGCGACGAGCAGGCGATGGCCGCACTGTTCGCGCGCCACCACATCGATGCCGCCGTGCACTTCGCGGCCTTCAAGGCGGTGGGCGAATCGACGGCGCGGCCGCTCGATTACTACGCCAACAACCTCGGCGGCCTGCTCACCGTATGCCGCCAGATGCAGCGCCATGGCATCGGGCGCTTCGTCTTCAGCTCGAGCGCGACGGTGTACGGCCGGCCCGAGCGGCTGCCGATCACCGAAGACGCGGCGCTCTCTGCCACCAACCCGTACGGCCAGACCAAGCTCGTCGGCGAGCAGATCCTGCGCGACCTGGCCGCCGCCGACGGCGGCTGGCGCATTGCCACGCTGCGCTACTTCAACCCGGTGGGCGCGCACGAAAGCGGGCGCATCGGCGAAGACCCGCGCGGCACGCCGAACAACCTCATGCCCTACATCGCGCAGGTGGCGATCGGCCGGCGCGCCAGGCTGCAGGTGTTCGGCGACGACTACGCGACGCCCGACGGCACCGGCGTGCGCGACTACATCCACGTCGTCGACCTCGCCGAGGGCCATGTGGCGGCGCTGCAGCGGCTGCTCGACGCGCCCGGCTCGTTCACCGTCAACCTCGGCACCGGCCTCGGCACCAGCGTGCTCGAACTGCTGCGCGCCTACGAGGCGGCAAGCGGCCGCAACGTGCCCTACGAAGTGGTCGCGCGCCGGCCCGGCGACATCGCCGCCTGCTGGGCCGACCCGGCGCGGGCGCTGGCGCTGCTCGGCTGGCGCACGACGCGCGAGCTGGCGCGCATGTGCGCCGACAGCTGGCGCTGGCAGTCGATGAACCCCAAAGGCTTCGAAGCATGAGCGCGTCCAGCCGGTCCCCCGCGCCCGCGGCCAGGCGCAGCACGAAGGGAACTCCCGTGCCTCCGATCAGCGTCGTCCCCGTTGTCATGGCCGGCGGCTCCGGCACGCGGCTGTGGCCGCTGTCGCGCGCCGGTTTTCCCAAGCAGTTCCTCGTCATCTCGGGCAATTCGAGCCTGTTCCAGCAGGCCGTGTCGCGACTGCAGGACCTGGCCGAGCCCGGCATCGACATCGGCGGGACACTGGTGGTGGGCAACGAGGAGCACCGCTTCCTCGTACTCGACCAGTTGCGCGAAATCGCGAGCGAGCCCGCCGCCGTGCTGCTCGAGCCGATGGGGCGCAACACGGCGCCGGCGCTGACGCTGGCGGCGCTGCAGGCGGTGGAAGGCGGCGCCGACCCGGTGCTCGTCGTCACGCCGGCCGACCAGACGGTGACTGCGCCCGCTGCGTTCACGGCCGCGGTGCGGCGCGCGGTGCGCGACGCGGCCGCCGGTGCCATCGCCATCCTCGGCGTCACGCCCGACCGCCCGGAGACCGGCTACGGCTACATCCTGGCCGAGGGGCAGGCGAGCGCACGACGCGTGGCACGCTTCGTCGAGAAGCCCAATCCCGCCACCGCGGAGCGCTACCTGAAGCAAGGCGGCTACTACTGGAACGCCGGGATGTTCGTGCTGCGCGCCTCGGTGTGGTTGGCCGCGCTCGAGCGCTTCCGCCCCGACATCGCCGAGGCCAGCCGCAAGGCCTGGGCGGCACGCACCGCCGACGCCAAGTTCGTGCGTCCGGGCCAGGCCGAGTTCGCCGCCGTGCCGGCCGAATCGGTGGACTACGCGGTGATGGAGAAATGCCCCGGCGCGCTCGATATCCGCATGCACGAACTGGACGCCGGCTGGAACGACCTCGGCGCCTGGGACGCGGTCTGGCAGATGCTGCCCAAGGACGACGCCGGCAACGCGACCGTCGGCGATGCGCTCGTCGCCGACAGCCGCAACACGCTGGTGCACGCCACCAGTCGCCTCGTGAGCGTGGTCGGCCTGGACGACGCGGTGGTGGTCGAGACGCCCGACGCGGTGCTGGTGGCCAGCCGCGCGAAGAGCCAGGACGTGAAGAAGATCGTCGAGCGGCTCGGCGCCGAACAGCGCGGCGAGCACGCGCTGCACCGCAAGGTGCACCGGCCCTGGGGCTGGTACGACAGCATCGACGCCGGCGCGCGCTTCCAGGTCAAGCGCATCCTCGTCAAGCCCGGCGCCAGCCTGAGCCTGCAGATGCATCACCACCGCGCCGAGCACTGGATCGTCGTCAAGGGCACGGCCGAGGTCACGGTGGGCGAGCAGGTCATCCTGCTGACCGAGAACCAGAGCACCTACATTCCGCTCGGCCAGACGCATCGCCTGGCCAACCCGGGCAAGGTGCCGCTCGAGATCATCGAGGTGCAGTCGGGCAGCTACCTCGGCGAGGACGACATCGTGCGCTTCGAGGACAGCTACGGCAGGACGGAGCGATGACGCTGCTGGTCACCGGCGGTGCCGGCTTCATCGGCAGCAACTTCGTGCTCGACTGGCTGGCGCAGTCGGACGAGCGCGTGCTCAACCTCGACGCCCTCACCTACGCCGGCAACCTGCGCAACCTGGCGTCGCTCGCCGCCGACGCGCGCCACGTCTTCGTGCAAGGTGACATCGGCAACCGTGCGCTGGTCGATCGGCTGCTCGCCGAGCACCGGCCGCGCGCGATCGTGCACTTCGCGGCCGAGAGCCACGTCGACCGCAGCATCCTCGGCCCCGGCGCCTTCATCCAGACCAACGTCCAGGGCACGTTCACGCTGCTCGAAGCCGCGCGTGCGTACTGGAGCACACTGGCCGAGGCCGAGCGGGCGGCGTTCCGCTTCCTGCACGTCAGCACCGACGAGGTCTACGGCAACCTGGCCGCCGGCGCGCCGGCGTTCACCGAGCAGCACGCCTACGAACCCAACAGCCCCTACTCGGCGAGCAAGGCCGCAAGCGACCACCTCGTGCGCGCCTGGCACCACACCTACGGGCTGCCGGTCCTGACCACGAACTGCAGCAACAACTACGGGCCCTACCAATTCCCGGAGAAGCTGATCCCGCTGGTCATCACCCACGCGCTGGCGGGCAAGCCGATGCCGGTGTACGGCGACGGCATGCAGGTGCGCGACTGGCTCTACGTCGGCGACCACTGCAGCGCCCTCCGCGCGGTGCTCGCCGCCGGCCGCGTCGGCCAGACCTACAACATCGGCGGCTGGAACGAGCAGCCCAACATCGAGATCGTGCAGACCATCTGCGCGCTGCTCGACGAGTTGCGGCCGAGTGCCGCTGGCCCGTACGCGCGCCTCGTCACCTACGTGAAGGACCGCCCCGGCCACGACCGCCGCTACGCGATCGACGCGCGCAAGATCGAGCGCGAGCTCGGCTGGCGCCCGGCCGAAACCTTCGCCAGCGGCATCCGCAAGACCGTGCAGTGGGTCCTCGACCACGCCGGCTGGGTGGCCGAGGTGCAAAGCGGCAGCTACCGTGACTGGGTGGCGGTCAACTACGACCAGCGCTGAGGGTCGCGTCAACATGCGCATCCTGCTGCTCGGCAAGAACGGACAGCTCGGCTGGGAGCTGCAGCGCGCGCTGGCGCCGCTGGGCGAACTGGTGGCCTGCGACTTCGACTCGCCCGGCGAACTCGCGGCCGACTTCGCGCGGCCCGAATCGCTGCCCGGCCTGGTGGCGCGCGTGCAGCCGGACGTGATCGTCAATGCCGCCGCGCACACCGCCGTCGACAAGGCCGAGAGCGAGCCCGAACTCGCGCGCACGCTCAACGCCACCGCGCCCGCCGTGCTGGCGGCGCAGGCGGCAGCGCGTGGCGCGCTGCTCGTGCACTACAGCACCGACTACGTCTTCGACGGCAGCGGCAGCGCGCCGCGCGACGAGACGGCAGCGACCGGTCCGCTCGGCGTCTACGGCCGCACCAAACTCGAAGGTGAGGAGGCGATCCGCGCCAGCGGCTGCCGGCATCTCATCCTGCGCACGAGCTGGGTCTACGCGGCACGCGGCGGCAACTTCGCGCGCACCATGCTGCGCCTGGCCGCCGAGCGCGAGACACTGGATGTGGTCGACGACCAGATCGGCGCGCCCACCGGCGCCGAGCTGCTGGCCGACATCAGCGCGCACGCGCTCGTGCGCACGCGCGCCGAGCCGGCGCTGGCCGGCACCTATCACTGCGTGGCCGCCGGCGCGACGAGCTGGCACGGCTACGCACGCTACGTCGTCGAGGCGGCACGCGCGGCCGGGCAGCCGGTGAAGGTTGCGCCCGACGCGATCCGACCGGTGCCGAGCTCGGCCTTCCCGCTGCCCGCGCGGCGGCCGCTGAATTCGCGTCTGGCGACGACCCGGCTGCAGCAGGCCTTCGGCCTCGTGCCGCCGCCGTGGCAGCAAGGCATGGCGCGCGTGCTCGCCGAGTGGTTCGCGCGCTGAAACGACAAGGGGTCGCGCATGCAAGCACGCAAGGGCATCATCCTCGCCGGCGGCTCGGGCACGCGGCTGCACCCGGCGACGCTGGCGCTGAGCAAGCAGTTGCTGCCGGTGTACGACAAGCCGATGGTCTACTACCCGCTCACGACGCTGATGCTGGCCGGCATGCGCGACGTGCTCGTCATCAGCACGCCGCAGGACACGCCGCGCTTTCAGGCGCTGCTGGGCGACGGCAGCCGCTGGGGCATGAACTTCAGCTACTGCGTGCAGCCCAGCCCCGACGGCCTGGCGCAGGCCTTCATCCTCGGGCGGTCATTCATCGGCGGCGCGAGTAGCGCGCTCGTGCTCGGCGACAACATCTTCTTCGGCCACGATCTGCAGCCGCTGCTGACGCGCGCGCAAGCGCGCACGCAGGGCGCCACCGTCTTCGCCTACCACGTCAACGACCCCGAGCGCTACGGCGTCGTCGAGTTCGACGGCCAGCGCCGCGCCCTCAGCATCGAGGAAAAGCCGCGGGCGCCCAAGAGCCCCTATGCGGTCACCGGCCTGTACTTCTACGACGAGCAGGTCTGCGACATCGCCGCGTCGATCGAGCCGAGCGCGCGCGGCGAGCTCGAGATCACCGAAGTCAACGCGACCTATCTGCGCCAGGGTCGGCTCGCAGTCGAGATCATGGGCCGCGGCTACGCCTGGCTCGACACCGGCACCCACGACAGCCTGCTCGATGCCGGCCAGTTCATCGCCACGCTCGAAAAGCGCCAGGGCCTGAAGGTGGCCTGCCCCGAGGAGGTGGCCTGGCGCGCCGGCTGGATCGACAGCGCGCAGCTCGAAGCGCTCGCCGCGCCGATGCACAAGAACGGCTAC
Organism: Burkholderiales bacterium; assembly: GCA_028869005.1. Lineage (GTDB taxonomy): Bacteria > Pseudomonadota > Gammaproteobacteria > Burkholderiales > Burkholderiaceae_C > Rubrivivax. Next base: position 683 of record JAGWTJ010000153.1, on the reverse strand, counting down.
GGACAGTACCTGCTGCGCCTGCTGCGCGAGCGGGCCGCCTGATGCGGCTCGTTCGCACCGCGCTGCCGGAGGTCGTGGTGGTCGAGCCGACGGTGTTCGGCGACGAGCGCGGCTGGTTCATGGAGACCTGGAACCGGCCGCGCCTGGACGCTGCGCTGGCCGAGCTCGGCCTGCCGCCGCCGCGCCCCTTCGTGCAGGACAACCATTCGTGCAGCCGGGCCGGCGTGCTGCGCGGCCTGCACTACCAGCTGCCTCCGCATGCGCAGGGCAAGCTGGTGCGCGTGGTGCGCGGCGCGGCGTTCGACGTCGCGGTCGACATCCGCCGCGGCTCGGCCGGCTTCGGCCGCTGGGTCGGCGTCGAACTGAGCGCGGCCAACCGGCGCGAGGTCTGGATCCCGGAAGGCTTCGCGCATGGTTTCCTCGCGCTCGAGGACGACACGGAATTCCTCTACAAGACCACCGACCTCTACGCCAGGGACTGCGAGCGCGCCATCCGCTGGGACGACCCCGCGATCGGCATCCGCTGGCCGCTGCCGCCGGGCATGGCCGCAGCTATCGTCGCGCCCAAGGACAGCGCCGCGCCGCTGCTGGCCGCGGCTGAACTGCCCGCAGCCGGCAGCCACGGCGCGTCGGCGCCGCGCTGAGACGCCGCGTCGGCGCCGCGCTAAGGCTTCGCGCCGGCG
>JAGWTJ010000439.1 GCA_028869005.1 Burkholderiales bacterium | reverse complement strand
TGATCGAGTCGCTGGAAGTGCGGCCCGTGAGCTACCGCCTCATGGACGACCGCGCGATCTTCGAGGGCGACATCGACCTGGGCAGCGAAGCCGAGATGGAAGCGCTGCGCACGGCGGTGAAGGCGGCGCGCGCCGCGCCCGGCGCCGCGCCGGCCGGCGTGCTGCGCGGCATCGTGCACAGCAGCGCGGCGCGCTGGCCGGGCGGCCTCGTGGCCTGGGAGACCACGCCGGCGCTGCGCGATCGCGTCGAGCGCGCCATCGCGCACTGGGAGTCGCGCACGCGCATCCGCTTCGTCGAGCGAACGCCGGCCAACCAGGCCTTCTATCCGAACTGGGTGTCCTTCGAGCCGGTCAAGGGCTGCAGCTCGCCGGTGGGCATGCGCGGCGGCAAGCAGGTGGTCTCGCTGACCGACGGCTGCGAGTTCGGCGCCACGGTGCACGAGATCGGCCACTCGCTGGGCCTGTGGCACGAGCAGAGCCGCGAGGACCGCAACGCCCACGTGCGCGTGCAGACCGAGAACATCGACCCCGACGAACTCGACAACTTCGACCAGCACATCACCGACGGCGACGACGTCGGCGCCTACGACTACGCGTCGATCATGCATTACAGCCGCAAGGCGTTCAGCAAGAACGGCGAGGACACCATCGTGCCGCTGGGCGGCCAGAGCATCGGCCAGCGCGATGGCCTCTCGGCGGGCGACGTGGCGGCGATCCGCAGCATCTACCCGGATCTGGAGCGGCCGCTGCTGTTCCGCATCGGCGGCGGTGCCGACCCGGCCACGCTGGTGGCACGCGCGGTGCTCGACGTGCCCGACGTTCTCGGCCGCACCGGCCACGCCGCCATCGCGCTGGCCGTGCATCCGACGCTCAACCAGCGCGTGCTGCTCGGCGGCGCGCGCCATGTCTTCACCAGCGCCGTGGGCAATCTGCGCATCCCGAACGCGCGCGGGCGCGACGACGCTGCGCTGCTGGCGGCCGACGTGGCCGCCGGCGCGGGCGGCCAGCTGCACGTGGGCGGCACGCCGATGTCGCTCGGCGCCGGCGTGTACCCGTTCGTGCACCACATCGTCTTCAGCAACAACGGCAATCGCCTCTGGGTGGCCAGCGACGGCGGCATCTACCGCTCGCAGCCGGCCTCGCAGCGCTTCGGCTTCGCCGCGCTGGCCGGCGGCGTGCGCGCGCACGAGGCCAACGCGATCGCCCAGCATCCGCGGTGCGAGGGCGGCATCGTCGCCAGCCTGCAGGGGCATGGCATCGCCGAGCGGCAGTCGGGCGCGGCCTGGCGCTGCGTGGGCAGCGGCGAAGGCGGCGGCGCGGCCTTCGACCCGACGCAGCCGCAGCGCTACGTGCACCAGGTCGAGCGCGGCCGCTGGCGCTCCTCGGACGGCGTGCTCGCGCTGAGCCTGCCGCGCGGCGAAGACGACGCGGCACGCTGCGCGCGCTACTCCACGCCCGCGCTGGTGACGCACGAGCGCCCCGGCGCGCCGGCCGGGCGGCAGCGCTTCACGCAGGCGATCGTCGGCGGCTCGCGGCTGTGGTACTCGGAGGACTTCGGCACGAGCTGGGTGACGCTGCCCGGCGCCACGCCGCCGCCGGCCGGCAAC
>JAGWTJ010000152.1 GCA_028869005.1 Burkholderiales bacterium | reverse complement strand
GTCTCGGCGTTGAACCATTCGGCGGCCAGCGGCCCATCGGTGCGCAGCGTGCGCGTCAGCGCGGCGGCGTCCAGCCATTCGGCGGCGACGCGACGCAACGCGGCGTCGAACACGGCGACCGCCTCGGTGGCGTCGCCGGCCAGCGTGCAGCCGGCGGCCATCGCGTGGCCACCGAAGCGCAGCAGCAGCCCCGGCTCGCGCTTGGCCACCAGGTCGAGCGCGTCGCGCAGGTGAAAGCCTGCAATCGAACGCCCCGAGCCCTTGAGCAGGCCATCCTGACCGCGCGCAAAGACGAAAGTCGGGCGGTGCAGCCGGTCCTTCAGGCGGCCGGCCACGATGCCGACCACGCCTTCGTGGAAGCCGTCGTCGAACAGCGCCAGCGCCGCGGGCGCCGCGGCTAGCGTGGCCAGCAGTTCCTCGATGCGCCGCTCGGCCTGCTCGCGCATGCCGCCCTCGACGACGCGGCGCTCGCGATTGATCGCGTCCAGCCGCGACGCCAGTTCCTGCGCACGCGCGGCGTCGTCGCTGTGCAGGCACTCGATGCCGAGCGTCATGTCCGCCAGCCGCCCGGCGGCGTTGACGCGCGGCCCGAGTGCGAAGCCCAGGTCGAAGGTTGCGGCGCGCGCCGGTTCGCGTGCCGCGGCGCGGAACAGCGCCGCCACGCCGGGCTGCATGCGGCCGGCGCGCATGCGCTTCAAGCCCAGCGCCACCAGGCGGCGGTTGTTGGCGTCGAGCCGGACGACGTCGGCCACGGTGCCGAGCGCCACCAGGTCGAGCAGCGTCTCGAGCTTCGGCTGCGTGGCGCTGTCGAAGCGGCCGCGCGAGCGCAGCTCGGTGCGCGTGGCCAGCAGCACGTAGAACATGACGCCGACGCCGGCGATCGCCTTGCTGGCGAAGTCGCAGCCCGGCTGGTTCGGGTCGACGATCACGTCGGCCGCGGGCAGCGGCAGCCCGGCCGCCGGCAGGTGGTGATCGGTGACGAGCACCTGCATGCCGAGCGCACGCGCATGCTCGACGCCGGCGTGGCTGGCGATGCCGTTGTCCACCGTGACCAGCACGTGCGGCGCGAACGGCACGGCCAGCTCGACGATGGCCGGCGTCAGGCCGTAGCCGTGGCGCGCGCGGTCCGGCACGACGTAGTCGAGCGTGGCGCGCGGCGCGCCCAGCAGCGCCAGGCCGCGCAGCGCCACCGCGCAGGCCGTGGCGCCGTCGCAGTCGTAGTCGGCAACGATGCAGATGCGCTGGCCGGCGTCGATGGCGTCGGCGAGCAGCCGCGCCGCTGCGGCCGCGCCGGCCAGTGCGTCCGGCGGCAGCAGCCTGGCGGCACGGTCGTCGAGCTCGTCGGCGCTGCGCACGCCGCGCGCCGCGAGCAGCCGCGCCAGCAGCGGGTGCACGCCTTCGCGCTCGAGCGCGAAGGCCACGCGCGGCGGCACGTCGCGGGCCTCGAGGATCACAGTGCCTCCAGCAGCGGCAGCGGCGAAGGCGGCGCGGCCCAGCGTGCGGCGATGCGCTGCCACCAGCGGCGTGGCCGCGATGCGAGGACGACGCTGCTGCGCTCGCCGCACAGCACCAGCTCCACCGGCTCGCCGCGCTGCGCCGCGGCGAGCAGCACGGCGAGCGGCCCCGCGTCGAGCGTCTCCCAGGCGCGCACCCAGCCCGCGGCGTCGCCGGCCAGCGCCGCTGCGCGCAGCCGCAGGTCGACGTCCGGGCCGGCGCGGCGTTCGGGCTGCGCCACGCCGCAGCCGCTGAGCCAGAACGAGTTGACCGGCAGCAGGCCGCGCGCCTCGCGCGCCGCATTCACCGGATGCTCGTACAGCAGCATCTGCACCTCGCTTTGCAGGCGACGCAGACGGCGCGCCGCTGGCTGGCTGCCGAGCCAGCGGTCGACGTTGCGGCCGATGACGCGGTCGAGCGATGCCGTGGCCAGCTCGGCCAGGCTCTCGTGCAGCAGGTACCAGCGGTCGGCGGCGCCGTAGGCGAAACCGAAGCCCTCGCTGGTGAAGGTCGGCAGTACGGCGTCGAACAGCGCGTGCGATTCGTCCTCGGCCAGCACGAGTGCCGCCGGGTCGACCAGGCTCACCTGATCGGTGCCCAGATGCCAGTGCGACGGCGTCACCAGGCCGACGGCGACGTCGCCGCTGTCCAGCCCGTCGGCACGCGCGGCGCGCGCCGCGAACGGCAGTTGCCCGTCGCTGCCCGACCAGCCGAGGGCGCGCGCCAGCGCACGCTCGTGCGGCGGCGTCAGGCTCCACTCGTCGCCGTCGTCGCGCTCGACGGGCGTCGACTGCGCGATCAGTGCCGCCAAATTCGGCAGCGGCGGCAGAGGCGGCAGGACATCGTCGACGCCGCCGCCTCGCACCTGATCCGACCGAACTCGCGCCAGCGCCTGCAATGGTGCGGCGAACGGGATCAGCAGGGCCATCGCCGCATTATCCGGGCGCGTGCGTGCGACGCTGCGGCCGCCCGGCGCGCAGCGCGATGCGACAATGCCTCGCATGCCGCGTCCGGCCCTGCACCGATCCCGCCGTCGCCTCGGCCGCTTGCGCCGGCTGTGCGGCGTCGTGCAGCGCGCCCGGGTGATGTCGCTGCATGCCGGCCAGGAGCGTCGGCGCTTCGGCATCAATTCGCTGGCCAAGCACGCCCCGCCGCTCGGGGCCTGAGCGCGGCCAGCGGCCGCACCCGCATGCGGCGGTGTCGACCGTTGCTGCGGCGAGAGCGCGCTGCCGCCACTGCCGCCACTGCCGGCGCCATCCAGGGCGCCGCCCTTCGGGTCGCTGCATTCCTGCGACTTCCTCGCCCGGCACGCCGCCGACCCCGCGCGCGAGCCCTCACCCGAGCCACCAGCCCCGTGCCATGAACACAACCCTGAAGAACGACTCCGACGCGCAGCGCGCGTCGTGCGCCGCGGCCCCGACGAGCGATCCGATCGTCGGCAATCGCGTCGAGCTGCAACTGCTCACCACGCTCAAGTGCAACCTCAAATGCAGCTACTGCTCGCTCGGCGTGGGCGACGTGCTGGGCTCGCAGACGCAGGTCGAGTACGGCATCGACGAGCTGGCGGCGTTCGCCCGCGAACACCTCGCGGGCAAGGAGGTCTACGTCACCTTCTACGGCGGCGAGCCGACGCTCAACCGACCGATGATGCTGGAGGTGATGCAGCGCTTTGCGCACTGGCGCTTCCAGCTGCAGACCAACGGCACGCTGCTCGACGACCTGCCGCCCTGGGTGCTCGCCCGACTGTCGAACGTGCTGGTGTCGATCGACGGCGGCGAGGCCATCACCGACGGTTACCGCGGACGCGGCATCTACCGCCAGGTGCTGAAGAACCTGCGCCAGGTGCGCGCGCAGATCGGCGGCAGCGTCACCGCGCGCGTCACCTGGGGCAACCCGCAGACCACGTTCGAGGAACTCGATGCGCTGGTGGGCGACGAGTCGCCCTTCGACTACCTGTACTGGCAGTTCGTGGCCGACGAGCAGTACGCGGGCGACTCGCTCGAGCGGCGGCAGGCGGTGCTGGTGCGCCTGATCGAACGCTTCTTCGCGCGCACCGATCGTCTGTACCCGCTGCTTCCGCTGATGGGCATCGTGCGCAACAAGGTGCTGCCCGGGCGCGCGCAGGAGCTGTACGCCGGGCGCACGCAGTGCCGCGTGTCCTCGCATCTGATCAACGTCATGCCCAACGGCCAGATCTACCCCTGCCCCGACATGATGTACGTGCCGGCGATGCTGATGGGCAGCGTCAAGGGCAACTGGCTGAAGGCGAGCCCGCTGCAGCACATGCCGGCCATGCCCTGCACGGGCTGCGAGGCCTACGCCTGGTGTCGCGGCAACTGCATGAAGAACCTGTATCTGGGCTACGTGAAGAACGACCTGCGCTACCGCGCCAACGTCGTCGAACCGATCTGCGAGCTGCTGCGCTTCATCGGCCGCGAGATCGACCGCCACGACCCGCTGGCCTGGTTCGGCCGGCTCGCGCTGCCGGTGCGCCGCCAGATCACCGACTGCGAGGTCTACGAGTACGTCGAGATCATGCCGTGACGCGGCGCGCGGCTCAGCGCAGTCGCGCGAGCAGCGCCGCCAGATCCATCGAGCCGTGCGTGAGTGCGATCACCGCGACCAGCGCGACGCAGACGATCGAGGCGACGAAGGCGCCGGCCTTCGCGCCCAGCGTCGGCGCCCGCTTCAGCGCGAACGAGCCGATCACGATGTAGACCACGACCAGCAGCAGCTTGGCGCCGAGCCAGCGCTCGCGCAGCGGGTTGAGCGACAGCATCCACCACAGCAGCCCGCCGGCGCTGATGAGCAGCGTGTCGATGACCACGCTCACGCGCCGCACGGCGGCGCGCATCGGCCAGCGCGAGCGCATCTGCACCGCGACGCCGCGCGCGACGAACAGCGCCACGCTGATCGACACGAACGTCACGTGCGCGTTCTTGACGGCCTGGTAGTGATCGAGGAGGGTCATGGCGCCGGGGCTGCGGCGACGCTCTGCGCCGCACGGGCTGCGCGACAGCCGCTACCAGCGTCCGCGCAGGGCGAAGCGCCAGGTGCGCGGCGGCTCGACGGCCGTGAACAGCGGCGACTTGGCCGCCAGGCTCACGTTGGTGAGATTGTCCACGCCCAGCGACAGGTCGAGCCCCGCCGGCAGCGTGCGCGCGACCTGCGCGCCGACCAGCGTCACGCTGGGCGCCGGCTGCGACGGATTGCCGGCGACGGCCGCCGCCAGCCGCTCGTCGGCGCTGTACTCGGTGCGCAGGCCGGCGCGCCAGGGTCCCTGCTGCCAGTCCAGCCTGAGCGTGGCGCTGTGGCGCGGCCGCTGCAGCAGGCGCTGGCCGTCGTCGCCGCGCGCGTCCAGATAGCTGTAGCTGAGCCCGAGCGCGAAGCCGCTGGCCAGCGGTTCGACCCACGAGGCCTCGGCGCCCGACAGGCGCGCGCGCACCAGGTTCTCGTACACGTAGGAGCCGGTGCCGGGAACGGCGCCGGGGCTCAGCAGCTTGAGATCGATCAGGTGGTCCACGCGCTGGTCGAACACCATCAACTGCAGCTCGCGCCCGTCGCGCTGCCAGCCCAAGCCGAGCTCGACGCTGTCGCTGGTCTCGGGGCGCAGATCGGGGTTGCCGTAGACGAGGTTCGGGCCTTCGGCGCGCGCGCCGGGAACGATCTGCTTGAGGTTGGGCGCCATGAAGCCGTGGCTGTAGCCGCCCTTGATGGTCCACGGCCCGGCGTCGCGCCACACGAGGTAGACGCGTGGGCTGATCTGGTGGCCGAACAGGCTGTGACCGTCGTAGCGCGCGCCCAGCGTCAGCCGCAGCGCGCGCGCGATGTTCGTCTCGTCCTGCAGATACAGCGAGCGATGCAGCGCCACCGAGCGGCCGTCGGGCAGACCCGGGTCGGACAGCGCTTCGTTGCGCGCCTCGAAGCCGCCCACCAGGTCCTGCGCGCCCAGGCGCGCGCGGGCCTGGCCCTCGAGCACGCGCTCGTCGATGCGCTGCGGCGGGTTGACCGACACGTTGTTCGTGCGCTGGTTGACCACGTCGATGGTGGATTCGTAGGCGCGCAACTGGGTGGCGAGCGTCGAAGCGGTGCCGACGTCGCCCCAATCGGCCTCCCAGGCCAGCGAGCCGAGCTGGCGGTCGACCAGGTTGACGGTCTCGTTGTAGCGACGGCGCCCGCTGCGCTCGCGCGCCTCGGCCCAGCGGCGCTCGTGGCTGCTGTGGACTTCGGCGTCCAGCCGCTGCCCGGTCACCGGCTGCCAGGCCAGCGCGGCCCAGCCGTCGGTCTTGTCGCGCCCTTCCAGCTCGGAGACGGTCGGGTCGACTGGCGAAGCCAGCGCCGAGCGCTCCAGCCGGCTGGCCCCGGCACGCAGCGCCAGGCCCGGACCCAGCGGCCCGTCGATGCGCAGCGACGCGCGCCCGCCGCTGCCGCCGCGCCCGCCATCGGCCTGGCGGCCCTCGACGGTCGTGCCCAGGTGCCACGCGTCGCCCGGCTGGCGCGTGATGATGTTGACCACGCCGCCCATCGCCTCGGAGCCGTACAGCACCGACAAGGGGCCGCGCACGATCTCGACGCGCTCGATGTCGTCGACGTCGATCCAGTCGTACTGGAAGTCGGAGTGCCCGATCACGCCGTCGCTGGCGCCGACGCGGCGGCCGTCGACGAGGAACAGCGTGTGCTTGCTGTCCAGGCCGCGCAGGCTGATCACCTTGCGCCCGCCGATCGCCTTGCCTTGCAGCGACACGCCGGTCTCGCCTCGGATCGCCTCGATGACGTTGTCGGCGCCGCGGCTTTCGATGTCGCGCCGCGTCACCACGCCGAGCGCCGCCGGCGCCTCGATCTCGAGTTGCGGGTGGCGCGTGGCGGTGACGACGATGGCCGTCGGCGCGCCGCCGGCTTCGATCGCATCGACGGTACCGACGGCCGCGCTGGTTTCGGCGGCATCGGCGGCCGCGTTGGCTTCGGCGGCGCCGGCAGCGGCAGCGGCCAGACCGAGCGCGAACACCGCGGCCCGGCAACGGCGGGCGGCGGGAGCCGCCGCCAGGGCCCGGCGCGCACGGTCTGCAGGATTGGAAGAAATCATGTCGTGAAGCATCGTGGCGCGGCATCCGATGGGGTTTGACCTGGGTCGTCTGCGCCGGCGTCGGCGATCGCCAAGCGGAGCCGAACTGACGGCTGTCAATGCGCACGCGCTCACCTGCAGGCACCGTCGGGGCCGCTTGAACTGGTTCAAGGACAGCCGGTGACCGGGCCGCAACGATGCCGCCCGAGGCGGATTGTTGCACTGCACGATATTCAAACCAAAGGAGGCTCCATGAAGGCCCTGTCGATTGCCCGCAAGCATGTGCTCGGGCTCGTTCCACTGGCAGCGTTGCTGCTCGCGGCCCCGTTCGGCGCCCAGGCGCAGGACAAGTCGCAAACCACCACGACCTCGCCCGAGGCGACCTACCAGGCCGCGCCCTCGCCGCTGGCGAGCGAGCCGATGCACAAGTCGGCGAACGCCAAGGCGCCGCCGATCAGCGAGGCCGAGTTCGAGACCGCCCGCGGCATCTACTTCCAGCGCTGCGCCGGCTGCCATGGCGTGCTGCGCAAGGGCGCCACCGGCAAGCCGCTGACGCCCGACATCACGATCGGCAAGGGCACCGAGTACCTGAAGGTCTTCATCGGCTACGGCTCGCCCGCCGGCATGCCCAACTGGCTGACCAGCGGCGAGCTCAACGAGCAGCAGGTCGACCTGATGGCCCGCTACATCCAGCACGATCCTCCGACACCGCCCGAGTACAGCCTGGCCGACATGAAGAAGACCTGGAAGGTCATCGTGCCGCCCGAGCTGCGCCCGAAGAAGAAGGAGAACAACTACAACATCGACAACATCTTCTCGACCACGCTGCGCGACACCGGCGAAATCGCGCTGATCGACGGCGACAGCAAGCAGATCATCAACATCGTCAAGACCGGCTACGCGGTGCACATCACGCGCACTTCGGCCTCGGGACGCTACCTGTTCGTGATCGGGCGTGACGCCAAGATCAACATGATCGACCTGTGGATGGCCAAGCCCGACAACGTCGCCGAGATCCGCGTCGGTCTCGAGGCGCGTTCGGTCGAGACCAGCAAGTACAAGGGCTACATCGACAAGCTAGCCATCGCCGGCACCTACTGGCCGCCGCAGTTCACGATCATGAACGGTGACACGCTCGAGCCGCTGAAGATCGTCGCCACCCGCGGCATGGTCGTCGGCACGCAGGAGTACCACCCCGAGCCGCGCGTGGCCTCGATCGTGGCCAGCCACTTCCGGCCCGAGTTCGTCGTCAACGTCAAGGAGACGGGCAAGACGCTGATGGTGGACTACACCAACCTCGACGCGTTGAAGACGACCGAGATCGGCTCGGCCCCCTTCCTGCACGACGGCGGCTGGGACAGCACCAAGCGCTACTTCCTGGTGGCGGCCAACAACAGCAACAAGATCGCCGTGATCGACGCCAAGGACGACAAGCTGGCCGCCGTCACCGAGGTCGGCAAGATCCCGCACCCGGGCCGCGGCGCCAACTTCGTGCATCCGAAGTTCGGTCCGGTCTGGGCCACCGGGCACCTGGGCGACGAGTCGATCTCGCTGATCGCCACCGACCCCAAGCGCAAGGACACGGCGTTCAAGCAGGTCGCGCAAATCAAGGGCCAGGGCGGCGGCAACCTGTTCATCAAGACGCACCCGAAGTCCAACCATCTGTGGGTCGACACGCCGCTCAACCCCGATCCGAAGCTCTCGCAGTCGGTCGCCGTGTTCGACACCAAGAACCTCGACAAGGGCTTCACGGTGCTGCCGATCGCCGAGTGGGCGGGTCTGACCGACGACGGCGCCAAGCGCGTCGTGCAGCCCGAGTACAACAAGGCGGGCGACGAGGTCTGGTTCGCGGTGTGGAGCGCCAAGAACAAG
>JAGWTJ010000438.1 GCA_028869005.1 Burkholderiales bacterium | reverse complement strand
GTTGAAGAGCTTGAGCACCACGGTGCACACGCCGGTGAAGAAGCCGGGGCGGAAGTAGCCTTCGAGGATGTCGGCCAGCTCGGCCGGCGGATGCACCTTGTAGCCCTGCGGCTCGGGGTAGAGATCCTTCTCCGACGGCGCGAAGACGATGTCGCAGCCGGCCGGCGCGAGCAGCTGGCAGTCGCGCTCCAGCGTGCGCGGGTAGGTGTCGAAGTCCTCGTGCGGCGCGAACTGCAACCGGTTGACGAAGATGCTCGCCACCACCGGGCCGCCGCGCGCGCGCGCCAGCTTGATCAGCGAGAGATGGCCCTCGTGCAGGTTGCCCATGGTGGGCACGAAGGCGGTGTTGGCCTGGCCGGCCAGCGCGGCGCGCAGCTGGGCGATGCTGTGGACGATCTGCATGCGTGGGGTGTGCGGTTCAGTAGCCGTGCTGGGCGGGGTCGGGGAAGCTGCCGTCCTTGACGGCGGCCACGTAGGCGCGGATCGCAGCCTCGATGCTGTCGCTGCCTTGCATGAAGTTGCGCACGAAGCGCGGCAGCCGGCCGCGCGTGACGCCCAGCATGTCGTGCAGCACCAGCACCTGGCCCGTGCAGCCGGGGCCGGCGCCGATGCCGATCACCGGGATGGGCAGGCTTTGCGCGAGGCGCTCGCCCAGCGCACTGGGAATCAGCTCGACCACCAGCATGGCGGCGCCCGCCTCGGCGAGCTCGCGTGCCTCGCGCAGCAGGCGCTCGGCGCCGTCCTCGTCGCGGCCCTGGATGCGGTAGCCGCCCAGCGCGTGCACCGACTGCGGCGTGAGGCCCAGGTGCGCGCACACCGGGATGCCGCGCTCGACGAGGTGGCGCACCACCGGCACCGTCCAGCCGCCGCCTTCGAGCTTGACCATGTGCGCGCCGGCGCGCATCAGCGTCGCCGCGCTCAGCAGCGCCTGCTCGGTGCCGGTGTGGTAGCTGGCGAAGGGCAGGTCGCCGACGATCCAGGCGAAGCGGTTGCCGCGCGCCACGCACTGCACGTGGTAGGCCATCTCGTCGAGGGTGACGGGCAGCGTGCTGTCGCGCCCCTGCAGCGTCATGCCCAGCGAATCGCCGATCAGCAGCACGTCGACGCCGGCGTCGTCGAGCAGCCGCGCGAAGCTGGCGTCGTAGCAGGTCAGCATGGCGATCTTCTCGCCGGCCGCGCGCATCGCCGCCAGGCGATGCAGCGTCATGGCCTTGCGCGGGGTGCCGGCCCCAGTGTTGTCAGCGGCGGCGGGGGTGGGGTACATGAGTCTCCTCAGACCAGGCCGTCGAAGGGAAGAACATCGACCAGCTCGCCGGCCGCCACGTTGCCCTGCTCGTGGCCGAGCACGACCAGGCCGTTGGCCACGCTCATGCTGCGCAGGATGCCCGAGCCCTGCGAGCCGGTGATCTCGACCTGCCAGCCCGACGCCGCATTCGCGCTGCGCGTGACGATGCCACGCTGGTACTCGGTGCGGCCCGGCTTCTTGCGGATGGCCTGCGTGCTGGCGGCGCGCAGCATGGGCAGCGGCTGCGGCGACGCGCCGCTCATCGCCAGCAGCGCGTCGCGCACGAAGGCGTAGAAGGTGACCATCACCGCCACCGGGTTGCCGGGCAGGCCGAACA
>JAGWTJ010000437.1 GCA_028869005.1 Burkholderiales bacterium | reverse complement strand
GCCTGCGCGGCCTGGGGCTCACGGTGCAGCGCATCGAGGAGCAGGGCGTGGTGCGCGGCGCGAGCTACCGCGAGACCTCGCGCGCGGCGCTGGCCGACAGCCCCGGCGCGCTGCAGCCGCAGGTGGAAACCGTGCCGGCGCTGCTCGACGTGGCGCCGGGCAGTTGGTACGTGCCGCTCGACCAGCCGCTGGCCGGCCTGGCCATCGCCGCGCTGGAGCCCGATACGCCCGTCAGCTACGTCACGCAGGGCGTGATCGTCGGTGGCGTGCACGCGGTGTCGCGCGTGCTGGCGCGGCCGGGCTTCCGCCTCGGCACGCTGCCCTGAACCGCCGCGCCGCGCTCAGCGCCGCCGCGAGCCGCCGCCCAGGATGCCACCCAGCACGCCGCGGATGATTTCGCGGCCCACCGCCGAGCCGACGCTGCGCATCGCCGACTTGGCGGCCGCCTCGGCCAGGCCCTCGCGCTTGCCGCCGCGCGGGCCGGTGGAGCCGAAGATCACGTCCTTCAGGCCGTCGAACATGCCGCCGCCGGAGGCCTGCGTGGGGGCCGGCGCCTGGCCGGGCAGCGGCTTGCTGCCCTTGACGGCCGCATCCGCCTCGTCGGCCATGCTGCGCGCGTTGTCGGCGCTCTGGGCGGCGCGGCCCTTGAGCTTCTCGTAGGCCGAGTCGCGGTCGACCGCCTTCTCGTACACGCCCGCCACCAGCGAGCCGGCGATCAGCGCCTTGCGCTGCTCGGGCGTGATCGGGCCGATCTGGCTGCCCGGCGGGATCACGAACACACGCTCGGTGACGCTGGGGCGGCCCTTCTCGTCGAGGAAGCTGACCAGCGCCTCGCCCACCGCCAACTCGCCGATGGCCGTCTCGATGTCGAGCTTGGGGTTGGCGCGCATGGTGGTGGCTGCTGCCTTCACCGCCTTCTGGTCGCGCGGCGTGAAGGCGCGCAGCGCGTGCTGCACCCGGTTGCCGAGCTGGGCCAGCACGGTGTCGGGGATGTCCAGCGGGTTCTGCGTCACGAAGTACACGCCCACGCCCTTGGAGCGCACCAGGCGCACCACCAGCTCGATGCGCTGGATCAGCGCCGCCGGCGCGTCCGTGAACAGCAGGTGCGCCTCGTCGAAGAAGAACACCAGCTTGGGCTTGTCGAGGTCGCCCACCTCGGGCAACTGCTCGAACAGCTCGGAGAGCATCCACAGCAGGAAGGTGGCGTAGAGCTGCGGCGCGTTCATCAGCTTGTCGGCGGTCAGGATGTTGACCACGCCCATGCCGCGCTCGGCCTGCATGAAGTCCTGGATGTTGAGCATGGGCTCGCCGAAGAACTTGTCGCCGCCCTGTTCCTCGATCTGCAGCAGGCCGCGCTGGATGGCGCCCACGCTGGCCGCGCTGACGTTGCCGTACTCGGTCTGGAACTGGCTGGCGTTGTCGGCCACGTACTGCAGCATGGCGCGCAAGTCCTTCAGGTCGAGCAGCGCGAGGCCGTGGTCGTCGGCGATCTTGAACACCAGGGTCAGCACGCCCTGCTGCGTTTCGTTGAGCGCCAGCATGCGCGAGAGCAGCAGCGGGCCCATGTCGGACACGGTGGCGCGCACCGGGTGGCCCTGCTCGCCGAACACGTCCCACAGCGTGGC
>JAGWTJ010000436.1 GCA_028869005.1 Burkholderiales bacterium | reverse complement strand
GCCACCGAGCTGGGCGAGATCTCGCGCGGCCTGAAGGCGCTGGCCAAGGAGCTGCAGTGTCCGGTGATGGCGCTGTCGCAGCTCAATCGCGGCGTCGAGAGCCGCAACGACAAGCGCCCGATGATGAGCGACCTGCGCGAGTCCGGCGCCATCGAGCAGGACGCCGACGTCATCATGTTCATCTACCGCGACGACTACTACAACAAGGAAAGCAAGGAGCCGGGCCTCGCCGAGATCATCGTCGCCAAGCAGCGCAACGGTCCGGTGGACACGGTGCGGCTCACGTTCCTGAAGCCGCAGACACGCTTCGAGAACAGCGCACCCGACGGCCGAGCCGAGTACTGACGTGCGGCGCGGCGCGCGCGGCTGCACGCGTCGGCGTCAAGTCCCACAAGGCCCGCAAGTCGCTCTTGCATGAAATGCGACAACTGGATAAATTAACAGTATGTCGCAAACGTGCACCACGTCGTCCGCCGCCCCGCGTGGCGCGCCGCCTGTCAAGGGCCGCGGCACCACGTGGGCGATCGAGCACCGGTTTGCCGGTTGGCGGGCGAGCGAGTTCGACGACGGCTGGCACCCGCCCGAGCCAGCCCCGACCGACGAGCGCGAGGGTGAGGGCGAGAGCGCCGAATCTGTCGCCACCGTGGTGCGCGAAGAGCGGGTGCGCAGCATCCTCACGGGCAACGACTCGCCCGATATCGGCTTCGAGCTGTCGATCAATCCGTACCGTGGCTGCGAGCACGGCTGCAGTTACTGCTACGCGCGCCCGACGCACAGCTATCTAAACCTGTCGCCCGGCCTCGACTTCGAGACACGCATCGTGGCCAAGGTCAATGCCGCCGAGCGGCTGCGCGAGGCCCTGGCGGCGCCCGGCTACATGCCGCTGCGCCTGAACATCGGCTCGGCCACCGACGCCTACCAGCCTGTCGAGCGGCGCCTGCGCATCACGCGCGCACTGATCGAGGTGCTGGCCGAGTCGCGCCACGCGTTCTCGATCATCACCAAGTCGAGCCTCGTCGAACGCGACCTCGACCTCCTTGCGCCACTGGCTGCCGAACGGCTCGTGGCCGCCTACGTCTCGATCACCACGCTCGACGCCGAGCTGGCGCGGCGACTCGAGCCGCGCGCCGCAGCGCCGCATCGCCGCTTGCGCACGCTCGAGGCTCTGGCGCGCTCCGGCGTACCGGTCGGCGTGAGCGTCTCACCGGTCATTCCCTTCCTCAACGAGCCCGAACTCGAGCGCATCCTGACCGCCGCACGCGATGCCGGAGCCAGCCGCGCTTTCAGCATCGTGCTGCGGTTGCCTTGGGAGGTGAACCCGGTGTTCCAGCGCTGGCTGGACCAGCACGTTCCCGAGCGTGCGGCGCGCATCATGGCGCGCGTGCGCGAGATGCGCGGCGGCAGGGACAACGACCCGCGCTTCGGCACGCGCATGACGGGGCAGGGCGTGTGGGCGCAGCTGCTGCGCCAGCGCTTCGAGAAGGCCTGCCGGCGGCTCGGCCTCGCGCGCGAGCGCATCGAGCTCGATCTGTCGCGCTTCGTGCCGCCGCCGCGCGATGCGCGCCAGCGCTGCCTGTTCTAGGCGGGAATTCCGCCGCTCACGTGTCCAGGCCTCGATGCGAGAAGCCCAAG
>JAGWTJ010000435.1 GCA_028869005.1 Burkholderiales bacterium | reverse complement strand
AACTACCTGAGCCTGGACCGCAGCGCCGACACGCTCTCCGGCGGCGAGGCGCAGCGCATCCGCCTGGCCTCGCAGATCGGCTCGGGGCTGACCGGCGTGATGTACGTGCTCGACGAGCCCAGCATCGGGCTGCACCAGCGCGACAACGAACGCCTGATCGGCACGCTGCGCCACCTGCGCGACCTCGGCAACAGCGTGCTCGTGGTCGAGCACGACGAGGACGCGATCCGCGCCGCCGATCACGTGATCGACCTCGGCCCCGGCGCCGGCGTGCACGGCGGGCGCGTGATCGCGCAGGGCACGGCCGAGGAGGTGGCGGCGAATCCCGATTCGCTCACCGGCCGCTATCTGGCGCGCACGCTGAAGATCGCCGTGCCCAAGCGCCGCCACACGCTCGCCGAGAGCACCGACCCGCAGCGGCTGAAGATCATCGGCGCGCGCGGCAACAACCTGCAGAACGTCAGCGTCGAGATCCCGGTCGGGCTGTTCAGCTGCGTCACCGGCGTATCGGGCTCGGGCAAGAGCACGCTGGTCAACGACACGCTCTACGCCGCGGTGGCGCGCAAGCTCTACAACTCGCACGCCGAGGCCGAGCCGCACGAGGCGATCGAGGGGCTGGAGGCCTTCGACAAGGTGATCAACGTCGACCAGAGCCCGATCGGCCGCACGCCGCGCAGCAACCCGGCCACCTACACGGGCCTGTTCACGCCGATCCGCGAGCTGTTCGCCGAGGTGCCGGCGGCGCGCGAGCGCGGCTACGGCGCCGGGCGCTTCAGCTTCAACGTCGCGTCGGCCTCGGGCGGCGGGCGCTGCGAGGCCTGCCAGGGCGACGGCGTGATCAAGGTCGAGATGCACTTCCTGCCCGACGTCTACGTGCCCTGCGACGTCTGCCACGGCCGCCGCTACAACCGCGAGACGCTGGAGGTGCTCTACAAGGGCAAGAACATCACCGAGGTGCTGGACCTCACGGTCGAGGACGCGCATGCGTTCTTCAGCGCCGTGCCCACCCTCGCGCGCAAGCTGCAGACGCTGCTCGACGTCGGCCTGGGCTACATCCGCCTCGGCCAGAGCGCGACCACGCTGTCGGGCGGCGAGGCGCAGCGCGTCAAGCTGGCGCTCGAGCTCAGCAAGCGCGACACCGGCCGCACGCTCTACATCCTCGACGAGCCGACCACCGGCCTGCACTTCGCCGACATCGACCTGCTGCTCAAGGTGCTGCACCAGCTGCGCGACGCCGGCAACACCATCGTCGTGATCGAGCACAACCTCGACGTGATCAAGACCGCCGACTGGATCGTCGACCTCGGCCCCGAGGGCGGCGGCGGCGGCGGCCGCATCCTGGTTGCCGGCCCGCCTGAAATCGTGGCGAAACACAAAACCAGCCATACTGGCCGCTTCCTCAAACCGCTACTGGAAAAATCGGCATGAGCCACGAACCGGCCAAGAGCGCCATCGACGAATTCAAGGGCAAGCAAGGCCTGACCCGGCTGATCAATGCCCTCGGCTATTCAAAGGATGGGCTGCAGGCGGCCTGGCAGAACGAAGCCGCCTTCCGCGAGGAAGTGCTGCTTGCCGCCGTGGCCTCCCCGCTCGCCTTCTACCTCGGCCACACCGGCATCGAACGCGCCTTGATGGCGG
>JAGWTJ010000434.1 GCA_028869005.1 Burkholderiales bacterium | reverse complement strand
CGCTCGCCGGTGGCTTCCATCAGCTCGTCGAGCGCGAAGATCGCCGCCTTGGCGTTGAGCGTGTCGAAGATGGTCTCGACGAGGAACAGGTCGGCCCCGCCTTCGAGCAGGCCCTCGGCCTGTTCGCGGTAGGCCTCGCGCAGCTCGTCGAAGCTGACGTTGCGCGCCGCCGGGTCGTTCACGTCGGGGCTGATGCTGGCGGTGCGCGGCGTGGGGCCGAGCGCGCCGGCCACGAAGCGCGGCTTGTCGGGCGTGCTGAACCTGTCGCAGGCCTCGCGCGCCAGCCGCGCCGCGGCGACGTTCATCTCGCGCGCCAGCGGCGCCAGGCCGTAGTCGTCCTGCGCCACGCGGGTGGCGCCGAAGGTGTTGGTCTCGACGATGTCGGCGCCGGCGGCGAGGTACTTGGCGTGGATCTCGGCGATCACGTCGGGCCGCGTGAACTGCAGCAGCTCGTTGTTGCCCTTGAGATCCCTGGGGTGCTCGCGGAAGCGCTCGCCGCGGTAGTCGGCCTCGGTGAGCTTGTAGCGCTGGATCATCGTGCCCATCGCGCCGTCGAGGATGGCGATGCGCCGCGAGAGGATCTCGGGCAGCGCGGCGGCGCGGGTGTAGGCGGGCGACTTCATGCCCGGATTCTACGAAGCGGCCCGAAACCCTGATCAGTGCACCGAGACCGGCTGCGTTTCCTGGAACAACGAGGCGCTGAACTCGATGGCGCGCGGGCCCACGTCGTTCATGGCCCACAGCGCGAGCGCCTTGGCCGACATCGGCTTGGCGAACAGGTAGCCCTGCAGCACGTCGCAGCCGAGCGCGCGCAGCACCTGGGCCTGGCCCTCGGTCTCGACGCCTTCGGCCACCACCTTGCGGCCGAGCGCCTGGCCGAGCTTGACCACCGCGTCGACCACCGCGCGCGCGTCGGCGCTGGTCTCGAGGTCGAGCACGAAGCTGCGGTCGATCTTCAGCTCCTCGGCCGGCATCTTGCGCAGCATCGCGAAGTTGCAGAAGCCGGTGCCGAAGTCGTCGATCGACAGGTGCACGCCCACCGCGGCGAGCCGCTCGAAGATGGCCTGCGTGCCCTCGGCATCCTCCATCGCGGCGGATTCGGTGATCTCGCAGGTCAGCAGGTTGGGGTTGATCTGGTGCCGCTTCAGCGCGGCGGCGATGCGCTCGGCCAGGTCGGGCTGGCGCAGCTGGTGCACCGAGAGGTTGATCGCCACGCGCATGCGCAGGCCCTGGTCGCGCCAGGCGCGCGCCTGCCGGCAGGCCTCCTCGATCACCCATTGGCCGAGCGTGACGATCAGGCCGTGGCGCTCGGCCAGCGGAATGAAGCTGGCCGGGCTGACCATGCCGCGCTCCGGGTGGTGCCAGCGCAGCAGGCCCTCGGCGCCCATGATCTCGCCGCTGGGCGCGTGCACCTTGGGCTGGTAGACGAGCTCCAGCTGGTTCTTGGCCACCGCGTGGCGCAGGTCGCGCAGCAGCTCGACCTGCTCGCGCGCGTCGCCGAGCATGCCTGGCTCGAAGAAGGCGAAGGTCGCGCCGCCGTTGCGCTTGGCGTAGCGCGCGGCCGCCTCGGCGTGGGCCATCGCCGACGAGGCCGTGCCGTCGCGCGGGTAGAGCACGATGCCGATCGAGCAGCTGGTGGGCACC
>JAGWTJ010000007.1 GCA_028869005.1 Burkholderiales bacterium | reverse complement strand
GAGCGCGCCTTCGCACGCCAGAAGATGAAGGTGCAGGTCAGCGGCCGCGAGAAGACGGTGTTCTCGATCTACCAGAAGATGCGCGACAAGCACAGCGGCTTTGCCAATGTCAGCGACGTGTTCGGCTTTCGCATCGTGGTGCCGACGGTCGGCGACTGCTACGTCGCGCTCGGCGTGCTGCACCAGCTCTACAAGCCCGTCCCCGGGCGCTTCAAGGACTACATCGCCATCCCCAAGGTCAACGGCTACCAGAGCCTGCACACGACGCTGGTGAGCCCGCTCGGGACCGCCGTCGAGTTCCAGATCCGCACCGGGGCCATGCATGCGGTGGCCGAAAAGGGCATCGCCGCGCACTGGCTGTACAAGACCAACGGCGACAAGAGCGCGGCCGCCGCCGACGCGCAGCGCCTGTCGGCGATCTGGCTGCAAAGCCTGCTCGACATCCAGGACGAGACGCGCGACTCGGCCGAGTTCCTCGATCACGTGAAGATCGACCTGCACCCCGACGCGGTGTACGTCTTCACGCCGATGAACAAGATCCTCGCGCTGCCGCGCGGCGCCACGCCGGTGGACTTCGCCTATGCCATCCACTCCGACGTCGGCCAGCACATGGTGGGCGCCAAGATCAACGGCGAGCCGGTGTCGCCGCGCACCGAGCTCAAGAGCGGCGACGTGGTCGAGATCGTCACGGCGCCCGGCGCGCGACCCAATCCGGCCTGGCTGTCGGTGGTGCGCACCGGCCGCGCGCGCTCCAAGATCCGCCACTTCCTCAAGAACATGGAGGCCGAGGAGTCGCGCGCGCTCGGCGAGAAGATGCTGACGCAGGCGTTGCGCGCCGAGGGCCTCACGCCGCCGGCCTCCGACCCGTCGGACGCGACCGCGGCGGCGCTGTGGCAGCAACTCACGCGCTGGAGCGGCAACCGCAACCGCGGCGAACTGCTCACCGACATCGGCCTCGGGCGCAAGATCGCCACCATCGTCGCCAAGCGACTGGCGCAGATGATGGGCGAACGCGGCATCCGCCCCGATCCGCTGACGCTCACGCTCGGCCGCTACGGCAACGACGAGCAGTCGCCGGCACAAGGCCTGGTGTTCGTCGACGGCAGCGAAGGCGCCTCGGTGCAGTTCGCCGCCTGCTGCCGGCCGATTCCCGGAGACCAGATCACCGGTTACCTCGGTCGCGGCGAGGGCCTGGTCGTGCACACCGCCGAATGCCCCACCGGCAAGCGCCTGTTCGAGCGCGACAGCGAGCGCTGGATGCGCGTCGAATGGGCCGACGAGCTGGTGCGCCCGTTCGAAACCTCGGTGCACGTGCTCGTGCGCAACGGCAAGGGCGTGCTCGCGCAGGTGGCGGCTGCCATCAGCTCGGCCGAGGCCGACATCACGCACATCACGATGGACCCGGCGCCGGCCTCCGACGACGTCGAGCTGCAGGTGCTGGTGAGCGTGCGCGACCGCGTGCACCTGGCCGAGGTGCTGCGCACGCTGCGGCGCGTGCCGGTGGTGCAGCGCGTGTCGCGCTACCGAGGAGGGTAAGGGCCGCCGTGAAACCGCGCGTCGGCGCACGGGGACGGCTTCAGCGCCCGGGCGCCGGATACTCCACGCGCACCACCTCGATCTGCTCGATGCCGCCCGGCGTCGCCAGGCTCACCTCGTCGCCTTCGCGCGCCTTGAGCAGCGCACGGGCGATCGGCGCCACCCAGCTCACTTCGCCGGCCAGCGCGTCGGCCTCGTCGACGCCCTTGATCGTGATGCAGCGCTGCTCGCCGCGCGCGTCGGCGAAGGTGACGGTGGCGCCGAAGAAGATCTGGTCGCTGCCGTGGTGCACCGAGGGGTCGGCCACTTCGGCGATGTCCAGCCGCTGGGTCAGGAAGCGGATGCGGCGGTCGATCTCGCGCAGCCGCTTCTTGCCGTACAGATAGTCGCCGTTCTCCGAGCGGTCGCCGTTGGACGCCGCCCACGACACGATCTGCACGACCTCGGGCCGCTCGACGTCGAGCAGCGTCATGAGCTCCGCGCGCAGCCGCCGGTAGCCCTGCGGCGTGATGTAGTTGCGCGCACCGGCCGGCAGCGGCCCGCCGCCGCTGCCGGCCGACTCGTCGTCGTCGCTCGCGTCGGATTCGCGCACGAACGCCTTGTTCATCGCGAGCTTCAGCGCACCGTGTCGTAGCGCAGCAGTGCCGCGCCGTAGTCGCCCGAGCACTCGGCGCCGGCGGCGCACTGCGCGCGTCCTGCGAGCAGCGGGCCGGCTCCGGCGTCGCCCGCGGCCAGCGCGGCCAGCTCCTTGCGCGACGGAAAGACCTTGACCGGCCCCGACGCGACGGGCCGCAGCGCGTCGTAGCTGCGCGGGTGGGCCGACACGATGAGCAGGAGCTGCGTCGGCCCGGGCGGATCCTGCGTCTCGAGCACGAAACCGTCGCGCGTCGGGAAGCGCCAGGTCTGGCCCTGTTTCAACCTGACGACGCCCGAACGCTGGTTGGGCACGAGCTGCGCGAGCGTTCCGTCGGGACCGAGGCCGAGCACGGTGAGATAGCCGTCGCGCGCGGGCGTGACGGCGAAGCGGAACTCGTCCTTGCCGATGTGCAGCACGCTCTGCGGCGTTTCGGCGCGCACGCGGAAGCCCGGGGTCTGGTCCGCCACCACACGCTCGAGTTCGCGCAGTTCCTCGAAGGCGAGCGGCGGCTGCGCTGGCGGGACCGGGTTGGCCGTGGCCGCCGGCGCCGGCGCGACCACAGGCGCGGTGGCGGCCGGCGGCGGCATCGTGGTCGGCGCCTTTGCGACCGCGACGGCCGGCGCAGTCGGGGTCGACGTCGGCCCGGCGACCTCTGGCGTTGCAGCCGCGGGCGGCTTGCCCGACGGCACCATCACGCCGTACAGACCCGCGCCGAGCGCCCCCAGCACGACCAGCGCGCCGACGCCGATGCCCACCGCCATACCCCTGCCCTTGCGCTGCGGCACGGCCGTCGCCTGCGACGACTCGACCGCGGCGTCCTCGTGCCACGCCGGCGCCGTCGTGGCGGCCGGCGTCGATGGTTGCGCTGCGGCAGGCGCCGCCGCACGCACCGGCGCGCCCGGCGCGACGCCCTGCGTGAGCGGCTGCGCGGTGAAGGGATCGATGGCCGCCTCGCCGAGGCCGAGTTGCTGGCGCAGCTCGCCGATGCTCTGCGTGCGTTGCTCGGGCCGCACGGCCAGCCCGCGGTCGATGGCGGCCAGGAACGCGTCGCTGTAGTGCCCGGCCATCGCCTGCGCCAGCGGCACGTAGGTGTCGTCGAGCATGCGGCTCACCGACGGCGGCGGCGTCTTGCCCATGATGGCGAAGTACACGACCGCCGACAGCGCGTAGACATCGGTCCAGGCGCCCTGCTTCATGCCCGGGATCTCGGCGTACTGCTCGATCGGCGCGTAGCCCGGCTTGAGGATCACCGTCAGCGCCTGCGTCATGTCGCCGATCACGCGACGCGCGGCGCCGAAGTCGAGCAGCAGCCAGCGGCCGCTGGTCAGCTGCATCACGTTGTCGGGCGCGATGTCGCGGTGGTAGCACTGCTGCGCATGGATCACGAGCAGCGCCTCGGTGAGAGGACCCAGCACCGAGCGCAGCCACGCCTCGTCGGGGGGTGCCGTGCCGGCGCGGCGGTTCTCGCGCAGCATCTCCTGCAGCGTGCGCCCCTCGAGGAACTGCATCGCCATGTAGGCCGTGCCGTTGCCCTCCCAGAAGCGGTAGACCTTGACCAGCGCCGGATGGTCGAAGCTGGCCAGCAGCCGCGCCTCGTTGACGAAGCTCTTGCGTCCGGCCTCGAAGGTCTCGCGGTAGCGCTCGCTCCTGACTTGCACCTGGCGCGTCGCGTTGCGCGAAGCCAGCGCCGAGGGCATGTATTCCTTGAGCGCGACGCGCCTGCCGAGCGAATGGTCGGTGGCCTCGTAGACGATGCCGAAGCCGCCCTCGCCGATGAATGCGGTGATCTCGAACTCGCCCAGGCGCGTGCCGACCGGCAGGCCGTTGCCCGGCTCTGCCGCGTCGGCGGCTTGCGGCGGCGGCGCGTCGGCCGCCTGCGTGGGCTGCATGGCGCTCGACGCAGCCTGGGTAGCGCTCGCGGCCATGCTCGCGGCCGTGGCATGGACCACGGTACGGTCGTCGTCGGAGGCGTCGGCAGTCATGGCGGCGGAGGCATCGGAGCGGCCGCTATTGTCTGCGCAGCGCGCCGTCCACGGCCGCACCGGCATGCATGCCGGTGCCTTCGGCGCGGAAAACGACAACTTCGACGCCGCAGCGGCGCGCATCGGGCCGTGCCCTCAAGCGGCACGAGCCGTTGCCGATACAGCAGACACCGGGCGCCGCGCGCCTCGGTCGCCGCCGCCCGCCTCGAGTCCATGCTTCCGCCCGCCCGTCCCTTCGTCGCTGTCTGGCGCCGCTGGCTGCGCCTGCGGCCGCTGCATGCGCGCCACAAGTTCGCGCTGCTCGGCGTGCTCGGCATGCTGATGGTGGCCACGCCGGTGGTCGACGTCGTGCGCCGGCAGAGCCAGGATCTGCAAGGGCTGCTCGGCGCGCGCAACGGGCTCGAACCGGTGGCGCGCGCCGTCGACGTGCAGCGCGCGCTGCTCGCGCACCGCGGCTCGGCTGCGCTGGTGCTGGCCGGTCGCGGCGAGCTCGAACCCGAACGGCTGGCACGCCAGCACGAGGTCGACGGTCGCCTGGCGACACTCACCGATACCCTGGTGCGCGGTCGCTTCGCACCGGCGCTCGACGAAGAGGCCGCACTGCGCGAGGACTGGGCGGCGCTCGTCGAGCGCATCGCCGCGCGCCGCATCGGTGCGGCCGACAGCGATGCCGCGCACCGCCTGCTGATCGAGCAGGTGCTGCAGGTGATGGACCTCGTCGGCGATGTCGGCGGCGTGGTGTCGGGCACCCTGGCGGCAGCAGAGCTGCGCGAAGCGCGGCTGGCGGCGCGCGTGGTACTGGCCTTCGTCGGGATGGAGGCGGCGCGACACGGCAGCGTCGCCTCCGACGCCGCCAACGCGCGCCGGCGGCTGCAGTCCGCGGTGCGCGCGGCCGCCGCCGCCGTCGCCGTGCCGGACGCCATCACGCAAGGCGCCGAACTCGTACGCACCCGCACCGTCGCGCGCGACGCGTTGCAGACCTACCTCGCCGCACTCGACGCGGGCGAGGCCACGCGCACCGACGCTGCCGCGGCGGGCCTGGCCGGCGCGCTCACGCTCTGGCCGGCGCAGGCCTTGGCCGCCGCCGACGCCACGCTCGCGCAAGGCCGCGACGCCCTGGCACGCGAGCGCGCGTGGTGGCTCGGGCTGTTCGCGCTGCTTGCACTCGCGCAATGCGCGCTGATGGCGTCGATCTGGCTACAGCTCGGCGCGCGAGCACGCGGACGCCGCGACTCGGGCGAGCCCGCGCAAGGCAGCGAGCGCGACGGCGGCGAAAGCCGCCAGCCGACGCAGCATCTGCTCAGCCGGCTGCGCGATCCGAGCCGCGACCCGCGCGAGGAAGCGCCGCCGAGCCAGCTCTGACGCGCGCCGCACTCCTGCGGCACGCGGCGCCGTCGTCCGGCGCGCCCCCGAATCGGAGCATCATCGGGCCACCGCCGCCGGCCCGCGGCCGCGCCCCTCGCTTCGGAGACCCCCATGTCCTACTCGGCCTATCACAAGAAGTCGATTCTCGAGCGCGAGCTGCATCCCGAGACGCAGATGATGTCGTACGGCTACGACCCGTTCCTGTCCGAAGGCGCGGTCAAGCCGCCGGTGTTCCTGACCTCGACCTTCGCCTTTCGCAGCGCCGAGGACGGCGCCGAGTTCTTCGACGTCGTCAGCGGCCGTAAGCCGCAGCCGCAGGACGCGGGTGCCGGGCTCGTCTACAGCCGCTTCAACCATCCGAACCTCGAGATCGTCGAGGACCGACTGGCGCTGCTGGACGGCGCCGAGGCCGCGGCCGTCACCTCGAGCGGCATGTCGGCGATCGCGATGGTCTTCCTCACGCTGCTGCGCCCGGGCGAGCAGATCGTCTACTCGACGCCGCTATACGGCGGCACCGAGTCGCTGATCCGCAAGATCCTGCCCGAGTGGGGCATCGGCGGCGAACCGTTCGCCGACGGCCTGTCACGCGCGCAGATCGACGCCGCGCTCGATGCGGCCGCGGCGCGCGGCAAGGTCGCGCTGCTGTACCTGGAGACACCGGCCAATCCGACCAATTCGCTGGTCGACTTCCAGGCCGTCAGCCAGGCGCTTGCCGCGTTCGAGCGCCGGCACGGCTACCGGCCCGTCGCGGCCTGCGACAACACGATGCTGGGGCCGATCTTCCAGCACCCGATTCGCGAGGGCATCGATCTGGCGATCTACTCGCTCACCAAGTACGTCGGCGGCCACAGCGACCTCGTCGCCGGCGGCGTCAGCGGTCCGGCCGAACTGATCCGCCGGCTCAAGGCCACGCGCGGCGCGTTCGGCTCGCAACTCGATCCGCACTCGTCGTGGATGATCGCGCGTTCGATGGAGACGCTGGTACTGCGCATGCGCCGTGCCGCCGCCACCGCCAGCCGCGTCGCGCACTGGCTGGCCGAGAACACGGTGCGCAAGGTGCAGGTGCTGCACCCGCAGTTGAATGCCGACCCTGCGTACCAGGCGGTGTACCGGCGCCAGTGCAGCGGCGCGGGCTCGACCTTCTCGATCGTGCTCGAAGGCGGGCGCGACGCCGCGTTTGGCTTCATCAACGCGCTCGCGCTGTTCAAGTCCGCGGTCAGCCTGGGCGGCACCGAGTCGCTGGTGTGCCATCCTGCGTCGACCACGCACTCGGGCGTGCCGGCCGAGGTCCGCGCGCAGGTCGGCGTCTCGGACGGCCTGGTGCGCATGTCGATCGGCCTGGAGCACGAGGACGACCTGATCGCCGACCTGGAGCACGCGCTGCGCTCGTGCTGACAAGGTGTGAGAGAACCTGCTGCGCGGGCCGATCTCGCGCCTGCGATGACGGCGCGGTGTGGCGCCTCAGCCCGAACCGAGCGCCCGCATCGCGCGCAGCGCCCGGTTCTCGGCATGGCCTTCGACGAACGCGTCGCGCATCTGCGGCGGCACGCGCGTGTGTGCGGTGAGCTCGATCCACGCGCAGGCCTGCTTCAGCAGCGTGTCGTGGCGCGCCCGGTCCACCACCCGCAGCACCGGCAGGC
Organism: Burkholderiales bacterium; assembly: GCA_028869005.1. Classification (GTDB taxonomy): domain Bacteria; phylum Pseudomonadota; class Gammaproteobacteria; order Burkholderiales; family Burkholderiaceae_C; genus Rubrivivax. Next base: position 29,404 of record JAGWTJ010000007.1, on the reverse strand, counting down.
AGCGCAGCCAGATCTCGCCGCGATAGGCCTGGTCGGGAAGGCTGGTCGGCATCGCGGCGAGCGCACGGTCGGCGTAGGGCCGCGCCGCCTCGGCGCCCTGGGCGCGCGCCAGCAGCGATGCCAGGCGCGCCGCGAGCACGATGGCCAGGCCGTGGCGCGGGGTGCGCTCGATCTCGTCCCACAGGCTCTCGGCCAGCGACAGGGCCGCACCCGGCTGCATGTGCAGCAGTTGCGCCACTTGTGCACGCCAGCGCGACAGCCGCCGTCCCTGCGGCGCGACGCTGGCCGAGAGCTCGGCCAGCGCCGTCCCGACCGGCTGTTCGCCGACACGCTCGGCACCGATCTGTGCCAGCGCCAACAGCCAGCGGTTGCGCGCCATCGGCGGCGTGGCGCCATCGGGTTCAGCCGCGCGCAGCTCCTGGCGCGCACGCGCCACCTGCCCAAGGTGCAGCCACAGTTGCGCCCGGTGCCCGGCCACCAGCGGCATCCAGCCGGGAGTTTGTGCGCGCGCCGATTCGGCAGCGCGCTCCAGATGGTGCAGCGCGCGCGCGTAGTCGCCCAGGCCCGTGAGGACGAAGCCGAAATTCAGCTCCATGCTCGAGTAGGAGTGAAAGCGCTCGGGCAGCGTGTCCTGCAGCGACCGCGCGCGCTCCAGCGTGGCCAGCGCCTGCGCCAGGTCGCCGCCGTCGTGGTACGCCAGCGCGTCGTTGAGCAGCGTCTGCACGGCGCTGGGCACGTCGCCATCCGCGAGGAAGCGCGCCGTCGCCTGTGCCGCTGCGGCGTGCCCGGCCTCGCTCTGGTCGGCGTGCTCGAGCACGATGGCCAGCGATTGGCCGAACAGCGCCTTCATCGGCGGTGGCGCCAGGCGCTCGATGTCGTGCTCGACGCTGCGCAGTTCGGCCAGCGCGCCTTGTGTGTCGCCGCGCCACAGGCGCACGGCGGCGATGTTGCGTCGCAGTTCGGCGCGCAGCAGCGGCTCGTCGGCGGCGCCGAGCGCGGCCAGGCCCGCGAGCGCATCGCTCTCGGTACGGTCCAGATCGCCTCGATGCAGCGCGACGACCGCGCGCTCGTTGCAGCTCCTCGCATGTTCGGCGGGCGTGGCGGCGTAGCGTTCGAGCAGTTCGAGCGCCGTGGTCGAGATGCCGCCCAGATCGACATGAAACGACGACTGGCGCATCTCGCAGGCCGCGACGAAGGCCGACGCACGCTCGCCGGCGGCAGCGAAGCCGTACGCCGCACGCTCGAAAGCGGTGGCCGCCTCGCCATGACGCAGCGACGCGACAGCCGCATGTCCCGCCGCGAGCCAGTGCGGCGCCGCCCGGGCCGACTGGCGGGCGCATTCGTGATGCCAAGCGATGCGCCCGGGGCTGGCGCCATGCGCCTCGAGCCACGCCGCCACCTGCGCGTGCACCGCGTGAAGCACCGGCGCCGGCATCGAGGCCCGCACGGCTTCGGCAAGGAGATCGTGCGCGAAGGCGGTGCCGCGCAGCACCTGCGCCCGTTCCAGCTCGCCCCAGGCATCGGCCAGCTCGATGGCACGCACCTGCAGCACCACGGCGGCGAGTTCGGCGTCGAACTCCTGACCGCTGACCGCCGCGCAGCGCGCCAGGTCCAGCGCCCGCGCACTGAGTGCGCGCAGGCGCTGCGCGATCAACGGCGCCAGCCGTTGCGGCAGCGCGCCCGCGCAGACCGTCAAGGCGGCCAGCGTCGGCCCCGCACTCTGGCTGCTATCGGCCTCGCCTGCCGCGGGCCACAGGGCCTTCAGGGTCTCGAGCAGCCAGAGCGGGTTGCCGCGCGCGATCTGCACCAGCGCGCCGGCGGCCTGGCTGCGCAGCGCCTGCGGCAGCCCGAGCGTGTCGACCAGTTGCAGGAGCTCGGCGTCGGACAGCGGCGCGAGCTCCAGGCGCCCCAGGCGAAGGGCGCCGCGCGTCTCGAGCGCGCCAAGTGCGCCGCCCGTCAGCGCGGCGACCGGCCGAGCGGGCGCATCGACGGCATCGGGTCGACTGACCAGCACCCAGGCCAGGCCGGGCGTCGCGAGGACGGCGTGCCGCAGGCCTTCGAGGCTCGCGGCGTCGGCCCAATGCAGATCGTCGACGACGATCGCCGGCACGCCCGCAACGGCGGCATCGCCGAGCAGCGTCTCGACTGCGCCGAGAAAGCGCGCGCGATCGAGTTCGCTGCGCCACGGCCGAGCCGCGCCGAGTTCCGGCAACAGGTGCGCCAGTTCGCGCGCCAGCGCCGGTGGCGCACAAGCGCCGGGGCGCGCCAGCACCGCGCGCAGCAGGCGCGTGAGCAGCGCATACGGCACCGTCGCATCGCCTTCGTGCGCAGCGACGCGCAGGACGCCCGCGCTGCCGGCCGTGCATTCGGCGACGAAGCGCGTCTTGCCGATGCCGGCCTCGCCCGTCACCAGGACCGGGGCGCGCTCGCGCCACGCCGCCTCGAAGGCCGCTCGCTCGCCCTCACGCCCCACCAGCCTGGGCGGACGCAGCACCGCCACCGGCAAGGTGCCGGCGGGCCGCGGGGCGGTGATCGAGTGCTCGATCGTGGCCAGCAGTTCCAATGTCGCCGTCGAGGGGCGCGTGCCGAGCTCATCCTTGAGAAGGCGCTCGCAGCGGTCGAACGCGGCGAGCGCCTGCGCGTTGTCGCCGCCCAGATAGTGCAGGCGCATCACGCGTTGATGTGCGGCCTCGGACAGCGGCTCGAGCCGCACCATCTCCTCGGCCAGCGGCAGCGCGGCCTGCGCGTCGCTCGCCTGCTCCAGTGCCTGGGCCTGCGCGCGCAGGCGCTCGAAGTGCCTGGCGCGACGCTGCTCGCGCTGCGCAACGAGCCATGCGTCCAGCTCGGCGGCATCGCTCAGGCGCAGATGACCGAGCAGCTCGTCGGCGGCCCCGAGGTCGTGTTCGACGCCCGCCGCCAGCGCCAGGACGGGACCACCGCTGGCGACCTCGCGCCCGAGCACGCGCCGAAGCTGGAACAGGCGCTGACGCAGCGCGGTGCGAGCCTGGCTCTGCGAGCTCTGCGGCCACAGCAGCGCACCGAGCCGCTCGCGCGGCGTCGGCCCTTCGACCGCCAACCAGGCGAGCAGCAGCGCATCGCGCGCGCCCAGCGCGAATGCAGGCCGGCCTTGCAGCTCGGCTTCGGCATCACGTCGCAGGCGCAACCAGAGCGCGGGCGCGTCGTCGGACAAGGGAAGGCTGGCGGCGGGAAGCACGGGCGTCGGCTGCGACTCGAATGCGGTGGCGCGAGGGTGCGTGGGTGCGAGGCTGCGAGCCTAAGAGCGTGGGCGGCAGAAATCCAGCCTTGCACTCTTGGCCCGATGCCCCGTTGTAGGGCAACGGCGGTTATGACGCCGTTAGGCGCGCTTGCACCCCGTGACGAACGGCCCGCCCCCCTAGTTGCGCCGCGTGCGCAGCGTCGGCGCAGGCTCGACCATGCGTCCGTCCTTCAACTCGATCGCGGGAGCCGACATGTCCACCCACCTCGCTTCATTGCGTCGCAGCCGCCTTCGCGCGGCGCGCGCCACGGCGGTCGCCGCCGCGTCGCTCGGCTTGGCCTCCTGGGCGTTGGCCGCTCCGGTGAACATCACCTACTTCAAGGACGCGCAGGCCAGCAGCACCTCGCCGCAGGGCAGCGCCTCGCCCGACATCCTGTTCTCGACACCGGCAGCCGGCCTGAACCAGACGAGCTACACCCAGGCCAGCGAGACCGTCTCGGCAACGGAGAGCCAACTGCCCGGCAGCAGCGGGGCGACGACGACCTACGAGGCCAACATCGACCCCGGAAAGCTGCGCGCGAAGTCGACCTCCTCGACGAGCGGCTCCTACGGGGGGCCGATCGGCACGGGCCTGAGCACCAGCGCCGATCAGATCCTCGGCATCCGCGATACCTTGCAGGTCAGCGGCGGGACGCAGGGCAACACGGTCAGCGTGGACTTCGGGCTGATGCTCGACTCGCTGCTCAGCGCCCTCAACGTACCCACCTCCAACCAGGCGCTGTGCGGCTACGGCAGCGTCTCGCTGTGGGCCGACGTCGGCTCGACGCGTGTCGGATCACTGACGCGCAACCTGTGCGCCGGCAGCGACGCGATGACCGCCCTCGGCAGCTTCAACGCCGTCTCGGGTCAGGACTTCGACCTGACCCTGGGGATGGAAATCCTGACTCAGTCGGCGATCGGCGCGGGCAACGTCAACGGCAGCAGCGTGTCCATCGACGCGAGTCACACCGGGCTGCTCTATCTCGTGCTGCCGAACGGCTTCGCGCTGACCAGCACCAGCGGCTACGGCTATCTCGACCCGAACGGCGGTAACCACGGCGACGTATCGCTGCCAGGCACCCTTGCGCTGGCGGCGCTGGGCTTGGTGGCGGCCCTGCCGCGGCGGGTGCGGCGTCGCTGAGCAGGCGCTCGGGCCGGACGGCCGGCCGCGCGAGTCGACGCCACGCTCGGCGACGAACGGCGCGTCTGGCCGCCCGTCGTCGGCACGGCCGCATCAGCGCGGCGGCTTCGTCGATGCGGTCTTGCGCGTCGCCCGTGCCGACCGGGGCGCCCGGCGCGATGACTTGGGCGATGACGGCCTGCGCGCGCGAGCCGGCCGGCGTGCGGCTGTCGCCTGCGCGGCGGCGGCCGCCCAGTCCTTGGCCCGGCGCTGCCAGTGCCGGCGGCCCGCGGGAGTCAGCAGCGCATTCAGGAACAGGTTGAGGCCCTCCTCGATGTAGCCCTCGAGCGAGACGATCCGCGCGAAGTGCCAATGCTTGAGCGCCCAGCCATGGGCGAGGAAGACGACGCGAAAGGTCAGCAGGTCGACGTTCACCGCACGGAAGTGGCCGGCCGCGATGCACGCTTCGACCGGCTCGGAGATCAGCCGGTTGGTCTCGAGCTCCATCTTCTGCACCGCCTCGAGCAGCGCCGGGCGCAGCGAGCCGCTTTCGTGATAGCCGACCACCGTGGCGCCGAGGTTGCTGTCGACGGCCTCGCAGTAGGCGCGCACCGCGGTGCAAAAGCGCTGCAGCGGATCGGTGATGCCTTCGAGGCGGCGCGGAATCTCGCGCTGGTAGGTCTCGAAGATCAGCCGGAAGACGAGGAACAGCACGTCCTCCTTGTCCTTGACGTAGGAGTAGATGAGACCCGAGCTGAAGCCGGCCGTATCGGCGATGTCCTTGATCGTCGTTCGGTGGTAGCCGTCGCTCGCGAAGCAGCGCACCGCGGCGCGCACGATCTGCTCGCGCCGCCACTCGATGCGATCGGGATCCTCGACCCGGCTCTGGATGACGATGGTCACGGCTGCCTTTACCCCTGCGCGGCGACCGGCCTGCACCGGCCGCCGAGGCGCAATGAATGAACGGTCACTCGAATCTCACACCAGCAGGCGTGCCGTGTCAAACGTCCTGCGCAAGAATCGTTGCCGTGGCGCGGCAGGACGCGACGCGCTGGGCGTGTCTAATCCGACCCATTGCATCCGAGCCCGCGCAGCCATCGCATGAACACGCCGCCCGCCGCCTGGACACCGCAGCCATGGGCCGAGGCCTACTGGCCTGACCGGCTGCTGACCGACCACCTGGACGAGGCCGCGGCACGACACCCGGACAAGGTCGCCGTCACCGGACGCAACAGCATGAGCGGGGCGACGACCACGCTGTCGTGGCGCCAGCTGCGCCGCCGCGTCGATCGCATCGCAGCGGGGCTGGCGGCGCTAGGCGTCGAGCCGGGCGCGGTCGTCGCCTGCCAGTTGCCGAACTGGTGGGAGTTCGTCGCGCTACACCTGGCGTGCGTGCGCATCGGCGCGCTCACCAATCCGCTGATGCCGATCTTCCGCCAGCGCGAACTGCGCTACATGCTGGCCTTCGCCAAGGCGCGCGTGCTGGTCGTGCCGCGGTCGTTTCGCGGCTTCGACTACCCGGCGATGGTCGACGCGCTGCGTCCCGAACTGCCCGAACTGCACCACCTCCTGGTCGTCGGCGGCAGCGGAAGCGACGCGTTCGACAAGGTGCTGCTCGAACGACGCTGGGAGGACGAGTGCGACACCGCGCAGCTGTTCGCGCAGCGGCGCCCGAGCCCGAACGCCGCGGTGCAGTTGCTCTACACCTCGGGCACGACCGGCGAGCCCAAGGGCGCGCTGCACAGCTCGAACACGCTGCTTAGCATCCTGCAGCAGTACGCCAGGCGGCTCGGGCTCGGCGGCGACGACGTCATCCTGATGGCCTCGCCGATGGGGCACCAGGCCGGCTTCATGTACGGGCTGATGATGGCGCCGATGCTCGGTGCCAAGCTGGTGCTGCAGGACATCTGGGAGCCGTCCGAGGCGGCGCGGCTGATCGAGGACGAGGGCGTCACCTACACCAAGGGCTCGACGCCGTTCCTGGCCGACCTCGCCGACACGCCGGCCCTCGAGCGCCACGACATCGGCACGCTGCGCACCTTTGTGTCCTCGGGCGCGCCGATCCCGCGCGTGCTGGTCGCGCGCGCCACGCATCGCCTCGGCGCCCGCATCGTCTCGGCCTGGGGCATGACCGAGACCGGGTCGGTGACGACCACCGTCCCGGGTGACGCGGACGACCGCGTGTTCGGCACCGACGGCGTCGCCCTGCCCGGCATGGAAGTGCGCGTCGTCGATGGCCACGACCGGCCGCTGCCGCACGGTCAGGAGGGCCGGCTGCAGTGCCGCGGCATCGGCAACTTCCTCGGCTACTTCATGCGCCCCGAGCTGTCGCAGCCGACCGCCGACGGCTGGTTCGACACCGGCGACCTGGCGCTGATGCTCGAAGGCGGCTACATCCGCATCACCGGTCGCGCCAAGGACATCCTGATCCGCGGCGGCGAGAACGTGCCGGTGGTGGAGGTCGAGAACGCGCTGTACCGCCATCCCGCGGTGCGCGAGGTAGCCATCGTCGGCATGCCCGACGCCAGACTGGGCGAGCGCGCCTGCGCCTTCGTGACGCTGCAGCCCGGTCACGCGCTGGACTTCGCGACGCTGGTCGCCTTCCTCGAAGCGCAGCACATGGCGCGGCAGTATTTCCCCGAGCGCCTCGAACTGCTCGAGCAGATGCCGCGCACGGCCAGCGGCAAGATCCAGAAGTACCAGTTGCGCGAGCTCGCGCGCGCTCTCCCGCCGCTCGGCTGAGCCCGCGCTCAGGCGCCGCGCGCGCCGCGCTGCTCGAGCTCGCGCAGGATCACGAGGTGCTGGATGTCGTTGGTGCCTTCGTAGATGCGCGTGACGCGGGCGTCGCGGTACAGCCGTTCGAGCGGGAAGTCGTTCAAGTAGCCGTAGCCGCCGAGCACCTGGATGCCCTCGGAGCACACCCACTCGGCGGCCTCCGAGGCCACCAGCTTGGCCATGCAGGCCTCCATCAGGCAGGGCCGCTGTGCGTCGCGCAACTGCGCCGCGTGCAGCACGAGCTGGCGCGCGGCCTCGACGCGCGTCGCCATCGCGGCGATGCGAAAGCCCACCGCCTGATGCTCGATGATCGGGCGGCCGAAGGTCACGCGCTCGCGCGCGTAGCTCTGCGCGGCGGCGAGCGCGGCGCGCGCGATGCCCACCGCCTGCGCCGCGATGCCGATGCGACCGCCCTCGAGGTTGGCCAGCGCGATGCGGTAGCCCGCCCCCTCCTCGCCCAGCCGCAGCGCGGAGGGAATGCGCAGGTCGTCGAAGCGGATCTGGCAGGTGTCGGACGCGCGCTGCCCCATCTTCGATTCGACGCGAGCGACGACGTAGCCGGGCGTCGCCGTCGGCACGATGAAGGCGCTGATGCCGCGGCGGCCCTGCTCGGGCGCGGTGACGGCGAACACCAGCGCCACCTCGGCGTTCTTGCCGGTGGTGATGAACTGCTTGGTGCCCGACAGCACGTAGTGGTCGCCGTCGCGGCGCGCGCGCGTCGTCAGCGCGCCCGCGTCGGAGCCGCCCTGCGGCTCGGTCAGGCAGAACGCCGAGAGCATCTCGCCGCGCGCCATCGGCGCCAGAAAGCGCTCCTTCTGTTCGTCGCTGCCGAAGGTGGCGATCGGCATGCAGCCGACCGAGTTGTGGCCGCTCATCACGGTGGCGCAGGCGGCGTCGCCGGCGGCGATCTCCTCCAGCGCCACCGCCAGCGAAACGCTGTCGGCGCCGACGCCGCCCCAGCGCTCGGGCACCGTCATGCCGAGCAGTCCGAGCTCGCCCATGCGCCGCAGCGCGTCGCGCGGAAAGGCCGCCGTGCGGTCCCACTCGGCGCCGTGCGGCGCGAGCTGCTCGCGCGCGAAGGCGCGCGCGGTGCTCTGGATCATCGATTGCGATTCGTTGAGGATCATCTTCGCCGCTCCCGCTCCCGCCCATCTGCTGCGCCTGCACCCGCGCTGCCGCGCACCTTCTTCCAGACCCCGGCGGCGGACAGCACCACGCCGTCGCCATGGCTGAGGCTGCCGTGCACGAAGACCAGCGAGCGCGTCGCGCGCGTGATCGTGGCCTCGCCTTCGATCCAGTCACCCGGACGCACGGCGGACACGAAGTCGCAGTGCAGGCTGACGGTGACGACCGGCGTCTCGAGGCCCACGCTCAGCATCACGGTCAGGCCAAGCACCTGGTCGGCCAGCGTCATCAGCAGGCCGCCGTGCACGGCGCCGTGGACATTGCCGTGGCGGGCCTCGGCCAGCAGGCCGAAGCGCACCGGCGCGGCGGCGTGCAGGTACAGCGGACCGACCGCCTCGGCGAAGCGCCCGTCGGCGATGCGGCAGACCGCGAAGCCCGGGGGCGGCATGAACGCAGACGCGCTCATGTCGCCACGTGCCCACTGTCGAGCGCGCGCCAGCGCTCGGTGGTCAGCACCACCTTGCCCTTGACGCGGCGATCGCGCAGCTCGGCCATCGCGCGCGCGGCGCCGGCGAGCGGATAGGCCGCCGCCAGCTCGGTGTGCAGCCGGCCCTGCTCGTAGAGCGCGAACAGCTCGGCTTGCGCGCGGCGCATCCAGTCCGGATGCGCGTCGCGATAGTCGCTCCAGTGCAGGCCGCTGACGGCGATGTTCTTGAGCAGCACGTAGTTCGCGGAGAGCGTCGGTATGCGGCCGCCGGCGAAGCCGAGCACGATCAGCCGGCCACGCCAGGCGAGCGCGCGCAGCGCCGCATCGAACACGTCACCGCCGACGACGTCGAGGATGACGTCGGCACCGCGGCCGCCGCTCAGCGCACGCACGTCGGCGCGCAGCGCATCGCGCAGATCGGCGCGCGCCAGGTCGACCATCGCATCGGCACCCGCCGCCTGCGCGACGCGGCCCTTGTCGGGCGTGCCGACGCCGGCCAGCACGCGCGCACCCAGCGCCTTGGCCAGCTGCACGCAGGCCAGCCCGACGCCGCCCGCGGCGCCGGTCACCAACACCGTTTCGCCGGGCTGCAGCTGCGCGCGCTCGACCAGCGCGAAATGCGCGGTCTGGAAGGCGAGCGCAAAGCCGGCGGCCTCGAGCCAGCCCATGCGCGGCGGCAGCACGAAGCAGTTCGCCTGCGGCGCGCGCAGCCGCTCGCAATACGCGCCGCTTTCGACCATCGCCAGCACGCGGTCGCCGATCGCGCAGGTGTGCACGCCCGCGCCCACCGCCGAGACGACGCCGGCGGCCTCCTTGCCGGGAATGAACGGCGGCGTCGGCAGGATCTGGTAGCGCCCGCCGGTGACCAGCAGATCGGGATAGTTCACGCCGGCGGCGACGACGTCGATGACCACCTCGCCCGGTCCCGGCAGCGGATCGGGCCAGTCCTCGAGGCGCAACTGCTCGATGGCGCCGAAGGCGTGCGCGACGACCGCTTTCATCGGGGGGACCGGCGTTCCCGCGGCAGCGGGTTCTTACTGAACGTTCATTCATTCTAGGGCCCGGCTCGCGACTGTCAAATGGCGCATCGCCGCGGTCACGTCGCAGTCACGCCGCGGCCGCGACACGCTTGCCGCGCAGCGCAGGCGCTGCATATACTGAATCGTCAATCGACCATGTGTCGGCACTGCCGGCCAGCCAGGGGAGCGCAGATGGACTACCAGGACATCCTCTACGACGTGCGCGACGGCGCGGCCTGGATCACGATCAACCGGCCCGAGCGCATGAACGCGTTCCGCGGCCGCACCTGCGACGAGCTGATCGAGGCCATCAACCGCGCCGGCTACGACCGCCAGATCGGCGTCGTCGTGCTCGCCGGCGCCGGCGAGCGCGCCTTCTGCACCGGCGGCGACCAGTCGGCGCACGAAGGCCAGTACGACGGCCGCGGCACGATCGGCCTGCCGATGGAGGAGCTGCATGCGGCCATCCGCGACGTGCCCAAGCCGGTGATCGCGCGCGTGCAGGGCTACGCCATCGGCGGCGGCAACGTGCTGTGCACGATCTGCGACTTCACGATCGCCTCCGACAAGGCGGTGTTCGGCCAGGTCGGCCCCAAGGTCGGCTCGGTCGACCCCGGCTACGGCACGGCGTTCCTGGCGCGCGTGGTCGGCGAGAAGAAGGCGCGCGAGATCTGGTACCTGTGCCGTCGCTACACGGCGGCCGAGGCGCTGGCGATGGGGCTGGTGAACACGGTGGTGCCGCACGATCAGCTCGACGCCGAAGTCCGCAAGTGGTGCGACGAGATCATGGAGCGCAGTCCGACCGCGATCGCCATCGCCAAGCGCTCGTTCAACATGGACACCGCGCACCAGGCCGGCATCGCCGGCATGGGCATGTACGCGCTCAAGCTGTACTACGACAGCGAGGAGTCGCGCGAAGGCGTCAAGGCGTTTCAGGAAAAGCGCAAGCCTCAGTTCCGTAAGTTCGCCAAATGAATCGCCCGCGGCGCCGCTGGCCCCGCACGCGCCGCGCGCGAGCCGGGCGGCACATCGAGGAGACAACATGGATTTCGACGCGGTCCTGATCGCGCCGCGGCGCGACGCGATGCGCACGCAAGGCCATTGGCGCGATCGCACCATCAACGATGCGCTCGACGCCGCAGTGCTGCGCTGCCCCGACAAGGTCGCGCTCACCGCGGTCTCGCTCGAGCGCGGCACGACGCGGCGCTTGATCTGGCGCGAGATGGGCGCGCTCGCCGATCGCATCGCCGTCGGACTGGCACGTCTCGGAGTCGGGCGCAACGACGTCGTCTCGTGCCAGTTGCCCAACGGCTGGGAGTTCACGCTCGTCTATCTGGCCTGTGCCCGCATCGGCGCGGTGATGAATCCGCTGATGCACATCTTCCGCGAGCGCGAGCTGTCGTTCATGCTGGCGCACGGACGCAGCAAGCTGGCGATCGTGCCCAGGCGCTTTCGCGGCTTCGACTTCGAGCAGATGCTGCGCGGACTGCAGGGCAGCCTGCCCGACTTGCGGCACGTGCTGGCCGTCGGCGGCGAGGGAGCCGACAGCTTCGAGGCGCGCCTGACCGAACCGGCCTGGGAGCGCGAGGTTGACGCGCACCACATCCTGACACGCAGCCGCCCGAGCGCCGACGACGTGATGCAGCTCATCTACACCTCGGGCACCACCGGCGAGCCCAAGGGCGTGATGCACTCGGCGAACACGGCGATGTCGAACATCGTGCCCTATGCCGAGCGCCTCGGGCTGGGCGCCGACGACGTGGTGCTGATGGCCTCGCCGATGGCGCACCAGACCGGTTTCCTCTATGGCTTGATGATGCCCGTCATGTTGAGCTCGCGCGCCGTGCTGCTCGACATCTGGGACCCGGCGCGCGCGGCAGAACTGAGCCGCACCGAGGGCGTGACCTTCACCATGGCGTCGACGCCCTTCCTGTCCGACCTGGCGCGCGAGGTCGCGCAGTCGGGCCGGCCGATCCCGACGCTGCGCACCTTCCTCTGTGCCGGCGCGCCGATTCCCGGCCCGCTGGTCGAGCAGGCGCGCGCCGCGCTCGGCGCCAAGATCGTCTCGGCCTGGGGCATGACCGAAAACGGCGCCGTGACGACGACGCTGCCCGACGACGACGACGAGCGCTCGATCCACACCGACGGCTGCCCGCTGCCCGGCATGGAGGTGCGCGTCGTCGACGACGAGGGCCGCACGCTGGCGCCGGACACGGTCGGCCGACTGTGGGTGCGCGGCTGCTCGAACTTCGGCGGCTATCTGAAGCGCCCGCACCTCAACGGCACCGACGCGGACGGCTGGTTCGACACCGGCGACATGGCGCTGGTCGACGCGCGCGGCTACCTCCGCATCAGTGGCCGCAGCAAGGACGTGATCATTCGCGGCGGCGAGAACATTCCGGTCATCGAGGTCGAGGCTCTGCTGTACCGGCACCCTGCGGTCGCGCAGGTCGCCATCGTCGGCTATCCGGATGCACGCCTGGGCGAGCGCGCCTGCGCCTTTGTCGTCACCAAGCCCGGCCAGAGCCTGGATTTCGACTCGATGATCGCGTTCCTCGCGTCGCACAAGATCGCCACGCAGTACCTGCCCGAGCGCCTCGAGCTGCGCGACGCGCTGCCGGCGACGCCCTCGGGCAAGGTGCAGAAGTTCAAGCTGCGCGAGATGGTCCGCGAGCGCACAGCCTGACGCGCCGAAGCGGTCAGCGGCGGCGGCGCTCAGCGCATGCAGGCGCCGCCGTTCACGTCCAGCACGGTGCCGCAGATGAAGCTCGCGCCCGGCGAGCACAGGAAGGCGATCGGCCAGGCGATCTCCTCGGGCCGTGCGAAGCGCGGCAGCGGCATCGCCTGCAGCGCCGCCGGGTCGGCGCCGGCGAGCATCGGCGTGGCCGTCGAACCGGGCGCCACGCCGTTGACCAGCACCTGCGGCGCGCCCCGTCGCGCCAGCCAGCGGATGGTGGTGTGCAGCGCACCCTTGGAAGCGGCGTAGTGCAGCGGTGAATGCTCGTAGCTGCCGCCCGTGTAGGCGGCGATCGAGCCCACCAGCACCAGCCGCCCGCGGCCGCGCGCCTTCATCTTCGGCAACAGCCGGCGCGCGAAATGCGCCGGGGCACGCGCGTTGACGCGCATCGCGAGGTCGAACTCCTCGTCCCAGGCCTCGTCGTTCCAGTTCGCGCTCGGATAGACGCCGGCGTTGAGGATCGCCGCGTCGATGTCGCCGATGGCGTCGACGGCATCGAACAGCCGGTCGATCTCGCTGCGCGAAGCGACGTCGCAGGCGATGAAGCGATGGCCGCGGCCGTGCGCCGGCAGCGCAGCGAGCAGATCGCTCACCGGCGCACGATCGGTCAGCACGAGTTCGGCGCCGAGGTCGGCGCACAGCCGGGCGGTCGCCCGGCCGATGCCGCCGGCGGCACCGCTCAGCAGGATCCGCATGCCGCTCAGGTCGTAGGGGCGCTGCGCCGCGGGCCGCGGCTGGCGCCACGCCGCGCTGCGAGCGCCGGCCTCGACCAGCGGCGGGGCGCTGCGCAGCACCGCCGGATCACGCAGCGCGTCGACGATAGGCACCGGTAGCGCCGGCATGCTGGCCGCACCCGCGGCCACGCGGCGTGCGAACAGGCGGCGCTGCGCGAGCGCGGGGTCGGCGACGGCCTGCTCGAGCGGCTCGACGATCGAGACGCAGACATCGGCGTCGCCGAAGCAGCTGCGCCATTCGTCGGCTGTGCGTGCGGCCACGCGCTCGGCGACGCGGCGGCGCGTCGCGGCCGGGTCGCCGCGGTCGTCGCGCTCGGCCGCAGGCAGGCCGATGCGATCGCAGAACGTCTGCCAGAACCGCTCCTCGATCGGCGCAGCGGCCAGATGCAATCCGTCGGCCGTGCGATAGAGGCCATAGCGCGGCGAGCCGCCGGTGGTCAGTTCGGCCCCCGGCCGCGGCCAGCGTCCGCCCGCGAGGCCCGCCGCCAGGCCCCAGTAGGCGAAGGTGAAGAGGTTGTCGCACATCGCGACGTCGAGATGGCAGCCGCGCCCGCCCGCCGAGCGCGCCTGCAGCGCGAGCAGGATGTTGACGAGCGCCGGGTAGGCGCCGCCGCCGATGTCGGCGGCCAACACCGGCGGCAGCGTCGGTGCGCCGTCGGCGTCGCGCGTCAGACCGAGCAGTCCGCTTTCGGCCATGTAGTTGAGGTCGTGGCCGGCCTTCGCCGCGCGCGGCCCGGTCTGGCCGTAGCCGGTGATCGAGCAGTAAATCAACCCCGGGTTGGCGGCGCGCAAGGTGTCGTAATCGAGCCCGAGCCGGGCCATCACGCCCGGGCGGAACTGCTCGATCAGGACATCGGCCGAGCGCGCGAGCTCGAGCACCTGCGCGCGCTGCGACGGGTTCTTCAGGTCGACGGCGAAGCTCGTCTTGCCGCGATTGAGCAGCGCGAAGTTGCCGCTCATGCCGCCCCACGCCGGCGCGTAGCCGCGCATCTCGTCGCCGCTGCCCGCTCGCTCGAGCTTGATGACGTCGGCGCCCGCCTCGGCCAGGACGAGGCTCGCCAGCGGCCCCGGCAGCAGGTTGGAGAAGTCCAGCACCCGGACTTCGGCGAGCGGCAAGGCGGGAGAGGATGGCATCGAAGCTGTCACACCGCCACGTGCTTCTTCAGGTCTTCGATCGACATGCCCTCGACACCGCCCTGCTCGACCACCGCCCCCTTGGACAGCACGTAGTAGCGCTGCGCCACGCGGTACACGAGGCTGAAGTTCTGCTCGATCAGCAGGATGGCGGTGTTCTCCGAAGCCAGGCGCACGAAGGTCGCCGCCAGCTCGTCGACGATGACCGGCGCCAGGCCCTCGCTGGGCTCGTCGAGGATCAGCAGCTCGGGGTTGGCCATCAGCGCGCGGCCGATCGCCAGCATCTGCTGCTGGCCGCCGCTCATCGCCGTGCCGGGCGTGTCGGCGCGCTGGCGCAGGATGGGGAACAGTTCGCAGACGGTGTCGAAGTTCCAGCGTCCCGGCCGCCGCACCGCGGCGCCTAAAGCGAGGTTCTCGCGCACCGTGAGCCCGGGCACGATGCGCCGCCCCTGCGGCACGACGGCGATGCCCGAGCGCGCGGCCGTGAAGTGCTTGATCGCGCCTTGCGGCCGGCCGTCGAACGCGATCTCGCCGCCGTGCAGCCGCGCGATGCCCAGACAGGCATTGACCAGCGTCGTCTTGCCCACCCCGTTGCGCCCGAGGATGGCCACCCGTTCGCCGCGTCGCACGTCGAGCGAGACGCCGTTGAGGATGCGCGCCTGGCCGTAGCCGCCCTCGACCGCGCGCAGGCTGAGCAGCGACGTCACGGCGCCCTCATGCGCGCTCATGCGACGCTCGACCCGAGGTAGGCGCGCACGACCTCGGCATTGGCGCGGATCTCGTCGACCGAACCTTGCGCGAGCACGCGACCGAGGTTGAGCACGGTGATGCGGTCGGACACCGAGAAGATCACCTCCATGTCGTGCTCGACCAGCAGGACCGTCACCTTCCAGCTGTCGGCCAGTTCCTTGAGCAGGCGCGCCAGCGTGATCGACTCCTGGATCGACAGCCCCGCCGCCGGCTCGTCGAGCAGCAGCACCGAGGGCCGGCCGACCAGCGCCAGCGCCAGATCGAGCCGGCGTTGGTCGCCGTAGGCGATGTCGCCGGCGCGACGCTCGGCGAGCTCGGCCAGCCCGAGCGCGTCCAGCACTTCGTCGGTGTTGTCGACCTCGGCCATGCGCGCCGCCAGCGCCACCTGTTCGCGCACCGCGAGCGCGGCGAAGATATTGGTCTTCTGGAACGAACGCGCGAGGCCGGCGCGACGCCGCGCCTGCGCCGACAGCCGGCTGATGTCGCGTCCGCCCAGCAGCACGCGCCCGACGGGGCTGCCGCCGCGCCCGCACAGCACGTCCATCAGCGTCGACTTGCCGGCACCGTTGGGTCCGATCAGGCCGCGGATCTCGCCCGGCTCGAGCTGCAGCGTGACGTCGTCGAGCGCCGCGAAGCCGCCGTAGCGGCGCGTCAAGCCGATGCCCTCGAGCGCGAGCGAGGTCATCGCGCACGCCCCGCCATGCGCTCGCGCAGCCGCGCCAGGGCGCCGGCGAGTCCGTCGGGACGCAGCACGACGACGACGATCAGCAGCGCGCCGATGATCGCCGGCCAGTGCTCGGTGAGGTCACCGGCGGCATCCTTGACGAGGAAGAAGACGACGGCACCGAGCGCCGGCCCCCAGATCGCATGCGCGCCGCCGATCACCGCCATGATCAGCGCCTCGCCCGACAGGCTCCAGTTCAGCACGCCCGGCGTGACGAAGGCGTTGTAGAGGGCGAACAGCGCCCCGGCCAGCCCGCCCACCGCGGCCGACAGCGCGAACACCAGCGCGCGCGGCAGCAGCGTGCGATAGCCGATGTAGCGCGCGCGCTCCTCGTTCTCGCGGATGGCAACGGTGAGCACGCCGAAGTGGCTGCGCGCGACGACGCTGAGCAGCGCCACCACCGCCACCAGCGCCACCCAGCAGACGACGAACATCTTGTCGGGCGACTGGAAGAACTCGATGTCGATGCCGAACAGCGACGAAGGCAGCTTGACCGGCATGCCGTCGTCGCCGTTGGCGAGCTGGCGCCAACGCAGCATCAGCTCGTACAGCGACTGCGCGACCGCCAGGGTGAGCATCGAGAACGACAGCGCCGGCAGGCGCACGATGATCAGTCCGACCACAAAGGCGAACAACGCCGGCAGCGCGATCGCCGCCAACACCGCCAGCTCGGCCGGCATCCATCCGAACTTGGCGTTCAGCGCCAGCAGGTAGATGGCGATGCCGAAGAAGGCCGCGTGGCCGAAGCTGGTGAGCCCGTTCTGCCGGATCAGGAAGCCGATCGCCACGGCGAGGATGGCGTAGATCAGCGCCTGCGTCATCAGCGTGAGCACGAGCTGCGAGCGCACCGCCCACGGCACCGCGGCCCCGGCCGCCATCACCAGCAGCGCGACGGCGACGAGCCGCGGCAGCCGCAGCCCCGCTGGGCGGCCGGGGCCGGCGCCGCGGGCGGCCTCGCGCTGTGCCGCGCCTGCGCTCACTTGCCGGACCCCGCCAGGCCCTGCGGCCGCAGCCCCAGCACCAGCCCCATGATCAAGAGCGGAATCATCGACGCCACCTCGGGCACGTAGACCAGGCCCAGGTTGTGGAACTGCCCGATCACCAGCGCCGCGACGAAGGCGCCCGTGAAGCTGGTCAACCCGCCGGTGACGATGACGATGAAGCAGTCGATGATGATGTAGCCGCCCATCGACGGCGACAGCGCCATCAGCGGTCCGGCGATGGTGCCGGACAAGCCGGCCAGGCCGGTGCCGATCGCCACCACGAGCGCGCTCAGCCGATCGGTGTCGACGCCCTGCATGCCGGTCGTCACCGGATCGACGCTCGACGCCCTGACGTACAGGCCGACGCGGCTCGAGCGCAGCCACAGCGCCAGCCCGGCCGCCACCGCGACGGCGACGGCGATGACGAAGAGGCGGTAGACAGGAAACTGCGAGCCGAAGATCGTGACCGAGCCGGCCAGCGCCGGCGGCGTCGCCACCGAAATGAAATTCTTGCCCCAGATCGTGCGCACGGCGTCTTCGAGCACGAACAGCATGCCGAAGGTCACCAGCAGCGTGACGATCGGCTCCTCGCTCGCCAGCGGCCGGAACACGAAACGATCGAGCAGCACGCCCAGCACTGCCAGCACCGCGACCGAGGCCACCATGCCGGTCCAGAAGCCCAGGTGGACGGCCACCGCGTGCGAGACATAGGCGCCGAGCATGAAGAAGCCGCCGTGCGCGAAATTCGTGATGCGGCGCAGGCCGAAGATCAGCACCAGCCCGACGGCGAGCACGTACAGGAAGCTGCCGTAGACGACGCCGTTGAGGATCTGGATCATCTCAGCGAATCCTGCGCCGCGGCTGTCGCGCGGCAGCGGCGCAGCCGACCGGCACGGCGTGCGCCACCATCACGAGCGCCCCGCCGACGTGCAGTGAGATCGCCCGTGCAGAGGCCGTTCAGAACTTGCAACCGGCGTCAGGACCGGGCGTGGCTGCCTGGGCCGCAATCGTCATCTTGATGACCGGGCGCAGCTTGCCGTCGACCGCCTCGACGATGCCGAAGTAGTTCGGGCCGATGAGCTGGTTGTCGTCCTTGCGCATCAGCTGCGTGCCGAGGATGGTCTCGAAGGTGCCGCCCGAAATCGCCTTGGCGACGTCGGCCGGCTTGATGCTGCCTGCCTTCTTCACGGCCTGGAAGATGACCTGCATGCCGACATAGGTCTCGCCGCCGAAGTTGGTCGGCGAGTCGCCCGGGTAGGCCTTGGCCCAGTCGGCCACGAACTTGCGGTTGGCCGGCGTGTCCAGCGTCGAGCTGTAGTTGATGATGGTGTGGATGCCCTTGACGACGTCGCCGAGCACCTTCACGGTGCCGTCGGTCGTGAAGCTGACGCCGCCGGTGGTGACCTTGTCGAACAGCCCGAACTGCTTGGCCTGGCGCGCGAAGGTCATGGCGTCGCGGCCGGCGAGCGCCACCCACATGCCTTGCGCTCCCGAATCGACCACCTTCTGGATGTGCGCGGCGTAGTCGTTGCTGCCGAACGGCGGGTAATTGTCCGAGACGATGGTCTTGCCGGTGGCCGCGGCGGCCTTGCCGAAGCTCTCGCCGGAGTTGCGGCCCCAGGCGATGTCGGCGGCGACGATCGCCCACTTGGTCTCGGGCCGCGTCGCCAGCCAGGGCTGCACCACGGCCGCATCCGAGTAGTCGGGGCGATTCACGCGGAACAGCCGCCGCTGGCACTGCTTGCCGGTGATGTCGTTGGCCTTGGCGACGGTCGACACGTAGACCGCGTTCCAGCGTGCCAGGTTGGGGCCGATCGCCAGCACCTCGCCCGAGGAGATGGTGGCGGTCATGATGTTGAAGCCCTCCAGCGCGAGCTTTTCGGCCTGCTGGCGCGCCAGCTCGGGCTTGGCCTCGGTGTCGAGGAAGCGCACCTCGACCTTGCGGCCGTCGACGCCGCCGCCGGCGTTGGCCTCGTTGACCGCGAACTCCACCGCCCGCTTGACCTCGTCGCCGAGCTGCGCGTAGGTGCCGCTGAGCGCCGTCGGCACGCCGATCTTGAGCGGCTCCTTCTGCGCCCAGGCGTTGGGGCCCAGCGCGGCGCACAGGGCGATCGCCGACAGGCCGAGCACGGCGGTCCTTCTCGATCCGGTCATGGAGGTCTCCAGCTTTTATGAATGACTGTTCATTCGATCATCCCGCCCGGCCGCTGTCAAGCGGTGCCGCCCCGCCCCGCCCGGCGCGGGCGATTGGGGCGATTGGGGCGATTGGCCGTGGCGCGCGTTCGCGGCCTCGCGCAGCACCCCGGGCGCAGCGCGCCTGCGCCTTGCCACGCGGGCAGCGTTCGACTAGGCTGCAGCGCCGCGAGAGTGGCGAGCGCGACGCCGACCAGCCCCATGTTCCACCACACCGTGCTGATGAACCTGCGCGACGCCGACGCGCCGTTCGTGGCCGGCACCGAGGCCTTCGCCGCTCGCGTGCGCGCCGAACTGCCTTACGTGCGCGACTACCACTTCGGCCGCAACGTGGCGTCGCGCGCGGCCCAGTTCGGCTGGGTCGTGATCGCCACCTTCGACGATGCGCGCGACCACGAGCGCTACCAGGTCTCGCCGGTACACCAGCAGATGAAGGCCTTCATGGCGCCGCACATCGCCGAGGTCGTCGCCTGCGACGTCGAGCTGCCCGCGCGCGGGTCGCCGCGATGAGCGGGTCCGGGCGCGGCGCAGCGCACGGCTGGGTGTGGCAGCCGAGCGAGGCCTTTCGAAGCGCGGCCAACTGGCAGAGCTTCATGCGCGCCGCGGGGATCGCCGACTACCCCGAGCTCGAACGCCGCGCTCGCGAAGAGCCCGAGTGGTTCTGGGACGCGTTGCTGCGTTACCTGGAGATCCGCTTCCGAAGCCCTTACACGCGGGTGCTCGATCTGTCCGACGGCCTCGCCTGGCCGAAGTGGTGCGTCGGCGCCACCATGAACATGACCGAGAGCCTGCTCGAGCGGCATCTCGAAGCCGGGCGCGGCCAGCACGAAGCCATCGTCTGGGAAGGCGAGGACGGCACCGTGCGCAGACTGACGTACGCCGAGCTCGCCGAACAGGTGAACCGCCTCGCCTCGGGGTTCGAGTCGATCGGCCTGGTGAGCGGCGCCGCGGTCGGCATCTACCTGCCGATGACGCCCGAAGTCGCCATCGCCTTCCTCGCGCTGGCGCGGTTGGGCTGCGTCGCGCTGCCGATGTTCTCCGGCTTCGGCGCGGCGGCGATCAGGGCCAGACTGGCCGACGCCGAAGCGGTGGCCCTGATCAGCGCCGACCGCTCGATGCGCCGCGGCCATGAGATCGATATGAAGTCGATCTCCGACGAGGCGGTGCGCGGCCTGCCCGCGCTGCGTCACCTGATCGTGGTGCGGCGCGACGCGCCGCCGCGTGCCGCAGCGCCGCCAGCGTCAGCACCGGCGCCTGCGCCGGCCGCCGGCGCGGCGGCGCCGTACGAAATCGAGTGGTCGCAACTGCTCGCGCTCGGCGCTGCGCAGCACCCAGCGCGCATCGTGCCGGCCGAGCACCCGCTGATGATCGTCTACACCTCCGGAACCACCGGTCGTCCGAAGGGCACGGTGCATACGCACGTCGGCTTCGTCGCCAAGACCGGCGAGGACTTCGGCCTGTGCTTCGATCTGAAGGCCGACGACCGACTGCTGTGGATGACCGACTTCGGCTGGTTGGTCGGCCCGCTGCAGCTGACCGCAGCGCTGCTGGCCGGTGCCACGGCGGTGCTGGTGGAAGGAACGCCCGACTATCCGCACGACGACCGCCTGTGGCGCGTCGCCGCGCGCCAGCGCGTCAGTTTTCTCGGCATCGGGCCGACGCTGGCGCGGATGATGATGCGCCACGCCGGCGCACCGGCGTCGAATCACGACCTGTCGTCGCTGCGCGTCGCCGCGTCGACCGGCGAGCCGTGGGACGCCGACTCCTGGCTGTGGGTGTTCGACAAGGTGCTGGCCGGCCGCGGCCCGCTGATGAACTACTCCGGCGGCACCGAACTCGGCGGGCTGCTCGCCACCAACGTGCTGGTTCCGATCAAGCCCGCCAGCTTCTCCGGTCCGATCCCGGGCACCGGTGCCGACATCGTCGACGAGCAGGGTCGCAGCCTGGGCCCCGGCGAGGTCGGCGAGCTGGTCATGCGCCAGGCGAGCATCGGCACGACGCGCGGGCTGTGGCGCGACCCCGAGCGCTACCTCGACACCTACTGGCGCCGCATCCCGGGCCTGTGGGTGCACGGCGACTGGGCCGTGCGCGACGCCGACGGCTGCTGGTACATCCACGGCCGCTCCGACGACACGATCAAGATCGCCGGCAAGCGCACCGGCCCGGCCGAGATCGAGGCCCTGCTGCTGGCCACGCACCAGGTCGTCGACGCCGCCGCGGTGGCGGTGCCGGACGCGATCAAGGGCGCGGCGCTGGTGTGCGTGGTGATCGCTGCCGACGCCGCGGCCGACCGCACGCGCCTCACCGTCGAGCTGCGCGACGCCGTGGTGGCCGGTCTGGGCAGCTCGTTTCGCCCGGCGCGCATCGTGTTCGCGCCAGACCTGCCGCGCACCCGCAACATGAAGACGATGCGCCGCGTGGTGCGCGCCGCGCTGCTCGGCGAGGACGCCGGCGATCTGTCGACGCTGGTCAACCCCGAGGCGGTCGCCGCCCTGCGCGAGGCGGCCGCGAAGCGCGCGGGCGACGCGTGAGCCGCGACGCCATGCAGGGACTCGCCGGCGGCCCTCCCGGTCCGCCTCACACGTTCGGCTCGGGAATGTGCGGCGCCTCCCCGCTGCGCGCGACGTGGACGTTGAAGCGCTCGAGGTCGGTCGCCAGCGCGTCGTAGACCGCGGGCCGGCGCGACTTCAGGTACGCGCCATAGACGAGGCCGCCGACCAGCGCCGCCACCAGCAGCAGCGGCAGCCTCAGGATCGCGGGCTCGTCGGAGCCGGCGACGACGTTGAAGTTGGCGATGGCCAGGACGACCATCGACAGGATGCCGAGAAAGCCGATGCCGGGCGCGATGAAGGTGCTCCACCAGCGCGCGTCGTTCTGGCGCCGGAACCAGACCACGATCGACAGCGCGGCCAGGCCCTGCAGGATGAGGATGGACAGCGTGCCGAAGCCCAGCATGGCCGGCACCAGGGTCAGGATGGGCACCAGCCCGGCGGCGGCAAAGGCGGCCGCCACGAGCGCCGCGAACAGCGCCTGCACTGCTCCGGCCAGCGCCGGGGCGCCGTTGGGGCGCGTGCGCGCGAGCGCAGCCGGCAGCACGCGCGCGCGACCGAGCGCGTACAGGTAGCGCGTGGCCGCGTTGTGGAACGCGAGCATGGCGGCGAACAGGCTCACCAGCAGCAGGATCTGCATCAGCGTCGTCAGCGCCGGGCCGAGGTACTTGGCGGCGAGGACGAACACGAGGTCGCCATCGGCCTGGTGCGCGAGCGCGACTTTCTGCGCCTGCTCCACGCCGGTCGCGGTGACGACGGCCCAGGTCGTGACGCCCAGGATCAGCCCGATCGCGACGATGGCGGTGTAGGTGGCACGCGGGATCGTCTTCAGCGGATCGCGCGCCTCCTCGCCGAACAGCGCCGTCGCCTCGAAGCCGAGGAAGCCCGTGGCCGCCAGCAGCAGGCCGATCGGCAACGAGCCCGAGAAGACCGCGCTCGGTGCGAGCGCCGCCGAGTCGAAGCCGTGTTGCATGAACACCGCGACGTCGAAGACGACGAGGATCGCCACCTCGAGCACGAGCGACACGCCCAGCACCTTGGAGCTGAAGTCGATGCCGGTGCGTGCCATCCAGTAGCACACGACGATCGACAGCAGGCCCCATGCGTACCAGTGCAGGTCGAACCCCGTCAGCTGGGCGATGATGGTCTGCATGAAGAAGCCGCTGGTGCCGATCGTGCCGACGACGAAGAAGTTGTAGCCGAGCGTCGCGATCAGCCCCGCCACCAGGCCGCCACGCCGCCCGAGGCCCTTGACGACGAAGGCGTAGAAGCCGCCGGCGCTGACGAGCTGCTTGGACATCTGCGCGTAGCCGAGCGCGAACAGCAGCAGGATGACGGCGACGATGAAGAACGACATCGGCGTGCCGCCGCCGTTGCCCAAAGCGATGGCCAGCCCGGCGACGACGACGATGCCGGTGAGCGGCGCCACCGCCGCCAGCACCAGGAAGACGATGCCGGCGACGCCGAGCGCATCGCGCCGCAGCGCCGTGTGGTGGGAGGTCTCGGACATGAGCGCGCTTCCTTTCGCATGCTTGGGGTTTCCCCGGGGGCCGCATCGAAATGCGGCGCGCGATTTTGCTCGGCAGGAGGAGCGCCGCGTTTGATGCAGGGCACACAAGGGCGATGCGCGCTCCTGACCAGCCGCGGCCCGCCGTTGTGCGTCTCGCTCATCGAAGTTGCCGATCCCGCCCCGCTCGCCATGGCGACAGCGGTGCCGGTCGGCCTGATCGGCATCAGACGCCGGACTGCGGCCGCGGCACGCGCGTGATCGGCGCGGCCGCCGGCGCGTCGCGCTCGAGTTCCACGCGCCGGTGCGGCAGCGCGTCGGGGTGCTGCCGCTGTAGGTAGGCGATGAGCTTCTCGCGGATCAGGCAACGCAGGTCCCACGCCGTGCCCGAGTCCTTGGCGTCGGCCAGTGCACGCAGCTCGACGCACTGCTCGCGCGCGTCGCTGACCTGCAGCACGCAGACCTCGCCCCGCCACAGCTCGGTGCTCTCGAGGATGCGCCGCAACTCGGCGCGCAGATCGTCGACCGGCACGCGATAGTCCAGGTACAGGTAGACCGAGCCGAGCAACATCGCGGTGTTGCGCGTCCAGTTCTGGAACGGTTTGTCGACGAAGTAGGTCAGCGGCAGCACCAGGCGCCGCCAGTCCCAGATCTTGACCACGACGTAGGTCGTGGTGATCTCCTCGATCCAGCCCCACTCGCCTTCGACGATCACGGCGTCCTGCAGGCGGATCGGCTGCGTCAGCGCAATCTGCACGCCGGCCAGCAGGTTGGACAGCGTCGGGCGCATCGCCATGCCGATCACGAGGCCGGCCAGTCCGGCCGACGCGAGCAGGCTGGTGCCGATCTGCCGAATGGTCGGGAATGTCATCAGCGCGACGGCCACCGCAACGATGCTCACCACCACGACCACCACGCGCCTGAGCACCTGCGTCTGCGTCGCCACGCGCCGCGCCTGGAGATTGTCCGCAACGTCGGTGCGGTACTTCGCCCGCATCACGTCTTCGATGACGTCGACCAGCGCGATCACCGCCCAGGCGACGCAGGCGACGAGACCGACCGCGATCGCATGCGACAGCGCATCGCGCACCGCCTCGTCCATCGGAGCACCGGGCATGACGAACAGCACGGCGAACAGCGCCAGCGCGAGTGCCGCCGGCCCGCGCGTATGCCGCACCGCCGATCCGTCCCAGCTCGCGCTCGTGCGCCGGGTGATGCGATCAAGAAGCCCGAACGAGACGCGATGCGCGATCAGTGCGACGAGCACCGCGCCGACCACGACAGCGGCCGACCAGGTCAGGTCAGTCCATGAGTTCAATGCCAGTCCTCGCGCGTCGGCAACGCAGCGCCGTCGCAACCGAATTCCGTCGCCATCCGGGACTGAGTCGGCGCCGCGGCCGGGAGTTCCTTAGTCGCCGGCCGTCGCGCCGGCCGCACTGGCCTCACTGGCCGCACCCGCCGCCACGGAGGCGTCGACGCGGCGCGCGGCGAACTCGATCGGAGCATGGCTGCCGAAGCCGCCACGCGTCTGCATGCGAAAGGCGAGCACTTTGCCGGGCGCCTGGCCGCGCAGTTCGGCGGCGTAGGCGCGCACCGCTTCGCGCGTCTCGCCGTTCATCGACTCCTGGCTGCGCGCCTCGAAGTGAAGGTTGCCGCCGTCGAGGCGCAGCTTCTCCATCGGTCGTGCGAAGCCGAGGAACGTGACCGTGCCGGTGAACTCCCCGGCATGGCGCCCGAGCACGATGCGCTCGGCGTGTCGATCGCCCCAGTCGTAGCGCACCTCGGCCTGCCAGCTGCCGAGCAGCCTCTGGCCCGATTCGGCGGCAGTCGCGGCGGTAGGAGATGAAGACGCTCTCGGCTTGCACCTGGGCCATCGCTCGTGTGGTCGGTCCGGAGGCCGGCCGCGGCAGCGGGCCGGGCCGGCGTGTCCGCGTCAATGTAGCGCGCGCTTCGAAGGGGCGCCGCCGCACCGGCGCACGTGGTGCTAGATTCACCCGGGAAGCATCGCCCCGCCGCGACGAATCACTTGCACCACTTCCGGAACATCCATAGCGTGGCGGCGCCCGATCGCCGACGCAAGCGATCGGCCATTCCCACGCATCGAACGTGCGAGGTCACAGTGAACATCGAAGATTTCATGCGCGGCTACAAGGCCGCATGGGAGCAACGCGAGCCGGCCCTGTTCGCGGCGCTGTTCGAATCCAGCGGCGAGTACCACAACACGCCGTTCCAGGTTCAGCGCGGAGCCGAGCAGCTCGTCGAGTACTGGAAGCGCGTGCAACTCCAGCAGGACATCGAGGTCGCCTTCGAGATCCTGGCGACGGCGCCGGCATCGGGCGTCGCGCACTGGCGCACCACCTATCAGGTCGCCTCGGAGGAACTGTTCCGGATCTGGGCACGATCCACCGGCACCAGCCTGGTGGCGCGCCAACCGGGCGATCCTCTGCCGCGCATGGTGCTCGATGGCGTCCTGCAAGCGACCTTCGGCGCCAGCCGCTGCGCGGTGGCTCGCATCTGGTGGCACAGCCTGCCGCAGCCGGCCTGAGCGGCATGGCGAGCCACTTCATCCTCTACGTCGAGGACCAGGAGCGCAGCCGGGAGTTCTACGAAGCCGTGCTCGGCATCGAAGCGCGTATGCACGTGCCGGGCATGACCGAGTTCGCGCTGCCGGGCGGCGCCGTCCTCGGGCTCATGCCCGAGAGCGCGATCAAGTCGCTGCTGGGCAGCGCGCTGCCGGACCCGGCGCTGGCGCGCGGCATCGCGCGTGCCGAGCTGTACCTGATCGTCGAGCGGCCCGACGTGCATCATCAGCGCGCGCTCGACGCCGGTGGCCGCGAACTGTCGCCGCTAGCCCCGCGCAGTTGGGGTCACACCGCGGCCTACGCCCTGGACCCCGACGGCCATGTGCTGGCCTTTGCCAGCGAGGCGTAGTCGCAGCGCGTCGATCAGCCCATCAGCCGCGAGCGCCGGACACACGCAGCACCAGCGCCATCCCCGAGTCGCCCGCGGCGCAGCCCGTGAACAGGCCGACGCCGCCGCCGCGCAGCACCAGTTCCTCGATCAGCTCGATCGTCGAGCGCAGCCCCGTGGGCCCCTGCGGGTGGCCCCAGATCAACGAGCAGCCGTAGTTGTTCATCCGCGCCAGCGCAAAGCCCGTCTGGCGCGCGAACGCGATGTCGTTGGCGGCGAACGGGTTGTGCGTCTTGACGGCATCGACCTGGCCGATCGACAGGCCGGCCTGCTGCAGCGCCGCCTGCGCGGCCGGCACCGGCGCCAGCGGCATGTAGCCCTTTTCGACCCGCGCCTGGCCGAAGCCGAGCAGTTCGATCTCGATCGCCGTGTCGGCCGACAGCGCTCGCGCCTGCTCGCGCGTGGTCACGATCATGCCGGCGTTGCCGTCGGCCGGATGGGTCTGCGTGCCGAAGCTGTGCGTGCCGCCGGGCTTGACCGGCTTGAGCTTGGCCAGGCCCTCGGCCGTGGTCGGGAAGATGCCCTCGTCGGCCGCGAGCGCGCCGCTCGACTTGCGGAACCCCGAGTCGGATAGCGGCGCCTCGACCATGTAGCGACGCTGGAAGGCACGCTCGTCGGCCAGCGCCGCCTGGTACTGGGCGTAGCGGGCCAGCGTCACCGCGTCGAGTTCGGCGCTGCTGATGCCCAGGCGCGCCGAGGCGTTCTCCGCGGTGTCGATCATCGCGTTGCGGGCGAAGGGATCGTGGGCGAAGTTGTCCAGCGTCCACGCCTCGGTGATGCCGCGTCCGCCCGGCGCCGTCGCGTCGGGGTAGTAGACGATCGGGCCGTTGGACATGCGGTCGGCGCAGACCACGAGCGCGCAGGCGGCGCTGCCGAGCGCGATCTCGGCCGCCGCCATCTGCAGCGCGCGCGCGCTGGTGGCGCAGGCCTGCTGCACGGTCGGACCGGGGACGCTCGCCAGCCCCAGCATGCCCGTGAGCCACGGCAGGCCGTAGAAGCTGCCCGGCTGCGGGTTGGTGATGCCCAGGATGCCCAGGTCGATGCGCTCGCGCGCCATCGGCCTGGCATCCAGGAAACGACGACCGACTTCGGCCGCCAGGCGGATGCTGTTCAGGTTGGCCAGGGCGCCCTGCCACTTGGCGAACGGCGTGCTCCAGTACGCGCCGTAGGGAATGAATGCGTTGCTCATGAGCTCATGCCCTATCGGAAGTTGCGGATGACTCGGCTTGCCAGCGCGCGAAGCTCGAACCTTCGCGGGCCAGCTTCTCGAGCAGCGGCGCGGGTTGCCAGTACTGCGGGTCGAGCACCTTCTGGAACTCGAGGATCTTGTCCAGGATGACCTGCAGCCCGACCGTGTCGGCATAGAACATCGGGCCGCCGCGGTAGCTCGGAAAACCGTAGCCGGCGGTATAGACGATGTCGATGTCGGAGGCGCGGATCGCGACGCCCTCCTCCAGGATGCGCGCGCCCTCGTTGATCAGCGCGACCAGGCAGCGCTCGCGGATCTCCTGCGCCGCGGGCCTGCGCTGCGGCACGCCGAGACGCGCGGCCTCGGCGGCGAACATCGCGATCGCCTCGGGGTCGGGCGTGCGCCGGCGCTCGGGGCCGTCGTAGCGGTAGTAGCCGCGTCCGCTCTTCTGGCCGAGCCAGCCGCGCTCGACGAGCAGCGCGGTGGCGCGGTAGAAGGTCGGATCGGCCGGCAGCAGGTGGGCCCGTTCGACGCGGGTCAGGTGGCCGATGTCGATGCCGGCCATGTCGTACACGGCCAGGATGCCCATCGCCATGCCGAAGTCCTCGAGCGCGCCGTCGACCTCGGCCGGCGTGGCACCTTCGAGCACGCAGCGCTCGGCCTCGCGGCCGTACGGATCCATCATGCGGTTGCCGATGAAGCCGTAGCAGACTTTGGCGACGACGCCGACCTTCTTGATCGTCCTGGCGACGTCGAGCGCGGTCATCACGACCTCGGGCGCGGTCTTGGCGCACTGCACGATCTCGAGCAGCCGCATGACGTTGGCCGGGCTGAAGAAGTGCAGCCCGATCACGTC
Source organism: Burkholderiales bacterium (assembly GCA_028869005.1). Lineage (GTDB taxonomy): Bacteria > Pseudomonadota > Gammaproteobacteria > Burkholderiales > Burkholderiaceae_C > Rubrivivax. The sequence goes on along the minus strand of JAGWTJ010000007.1, from coordinate 1,296 downwards.
CTGCGGCCGTTGCGTCACGGCGGCGATCTCGTCGATGTCCAGCGTCGAGGTGTTGGTGGCGAGGATCGCGCCGGGACGCGCCACCGCATCGAGGCGCGCGAAGATGTCCTTCTTCAGCGCCATGCTCTCGAAAGCCGCTTCGACGATCAGGTCGGCATCGCCCAAAGCGGCGTAGTCCAGCGTCGTCGCGATCAGCGCCAGGCGCCGCTCCATGGTCGGCGCGTCGAGGCTGCCGCGCGCCACCGAGCGCTCGTAGTTCTTGCGCATCGTCGCGCGCCCGCGCTCCAGCGCTTCCGGCTTCGCATCGACCAGCGTCACCGGGATGCCGGCGTTGGCAAAACACATCGCGATGCCGCCGCCCATGGTGCCGGCACCGACGATGCCCACACGCGCGACCCGGCGCGACGCGACGCCGGCCGGCAGCCCGGGGATCCTGCGCAGCTCGCGCTCGGCGAAGAACAGGTGCCGGTAGGCGCGCCCCTCGACCGCGCGCTCGACGCGATTGGACAGTTCGCGCTCGCGTGCGATGCCCTGATCGAACGGCAGCTCGGCGGCGGCCTGCACGGCGTCGAGCAGCACGTTGTAGGCGTCGCGGTTCTTGAACGACCTGGCCGCGGCGGCGCGGCGCTCGGCGACGATGCGTGCCGCATCGCCGGCATCGGCCACACCGGCCACCGTCATCTCGCGCGTGCGCCGCGGCCCCTTGCCGGCGGCGACCAGTTCACGCGCCCAGGTCACGGCGGCGGCGGTCACGTCGGCATCGACCGTCCTGTCGACCAGCCCGATCGCGCGCGCGTCGGCCGCGGTGAGCGGCTTGCCCGACAGCGCCATGTCGAGCGTGCGCTCGAGACCGATCAGGCGCGGCATGCGCTGCGTGCCACCGGCGCCGGGAATGATGCCCAGCGTGATCTCGGGCAGGCCGAGCCGGGTGCTGCCCTGCGCGATGCGGTAGTGGCAGGCGATCGCGGTTTCGAGCCCGCCGCCCATCACCGAACCGTACAGCGCGGCCACCACCGGCACGGCGCTGTCCTCGATCAGGCGCAGCACCTCGTGATAGCCGGGCTCGAGGACGCCGGTTTCGAACTCGCGCATGTCGCCGCCGGACAGGAAGGTGCGACCGGCGCAGGCCAGCACGATGGCCTGCACCGCAGGGTCGCCGCGCAGTGCCTCGAAGCTCTTCTTCAGGCCGGCACGCACCTCGCGCGCCAGGGTGTTCACCGGCGGACTGTCGACGGTGACGACGGCAATCGTGCCGTTCAGGGCATGGGACACGGGTTCGGTCATTCTCGAAGCTCC
>JAGWTJ010000433.1 GCA_028869005.1 Burkholderiales bacterium | reverse complement strand
TCACGATCGCGACGCTGCTTGTCTGGGGGCGGGGGCTTTTCTGCGGCTGGCTTTGCCCCTACGGGTCGATGTCGGAGCTGGCGTTTCGGGCCGCGGGCGCGATCGGATTGAGGCGCTGGCAGTTCGCACTGCCGATGGTCTGGCACGACCGGCTCAAATGGATCAAGTACGCGATCTTCGTCGGGCTGGTCGCGGTGTCGTTCTACTCGATCGGAACTGCCGAGCGCCTGGCCGAGGTCGAGCCGTTCAAGTCGACCTTCCTCGTCGGCGGATTCTGGAACCGCGCCTGGCCGTTCGTCGTCTACTGGGTGCTGCTGTTCGTGCTGGCGATGTTTACCGAGCGGCCGTTTTGCAAGTACCTGTGCCCGCTCGGCGCGGGGCTCGCGATCCCGTCGACCTTCCGCTTTCGCGCGCTCAAGCGCAAGTCCGAGTGCGACTGGTGCCACGCGTGCCAGCGCGACTGCACCTCGCTCGCGATCGACGACGCGGGCCGCATCGACCAGCGCGAATGCATGCTGTGCCTGGACTGCCAGGTGCTCTACTACGACGACCATGTCTGCCCGCCGCTGGGCCAGGAGCGCATCCGCCGCACGAAGGCCGGCGTGCCGATGACGGCGATCGGCGGTGACGGCTACTTCATCCCGATCGCTGCCGCGGACGCAAAGCCCCCCGTGCGGCCGCAGCGAAAAGCGGTGGCGTCGCAGGCAGCCCCGGAGCGAGCGCTGCCGCGCGTGGCCGACCCGGCGCTCGCGCTGCCGCGCTGGCTGTGGGAGGAACTGAAGTTCCACCTGCTGCCGTGGGGCCCGGGGTTCGGCCGCAGGACGGGCGCACTGCGCGCTGCCGAGATCGGGCTCGCGGTGGTCGTCACCGTCGCGTGGCTCCTTGCCGGCACCGGCCGCGTCGGTCCGGCGATGGTTGCGGCGTGGTGGATCGGCTGGAGCGTGTACGAGGTCGCGTGCCGGCAGGTGTATCGGCCGTGGATCAAGGACGGCCCATGGTGGCAGCGCCACTTCCGGCCGTCGACGCTGCCCGACATGATGGCGTATGTCGCGACCAAGAACGTGCTGATCGGCGCGATCCTGTTCACCGTGCTGCATGCCACCGGCGTGCTGCGATTCCTTGCCAACCTGCCCGCGTTGCGCTGGCTGCACTGACCGATGCCCGCGTGGCGTTCGATTCCGACCCGCGCCGCGGCGCTCATGCTCGCGTTCGTGGTGGCGGCGGCCGCAGCGCACACCTGGCGCGTTCGCCCGGGTGAGTCGATCGCCGCGGCGGTCGAGCGCGCGGCCGCCGGCGACACCATCGAGATCGAGCGCGGACACTACGAGGCGCATCTGCGCATCGACAAGCCGCTCACGCTCGAGGGGATCGATCGCCCGACGCTAGACGGCGGCGAGCGCGGCGACGTGATCCGCGTCACCTCGCCCGACGTGACGATCGAGGGGCTGATCGTTCGCGACAGCGGCGTCGACCTGGGCGCACAGAACGCCGGCATCTACCTGCAGCCCGGCGCGCATCGGGCCACGGTGCGCCGCAATTTCCTGGTGCACAACCTGTTCGGACTGTGGATCGAGAAGGCCGACGACGCCGTGATCGAAGGCAACGTCATCACCGGCAAGCGCGAACTGGCGTCGGCACAGCGCGG
>JAGWTJ010000151.1 GCA_028869005.1 Burkholderiales bacterium | reverse complement strand
CCGAAGGGCTGCCGGCGCCCGCCGTGCCTGCTGTGCCCGACACTCCGGCGGCGCCGGACCCGACCGCCGATGCGCTGCCGCTCGCCGTCGGCGTGCTGATGCACCGGCACGCGTTGTCGCGCGGCGCGGCACTGCAGCGGCTGCGGCAGATGGCCGACGAGCAGGGCATCGCCGTCGCGGCGCAGGCCGAGCGGCTGCTTGCCGCGGTGGAAGAACTGGCGCGCAGCGCGCCTTGATCAGGCCAACGTGAAGCCGAAGGTCGCGCCGCGGCCCAGTTCGCCGCGGGCCCAGATCTCGCCGCCGTGGCGGCGCACGATGCGCCGCACCGAGGCCAGGCCCACGCCATGGCCGGGAAAGTCGGCCTGGCTGTGCAGACGCTGGAACAGGCCGAACAGACGGTCGGCGGCGCGCATGTCGAAGCCGGCGCCGTTGTCGCTCACCTGGAAACCGGCGCGGCCGTCCTGTTCGACGCGCTGCAGCGCAATGCGGGCGTGCGGCACGCGGGCGGTGTACTTCCAGGCGTTGCCGAGCAGGTTCTCGAGCACCATGCGCAGCAGCGTCGGGTCACCCTGCGCGGTGAGGCCGGGTGCGATGTCGACGTCGACCTCGCGCTCGGGCGTGCTGCGGCGCAGGTCGTCGACGACGAAGGCGGCAAGCTGCGACAGGTTGACCGGCTGGCGCACCAGCGGCTGCGACGACACGCGCGCCAGCGCCAGCAGGGCGTCGATCATCAGGTTCATGCGCGCGGCGGCGCCGAGCACGCGATCGAGATGGTCGTTGGCGACGCGGTCGAGCTGGCGCCCGTAGTCCTCCTTGACGATGCGCGTGAAACCTTCGACGACGCGGATCGGTGCACGCAGGTCGTGCGACAGCGTGGGGCCGAAGCCGTCGGCTTCGGGGCCGGCGGCCGGCGCCACGCGCGCCAGCAGCAGCCCCTCGCGGCCGCTTCCGAACGCGAAGTGCGAGACGTGCCAGCCCTCGGCGCCGTCGGCCGCCGCGGCGCGGTGGTCGGTGACGCGCGCGTCGGCGGCAAGCGAGTGCGCGACGCGCGCCGGCAGCGATGCCGCCAGCGGCTCGAAGTCCGCGCCCGGCAGCAGGCGCGGCCAATGCGCGCGTGCGGCGTCGTTGAATTGCAGCACCTGCCTGTGGCCGGCGCGGCCTGCTGCCAGCAGTGCCGGACCGGGCCATGCCGCGACCACATCGACGAGCACGTCGCGCGCCGGTGAATCGTCCCGGCCCTCCCGCGCCGGGCGCGCACAGCCACGGAAGCCGACGCACCTGCCGCGCCCATCACGCAGCGGTTCGCCGTCGATCTGCCACGCCGGTGCGCTGCCGTCGATCGCAGGCAGGCGCAGATCGCGGAACGGCCGCTCGGACGCCAGCACGGCAGCCAGCATCGCGCCATCGGGCGGTGGCCTCGCTTCGCCGGGCGGCGCCTGCCACGACGTCAACGCACGCGTGGCATCGGCCTGCCAGACGGCGCCCTGCTGCAGCAGTCGCCAGGCGGCGACCTCAGCCGCGGCGCGCTGCAACGCGTCTTCGTCGCGCGAGCGCTCGCGCCATTTGCCGAGCACGTATGCGGCGGCGGCGGCGGCCACGAAGGCCAGCACGACGAAGAGCCACTGCGACTCGGACATGGCGGACGATTGTAGGGAGCGCCTCCTGCACCGGCCGGCCGGCAGCGGCTCAAGTTGGCCGACGCGACGCCGAAACCCCACGCCATGCCGTCGCCGTGAACGTCGCGGCCAAACTGTCATGCCCGACCTCGAACACCCCGCGCCGACCCGCGCCGACGTCGCCTCGTCGTGATCATGCCTTCGCTGCCGCCTGCACCGTCTGCGCCCGTCCCGCTCGATGCGACCGCGCTCGAGCGACTGCGTCTGCTCGACCCCGAAGGGCGCAACGGCGTGGTCGTGCGCGTGCTCACGGCGTTCGAGGCCTCGCTCGTGCGCATGCTCGGCGAGCTCGCCGCGCAGCCCGACCCGGGCGACGCGATCGCGGTCGCCGACATCGCACACACGCTGAAGAGCTCGTCGGCGAGCGTCGGCGCGCTGCGTCTCGCGGCCGCCTGCAGCGAGCTGGAGCAGCGCCTGCGCAGCCACAGCGCGCCCGCACAACGCCACGACATCGAACGCCTGATCGCCGAGGGCGAGGCCGCGCTGGCGGCGGTCCGGGCTATGCTGCATCCTTGAGCACGCCGTCGATGACGCAAGCGACCACCGACGCCTTCGATACGCTGCCGGCGGAGCCGCAGGTGCTGCTCGTCGACGACGACGAGGTGAACCTGCTGCTGACCGGCATTGCGCTGCGCGAGCGCGGCTTCAGGCTGACCGAAGCCGGCAACGGCGCACGCGCACTCGAACTGCTGCGCGCCCAGGCGCCCGACGTGATCGTGCTCGACGCCATCATGCCTGGGCTCGACGGCTTCGCGACTTGCCGCGCGATCCGCGCCGTGGCCGGCTTCGAGAATGTGCCGGTGCTGATGCTCACCGGGCTGGACGACGACGAGTCGATCACGCGCGCCTATCAGGCCGGAGCCACCGACTTCTTCGTCAAGACCACGCAGTGGAGCCTGCTGGCAGGGCGGCTGCACTACCTGCTGCGCGCCTCGCGCACGCGGCTCGAACTCGAGCGCAGCAAGGCCAAGCTGGCGCGCGCGCAAGACCTGGCGCGCATGGGCAGCTTCGACTGGCGGCACGGTGAACGCGGCGAACGCTCCGGGCTGCTGATGTCGTCCGAGGCGTTGCGCGTGTTCGGCTTCGGACCGCACGAGCGTCTGGGCCTGCGCGCGCTGCTGCGCATGGTGCCGCACGACGAACGGCGCGCCCTGATGCGGCAGCTGCACGACGCGCTGCGTGGCAGCACGGTGCTTGCCTCCGACGCGCCGATCGTGCTGCTCGACGGCCGCCAGCGCATCATCCACATCGAGGCCGAACCCGACTTCGACGAGCACGGCCAGAGCGCGGGCTTCACCGGCATCGTCCAGGACGTGACCGATCGCCGCCAGGCCGAGGACAAGATCCGCCACCTGGCCAACTTCGACGCGCTGACCGGCCTGCCCAATCGCCGCCAGCTGCTGTGGCGTGCCGAGCGCGCGCTCGAGCAGGCGCGGCGCATGTCGCACCAGTTCGCGCTGCTGCTCATCGACCTGGACCGCTTCAAGATCATCAACGACACGCTCGGGCATGGCGCCGGTGACGAGCTGCTGGTCGAGGTCGGACGGCGGCTGCGCGCCTGCGTGCGCCACAGCGACCAGGTCATGGAAGGCGCCATCGAGAGCGCCGGCATGCGCTCGCACCGTGCGCTCGAGGCGGTGGGGCGTCTGGGCGGCGACGAGTTCGTCGCCCTGCTGCCCGAGGTGAGCGCCGACGCCGACGCCGACCGCGTCGCGCAGCGCGTGCTCGACGTGCTGCGCGAGCCGATCTTCGTCGGCGGCCAGGAGTGCTTCGTCAGTGCCAGCATCGGCGTGGCGATGTATCCGCGCGACGGCGCCACCGTGGTCGACCTGCTGCGCAACTCCGACGTCGCGATGTACTCGGCGAAGTCGCAGGGCAAGAACGCCGCCGCCATCTACAGCCCGCAGCTCGCCGGCCGCGGTCGCGAGCGGCTCGAGCTCGAGACCGCGCTGCATAAGGCCATCGAGCGCGACGAACTGGTGCTGCACTACCAGCCCAAGGTCGACGTGCGCGGCGCGCGCATGGTGGGAGCCGAAGCGCTGATGCGCTGGCAGCGCGACGGCAGGCTGGTGCCGCCGGGCGAGTTCATCCCGCTGGCCGAGGACACCGGCCTCATCGTGCCCTTGTCGGAGTGGGCGCTGCGCGAGGCGGCGCGTCAGGCCCGAGACTGGCAGCAGGCCTTTGCCTTCGACGACTCGGTCGCGGTCAACCTGCCGAGCCGCCTGTTTGAACGCAGCGACCTGGTCGAGCACATCCATCAGTGCGTGACGGCGGTCAACGTGCCGCACCGCGTGATCCAGCTCGAGATCACCGAAGACAACCTGATGAAGGAGCTGCAGAACGTCATCCCCGCGCTGCACCGGCTCAACGAGATCGGCGTCGAGATCTCGATCGACGACTTCGGCACCGGCTATTCGAGCCTGGCCTATCTGACCACGCTGCCGATCTCCGAGCTCAAGATCGACCGCAGTTTCGTGCGCGAACTGGGCATCACGCCGCAGAGCTCGGCGGTGGTGACGGCGGTCATCGCGCTGGCGCGCTCGCTCGGCCTGCGCGTGGTGGCCGAGGGCGTGGAGACGCTGCGCCAGATGGAAGTGCTGCACCGCCTGGGCTGCGGCGTGATGCAGGGCTTCCTGTTCAGCCGCGCGGTGCCCCCCGACGAACTGCAACGCTGGCTCGAGCAGACCGTGCTGCCGCGCAAGGCGCCGTGGATCCGCCATGCGGGCGACGACGACGCGCCCGCCGGGTCCCCGGCGGCTGCCGGCGGGCGTGCGCTGCGCTTCTTCTGAGGGGACGATCCGGTGGCAGTTGTGGACACGGTCGATTCACGTGCGGCGAGTTCCACGCTGCTCGCCAAGGCGGCGCTGCGGCGTCTGGCGCAGACCGGCCAGGAGCCGACGCCGGAGAACTATGCAGGCGCCTGGGCGCTGGAGGCGGGCACCGCGCCGCCGCCCGCGGCTGCCTCGGCGCCCGGCAAGGCGGCGCCTGCGGCGGGCGAGCCGCGGGCGCAGGGGCAGGCCTGGGCTGCGCTGATCGAGCGCCTGGCAGCCAACCTCGAGCGCTCCGGCCGCCAGTGGACGGCGGCACGCCGCAAGGACAGTCTGCAGCGGGTCTTGCAGGGCAGCCGCAATGACACCGAGCGCCTGTTGCAGCGGCTGCAGTCGCTGGTGCAGGCCTGGCAGGCCGACAAACCCGCCGACGCGCCCGAACTGGCCGACTTGCTGGATCCGGACCGCGCCGCAGCGCGCACCGGGACGGCGGCGCCGGGCGAGTCGGGCGATGGCGATCCGGCCGCGGCCGCACCGGCCGCATCGGCCGCATCGGCTGCATCGGCTGCATCGACTGAGTCGGACGTGCGCGAGCCGCAGTCGCGGCGCGCCATCGCGTCACTGGCCGGCACGCTGGACTGCGCGTTGCCGGCCAGCGATGCACGGGCCGCCGGCCTCGCCAGCCGACTGGCCGCGCTGGCCGAGCGCGTGGCGTCGGTCGGCGCCGACGCGGCGCTCGCGGTCGAACTGGACCAGGTCTGTCTCGAAGCGCAACGCTGGTTCGGACACCATCACCAACTCGTCGACCAACTCACCGGCCTGTGCCGCGAGCTCACGCAAGGCCTGACCGAACTCGCCGAGGACGACAGCTGGACACGCGGCCAGTGCGCCGGGCTCGAGGCCCGGCTCGGCGAAGAACTCAGCGTGCGCGCCTTGCGCGCCGCCACCGACACGCTGCGCGACACGCGGCGCCACCAGCAACGGCTGCGCGGCGAGCGCACGGCGGCGCGCGACTCGCTCAAACAGTTGCTGGCGCACATGCTGAACGAGGTCAACGAGATCGGCCAGCACACCGGCGTGTTCGAGCACGCCGTGCAGCGCCACGCCGCGGCCATCGCGCAGGCCGACAGCGTCGAAGGTCTGGCCGGCGTGGTGCAGGCGATGCTCGACGACAGCCGCGCCGTGCGCTCCGGCGTCGGTGCCTCGCAGGCGCGCTTGAACGAGCAACAGACTCGCGCCGCCGACCTCGAGCAGCGCGTGCGCGCGCTCGAAGCCGAATTGCGCCGCATCTCCGACGAGGCGGCCACCGACGCCCTCACGCAGGTCGCCAACCGGCGCGGTCTCGAGCAGGCCTTCGCCGCCGAGGCCGCACGCTGCGAGCGCGCCAGCGCGGGCAGCCTGGCGATCGGCCTCATCGACATCGACAACTTCAAGAAGCTCAACGACCGCCTCGGCCATGCCGCGGGCGACGAGGCGCTGCGCGCACTGGCCACCGCGATCCGCGAGCGGCTGCGTCCGGTCGACCACATCGCCCGTTTCGGCGGCGAGGAGTTCGTGCTGCTGATGCCCGACACCTGGCTCGACGCGGCCGAGAAGGCGCTGACGCGCCTGCAGCGAAACCTCAGCGCCAGCCTGTTCATGCACGAAGGAGAGGACGTCTTCGTCACCTTCTCGGCCGGTGTCACGGTGTGGCGCACGGGCGAGACGCTCGAAGCCACGCTGGCGCGCGCCGACGAGGCGCTGTACGAAGCCAAGCGCACGGGCAAGAACCGCACGTGCAAGGCGTGAGCAAGGCGTGAAGGCGATCGCACGTAACGACTTGCAGCGGCGGCGCGCCTGCGGCGCGCGATCGGTCACAACTGCTTGCGCGCGCCGGCCGCGACGCCACCTAGACTGAACCGCGATGCGAGCGTGGACCAGGTGTCCGAATCGCCGCCGCCATCGCCGCCGCCATCACCACCGGACTGCCAGACCCCAATGAGTTCGATGCAGCGCCTCCTCCATCCGTTGCGCCAGGCCGCCGCGGCCTTCTTCAAGCACGACCTCGCGCTGCGTCGCGAGGGCGCCGAGGTGCGCCTGGTGCTCGAGCAGCGGCCGAAGGAGGCCGCCCGGCCGCCCAGCCGCGCCGAACTCGCGGGGCGCAAGGAGAAGGAAGAGCTGACGCAGATGCGCGCCGAACTGGCGGCGCTGCTCAACGAGTTGCCGGAGACGCGGCAGACGATGCGCCATCTCGTCTTCGTCGAGCACGCGCTGGCCAAGAAAGGTCTCAAGGCGCTGCACAAGGTGCCGCTGGACGTGCTGCAGCATGCGCTCGATCAACTCGAGGGCCTGGTCGTCAACTGGACGCCGGCGGGCCTGGCGAACCTGCGTTCGAAGATGGCGGTGGCGGTGATCGACCGCGAGCACATGGACCCCGAAGCGGAGTCCGACATCTACCGCACGTCCGCGGTGCTGGAGCACGTGCCGGCCGCGCCGAAGTTCGAGGAGCCCGATCGCTCCGACGACGACGCGCTCGCCGCGGCCTACGCCGCGCTGGGCACCCTCACCTCCGACGCCAGCCTGGTCGACAGTGCGCCGGTCCCGCTCGCCGGCGAAGGCATCCAGATGCAGTCCGACCTCGGCGCGCGCTCGGCCAAGGCGCTGCAGAGGTTCCAGAACTCGACGCTGCCGAACGAGGCCAAGTCGCGCCTGCACATCCGCGAGCTCGAAGTCTGACCGGCACCTGCCGACGACCCCTTGCCTTCCTTCGTTTCAGGACGAAGCAGTCGTTCGACTCAACACTTGGCGCCTGCCTCATACCACCCCTTGCTGCGGTTGACCACCCGTACCACCAGCAGCATCACCGGCACCTCGATCAGCACACCGACGACGGTGGCCAGCGCCGCTCCTGAGTCGAATCCGAACGAGCTGATCGCCGCCGCCACCGCCAGCTCGAAGAAGTTGCTCGCGCCGATCAGCGCCGAAGGGCAGGCGACGCTGTGCGACTCGCCGAGCTTTCGGTTGAGCCAGTAGGCCAGCGCCGAGTTGAAGAACACCTGGATCAGGATCGGCACCGCCAGCATCGCGATCACGAGCGGCTGTTTCAGGATGGCTTCGCCCTGGAAGGCGAACAGCAGCACCAACGTGGTGAGCAGCGCGGCGATCGACCACGGACCGATCTTCGCCAGTGCGGCATCGAACGCCGCCTGGCCCTTGCCCAGCAGCGCCTTGCGCCAGGCCTGCGCGATCAGCACCGGGATGACGATGTAGAGCATCACCGAGGTCAGCAGCGTGCTCCAGGGCACCGTGATGGACGACAGGCCGAGCAGCAGCGCGACGATGGGCGCGAAGGCGAACACCATGATGGTGTCGTTCAGCGCCACCTGGCTCAACGTGAAGAGCGGGTGGCCGTTGGTCAGCCGGCTCCAGACGAACACCATCGCCGTGCAGGGCGCGGCGGCCAGCAGGATCAGGCCGGCGATGTAGCTGTCGAGCTGCGCCGCCGGCAAGTGGGGCGCGAAGACCTGGCGGATGAAGATCCAGCCCAGCAGCGCCATCGCGAACGGCTTGACCGCCCAGTTGACGAACAGCGTGACGCCGATGCCGCGCCAATGTTGCTTGACCTGGTGCAGCGCGCCGAAGTCGATCTTCAGCAGCATCGGGATGATCATCACCCAGATCAGCAGGCCGACCGGCAGATTCACCTTGGCGACTTCCATGCGACCGATGGCCTGGAACGGCCCCGCCAGCATTTGACCCAGGGCGATGCCGACGACGATGCATAGGAACACCCAGACGGTGAGGTAGCGTTCGAAGACGCTCATCGGCGCCGGAGGTACGGCGCGAGCAGGCAAGGTGGTGATGCTCACGTCAGCTCCGGCCGATCTGGACGAGCGCCGCCTGCAGTGCAGCGCGGTCCATCGTTTCCAGCGGCAGCGCGAGCAGTTGCAGCATGCGATAGCCGATGGCCTGGCGCGTCAGTTCGAAGGCGCGGCGCTTGCCGTCGTCGCCGCCTTCGGCGTTCGACGGATCGGGGTAGCCCCAGTGGACCCTGACCGGCTCGCGACCAGTGCTGCCGAAGAACACGGGGCACGGCTCGGCCGCTGCGCTGTCGCAGACCGTGATCACGACGGCCAGCGGCGGCGCGCCGTCGCGGCTGAACTCGTCCCAGCTCTTGCTGCG
>JAGWTJ010000150.1 GCA_028869005.1 Burkholderiales bacterium | reverse complement strand
TCAGGCGCGAGGCGACGCGCTTGACGTGCACGTCGGACGCCAGCAGGCCCTCGGCCTGGGCCTCGAACACGGCCGCCCCGAGCTGCCAGAACGTGGCCTGGTGCGGCGCCGGCGCGGCAGCGTCGCGCGCCCCGGCGCCCAGACTCGCGCAGAGCTCGCTCATGCGCGCCAGCGCGGCGCGCCCGGGTTCGCGCATCAGGGCCAGCGCCAGCGTCTCCATCTCGCCGCGCGCGGCGTCGTCAGCGGGGCGCGGCCGGGCCGCGGGGTCGGGCGGCAGCGCGCGCCATTGCCAGTCGGGCTTCCAGAGGTCGGCCGGATGGATGCGATCGGCCCCCGCCAGCTGCTGCACCGCGCGGTACTGCGGAAACAGCATCAGCGGCGAGACCGGCTTGCCGGCTAGCCGGCGGCCCAGGAAGTCGAGCAGCGCGAAGGACGCGCGTTCCACCGTGTCCACCGCCGCGGCGTCGAGCAGCGCCGGCCGCGCGGCCATGCGCTGCACCGCCGATTCGCTGGCCCGCAGCACGTCGGCCGGCGCCGGCAGGCCCACCAGCTCGAGCGCGCCCACGCCCTGGTGCAGGTGGGTGCGCGCGGTGCGCAGCACGGCCGGATCGACGGCGTCGAGGTCGGAGCCGCGGGCGGCCTCGGCCTCCTTCAGGTAGCGGCGCAGCGCCTTGTGCGCCGCCTCGAGCGAGCGGCGCAGCTCGCCGTGCACCCAGGCCAGGGCACTGAGGTCGTCGCCGGCCCGGATCTCGGGGCTGTCCATGGGGAGTGCGTCCTGCAGGGCCACCGCGTCAGGCGATCTTGAATCGCGAGACCGAGGCCCGCAATTCCTCGGCCGTGCGCGAGAGCTCGCGCACCATCTGCGCCGTCGAGCGCGTGCCCTCCGAGGTCTGCTCGGTGACGGCGAAGATGTGCTGGATGTTGGCCGCCACCACGTTGGCCGAATCGGCCTCGCGCGCGGCCTCCTGGGAGATGCGCGCGATCAGCTCGGAGAGCTCGCGCGTGACGCGGTCGATGTCGCCCAGCGCGGCGCCGGCGGCGTCGGACAGCCGTGCCCCCTCGACCACGCCCTGGGTGCTGCGCTCCATCGCGCCGACGGCGTCCTGGGTGTCGGTCTGGATCGTGCGCACGATGGCCGCGATCTGCCGCGTCGCGTCGCCCGAGCGTTCGGCCAGGCGCTGCACCTCCTCGGCCACGACGCTGAACCCGCGGCCGGCCTCGCCGGCGCTGGCGGCCTGGATGGCGGCATTCAGCGCCAGCACGTTGGTCTGCTCGGTGATGTCGGAGATCAGCTCGGTGATCTCGCCGATCTCCTGCGAGCTCTCGCCCAGGCGCTTGATGCGCTTGGAGGTCTCCTGGATCTGGTCGCGGATGGCGTTCATGCCGCCGATCGAATCCTGCACCGCGTGCAGGCCCGACTCGGAGGCGCGCAGCGACTGGCGCGCCACCTTGGCGCTCTCGGTGGCCTGCGACGAGACGTCGTTGATGCGGCCGGCCATCTGCAGCACCGACTCGCCGGTTTCGCGGATCTCGCGCAACTGCTCGGTCGACGCCGCCAGCAGCTCGGTCGAGGTCTGCTCGACCTGCTGCGTGGTGTCGTTGACGTGCACCACCGTCGCCTGCACCTGCGACACCAGCGTGCGCAGTTCCTCCACCGTGTAGTTCACCGAGTCGGCGATGGCACCGGTAATGTCCTCGGTCACGGTGGCCTGCTGCGTGAGGTCGCCCTCGGCCACCGTCTGCAGCTCGTTCATCAGACGCAGGATGGCGGCCTGGTTGGCGTCGTTGACGCGCCGCGCTTCGTGCTCCTGACGTTCGGCTTCGACGCGCTGCGCCTCGGCCGTGCTGGAGCGGCCGGTCTGGTCGACGACGAACAGGCGCAGCAGACCGGCGCCCGCGGCGACCAGCAGCAGCGCGCCGAGCAGCGCGGCAACCAGGCGGGTGCCGCCGAAGCCCGACGCTCCCGCCAGGCCCTGCTGCAGTTCGTCGAGACCGCGGCGCAGCGGCTCGCTGTCGCCGACGATGACGGTCTGCGCCTCGCGCGCGGCGACCAGTCCCTTCAGGTTGCCGAGGATGGCGCCGGCGTCGCCGCGCACCTGCTCGTACTGCTTGAGCAACTGCTGCAGCCGCTCGCGCACCTGCGGGTCGCGCGTGCCGGGCAGGCGCAGCTCGGCGCTGCCGTTGACCACGCCCTGGGTGATGTCGCGGAAGCTGTCCAGATCCTTGCCGAGCAGGAACACGGCCTCGGCGCTCATGCCCTCGGTGGTGAGGAACTCGTTGGCGCTCTTGCCGATGCGCTGCGTCAGCATCACCAGCTGGCCGACCGCCGACAGTTCGCCGGCCGAGGCGCCGCCTTGCAGCTTGAGCGCGCTCACGGCCTCGGCCGTGTCGAGCAGGTCGGCGCTGTCGCGGTTGATGGCACGCAGCGACTGGCCGACCTGGGTCAGCGCCTTCTGCTGGCCGAGCACCACGCCGGCGGCCTTGTCGGCACGGTCGACCAGCGGCAGCAGCGAGTCGATGCGGCCCTGCAGGCTGCCCGGCGCCGCGGCGACGTCGCCCTCGCCGGTCTTGAGCGAGCGCACGTTGCGCGTCAGGATCTCGGCGCTGTCCTTGACTTCGGCGAAGGCCGCGGCGTTGCCGGCCAGCGCCTGCGACACCGACTTGGCCAGCCGCTGCGACTGCGTCTGGGCCTGCCCGGCGGCACCCACCTGCGCCGCGCTGCGATTGGACGAGATCAGCGCCAGCGCCGTGGCCACCAGCAGCAGCAGCAGGCCGACGGCAAAGGCGACGACGAGCGCGCGCTGCTGGCGCGCCAGCGGCCAATCCCCGATGAGCGGCAGGCCGCTGGCGAACGCCCCGCTGCCCATGTGCTCGGCGCTCAGTTGAGCCCCGCCATACTCGGCGGCCAGCTCCGAAGGCGCGGCCTCGGAAATGATCGACGGCTCGCCCTCGGCCGGCGCCATCGTCGACGGGCCATCGGCGTGGCGCAGGCGCACCGTGGCTTCCATCGGGTTGGCGGGTGCGGCCAGTTCGTCGAACGGCGCGCGCGACTCGGACGCCGATGTCTGCCGCTCGGAAGCGTTGCCCTTGATCCTGTCCAGGATGCTCATTTCGACCTCGTCGGTTCAAGCCCGGGCATGCCCCGGCGGACGGCTGCGGGCCGCCTTGCTGATCGATAACCCCCAGGCGACGGACGCTGGCCCGTCATGCCGCGATCGCCAGGAACTGCTCGTGCTGCACCAGCGCCTCCAGGTCGATCTCCTGCCAGCGCCGGCCCTCGGCGTCGCCCCAGACCGTCGCCGCGAAGCCCGGTCGCGGCGCACCGTCACCGGGCTCGGCGTGCAACTGCCCGGCGCTGCGCAGTCCGGCCAGACGATCGACCAGCAGCGCGCAATGTGCGCCGAACGCCGGGTTCACCGTCACCAGGCGCGCGTTCTCGCGCACCGCGTCGGCCCGTTGCGCTGCGCGCAGGCCGAGGAACGCCGCCAGGTCGACCACACCGTGCAGTCCGCCGCGCAGATTGGCGACGCCGACGAACCAGGCCTGCGTGTGCGGCACCGGCAGCAGCGTGCCGACGGCGAAGATCTCGCCGGCGCCCGGCAGCGGCAGCAGCAGCCCGACACCGGCGCACTCGACGGCCAGCCAGGCCGCCGCCTGCGCCTCGGTTCGCGCCAGTTGCAGCCGCTCGGCAAGCCGGCTTTGGAGTTGGCGCAGCGCTTCGCGGTTGGCCATCGTTGCCTTATCGGCCTTCAGTCGAAGGTCTTGATCTTGGCCAGCAGTTCGGCGCCGTCGACCGGCTTGACGATGTACTCGCGCGCGCCCTGGCGCATGCCCCAGACGCGGTCGGTCTCCTGCCCCTTGCTCGTGCACATGATCACGGGCACGTCGGCAAAGCGCGGGTCGCGCGTGATGGTGCGCGTGAGCTGGAAGCCGTTCTGCCCCGGCATCACGACGTCCATCAGGATCAGATCGGGCTTGTCCTCGGCCAGCCGGCGCATCGCCTCGTCGCCGTTTTCCGCCGTTCGCACCTCGTAGCCGCGCTTGCCCAGGATCTCGCAGAGGTGGTAGAGCTCCGTCTTCGAATCGTCGACGAGCAGGATCTTGTGGATGGCCATGACGGGGTCCGGTCGGGAGGCCGCAAGCGGCGCGCTTTTAGCCGCCGCGGCGGCGGAACGCCTCCACCGCACGCAGCAGTTGCTCCTTCGTGAAGGGCTTGGTGAGGTATTCCTCGGAGCCCACCATGCGTCCGCGCGCCTTGTCGAACAGCCCGTCCTTGGACGACAGCATGATCACCGGCACGTGCGCGAAACGCGCGTTGCGCTTGATGATCGCGCAGGTCTGGTAGCCGTCCAGCCTGGGCATCAGGATGTCGCAGAAGACGAGTTCGGGGTCGTAGTCGTTGACCTTGGCCAGCGCGTCGAAGCCATCCTCGGCCAGCACCACCTCGTGGCCGCCCTGACGCAGGAAAATCTCGGCGCTGCGGCGAATCGTGTTGCTGTCGTCGATCACCAGCACCTTGGCACCAGCCGGCGCGCCCGACTCGTGAGCCGGCCTGGCCTCGGGGCTCTGAAGCTGCATCTCCAAGTGCTGTTCTCCTGGATCCGTCGGTCGCCGCGCGGCGCCGGAATCAGAACTCGACCATCTCGAAGTCTTCCTTGCGCGCGCCGCACTCCGGGCAGGTCCAGTTCATCGGCACGTCCTCCCAGCGCGTGCCCGGCGGGACACCATGCTCCGGATCGCCCTTGGCCTCGTCGTAGATCCAGCCGCAGATCAGGCACATCCAGGTGCGCGGTTCGCTCACGTTCACACGGTCTCGTCACTACAATGAGGGTCGATTGTAGTCAGTCGAATCCGGAAAAAATCGAGGATTTGTGAGGACATACACATCGTTGCTCAGAATTTGCTGGAGGTTCGGGCGAGCCTGCTGAGTGCCTCGCGGAAGGTCCCGCCGGACTGGTCCCTTGCCCCACGCTCCCCACCCTTCACCCGTGCGCCGCCCATGACCCCCGATTCCGCAACCGCCACGTCCGCCGACGACGCCGGCACCGAGCCGCCGGCGCCGAGCTGCGTGATGTGCTTCAACGCCAGCGATCCGAGCGGTGCCGGCGGCCTCGCCGCCGACATCGCCACCGTGGCCGCGATGGGGGCACACGCCCTGCCGGTCGCCACCGCCATCGTCATGCGCGACACCGCCGACGTGTTCGAGCAGCAGCCGCTCGACGCCGACACGGTGGCGCAGCAGGCGCGCACGATCCTCGAGGACGTCACCGTCGCCGGCTGGAAGGTCGGCTTCCTGGGCTCGGCCGACGCCGTGAGCGCGGTGGCCGAAGTGCTGTCGGACTACGCCGAGATCCCGCTCGTGGCCTACCTGCCGAGCCTGGCCTGGCTCGAGGACGATGCGGCGCAGCCCTACCTGGACGCCTTTCGCGAGCTGATCCTGCCCGCCGCCGAGGTGCTGGTGGGCAACCACAAGACGCTGCAGGACTTCCTGTTGCCGGAATGGGACAGCGAACGCCCTCCGTCGGCGCGCGAACTCGCGGTGGCCGCGGCCGAGCACGGCACGCGCTACGTGCTCGTCACCGGCATCGCGCTGGCGAGCAAGGGCGGCAAGGACGCACCGCAGTACATCGACAACGTGCTGGCCTCGTCGCAGGGGGCGATCGCCGGCGAGAAGTTCGAGCGCTTCGACGCCGCCTTCGTCGGTGCCGGCGACACGCTGGCCGCGGCGCTGGCCGCACTGCTGGCCTCGGGCAGCGAACTGCAGCCGGCGGTGAGCGAGGCGCTCGGCTTCCTCGACCAGAGCCTGGACGCGGGGTTCCGCCCCGGCATGGGCAACATCGTCCCCGACCGTTTCTTCTGGGCCCTGCCGGGGCCCGACGAGGGCGCCGAAGACGAAAGCGGCGCGGCGGATCCGGACGAGCCGGCCGGCGCCGCCGGCAAGGAAGCCAAGGGGGCGCCGCGCCGTGTCCACTGACGACGTGTCCACCAACGAAGCGCTGTTCGCGCGCGCGCAGCGCGTCATTCCCGGCGGCGTCAACTCGCCGGTGCGCGCCTTTCGCGCCGTCGGCGGCACGCCGCGCTTCGTGGCACGCGCGCTGGGGCCGTACTTCTGGGATGCCGAGGGCCGGCGCCACATCGACTACATCGGCTCGTGGGGCCCGATGATCCTCGGCCACGGTCACGCGGGGGTGCTCGAAGCGGTGCGCCAGGCGGCCGCCGACGGCTTGAGTTTCGGCGCACCGACCGAACGCGAGATCGAGCTCGCCGAGGCCATCGTCGCGCAGGTGACTAGCGTCGAGCAGATCCGCCTCGTCTCCAGCGGCACCGAGGCTTGCATGAGCGCATTGCGGCTGGCGCGCGGCGCCACCGGACGCAGCCACATCGTCAAGTTCGAAGGCTGCTACCACGGCCACGCCGACGCGCTGCTGGTCAAGGCCGGCTCGGGCCTGGCCACCTTCGGTCACCCGACCAGCGCCGGCGTGCCGGCCGAGGTGGTGCAGCACACGCTGGTGCTCGAGTACAACAACGTCGCGCAGCTCGACGCGGCGTTCGCCGCGCAAGGCGACGACATCGCCTGCGTGATCGTCGAGCCGATCGCCGGCAACATGAACTTCGTGCGCGCGAGCGTGCCCTTCATCGCGCGGCTGCGCGAGCTGTGCACGAAGCACGGCGCGCTGCTTATCTTCGACGAGGTGATGACCGGCTTTCGCGTCGCGCTCGGCAGTGCGCAGAGCCTGTACGCGAAGGCGATCCCCGGCTTCGCGCCCGACCTCAGCGTGTTCGGCAAGGTCATCGGCGGCGGCATGCCGCTGGCGGCCTTCGGCGGCAAGAAGGACGTCATGGGTCAGCTCGCGCCGCTCGGCCCCGTGTACCAGGCCGGCACGCTGTCGGGCAACCCGGTGGCCACCGCGTGCGGTCTGGCGACGTTGAAGGAGATCGCGCGGCCGGGCTTCTTCGACGCGCTGGCGGCACGCACGCGCTCGCTCGTCGACGGCCTCGTGCAGGCCGGCCGCGCCGCTGGCGTGCCGCTGGTGGGCGACAGCGAAGGCGGCATGTTCGGCTTCTTCTTCGCCGAGCGGCTGCCGCAGAACTACGCTCAAGTGATGGCCACCGACAAGGAGCGCTTCAACCGCTTCTTCCACGCCATGCTCGATCGCGGCGTGTACTTCGCGCCGGCGCTGTACGAAGCCGGCTTCGTCAGCAGCGCTCACAGCGCCGAGGACGTTGCCGTCACCGTCGACGCCGCGGCGCAGGCGCTGCGCGGCTGAGAGGGGCCGCTGCGGCGACGAGCGCGCGTCGTCGACCCTCGGCAGCCACGCGCACCTCAATGCTGAATCGGGCTTCCCACCTCGTGCCGCCAGGCCCGGTGCCGCTCGAACCAGGCCGGCAGCAAGAAGCGTCGCCAGCCGCCGGTATCGGCGGCCACGGCGCGCGCGGCCTCGGCAACGAATTGCCGCAGCGCCTCGGCGTCGGGCTCGGGTGCCTGCACCGTGATCGTGTCGCCGCCGATGCGCTGCGTGGAGCAGGCGCCGGCCGCTTCGGCGTCAACGTCAACGTCAGCGTCGATCACGACCTGCAGGCGCGTCCCGCGAACGGCGAGGGGTGCCTGCAAGGCGTCGCGCCATAGCTCGGCTCGCTGCCGCGCGTAGCCCGGCGCGTCCCATTCGTCCATCTGCACGCAGGGTCGCTCGCCTGCGAAGCGCGCGACGATGGCGCGCGTTTCGACGACGACGCGCACGAGCGGTGCGTCGCGAGCCGCGGACTCGGGCCGGCCCAACCGCTCGATCCGGCTACGCGCGCGCCGGCCGGCGCGCGATCATGTTGACTGCGCGCATCGTCATCACCGGCTCGCCGCGCTGGTTGAAGACCTCGATCAGCGAGTGCACCACGCCGCGATCGGGCTTGGACGCCGAGGCGCGCGCGTCCTGCACGGTGACGCGCACCGACAGCGTGTCGCCGGGGCGCACGGGGCGCAGCCAGCGCAGTTCGTCCATGCCGGGCGAAGCCAGGCTCGACGCGCTCGACAGGTACTCGAGCGCGTACAGCCGCATCATCAGGCTGCCGGTGTGCCAGCCGCTGGCGATCACGCCGCCGAACGGGCCGCGTGCGGCCAGCGCGGGGTCGGTGTGGATGGGCTGGGGATCGAAGCGGCGCGCGAACTCGAGCACCTCGTCCTCGTCGACCTGCAGCGTGCCCAGCTCGTGCACGGCGCCGGGTCGGTAGTCCTCGAACCAGCGCTCCGTCATCTGCGCATCCTTGCTGTGGTCGTTGGGGCGGATGCCCTTCTTCTCGTGAAAGGCCTGCAACGCCGCCTGATAGGCCTCGATGTCCTCACGCGGCACCGGCTCGCCGCATTCGTAGCAGGCACCGCTCATGCGGTCGAACCAGCGGCAGCCGCAATGATTGCAGGCGAGCTCGGGCGCTCCGGCGGGGTTCTCGAAGATCATCGCGTCGCTCCGGGCCGGGGGTCAGCGGCAAGCACCGAGGAAGGCCAGCCCCAGCGCCTCGAGGAAGTCTTCGTAGCCGTCGTCCAGCAACTGGCGCTTGGCGACGATCACGTACAGCAGCATCGCGCCCGATCGCAACTGCAGCTTGAGCGCGCCGAGCGCG
>JAGWTJ010000432.1 GCA_028869005.1 Burkholderiales bacterium | reverse complement strand
AGTTCGCGCGCGCCGGCGTTGGCGAGCCCCGGCTCGCGGCGCAGCGCGGCGGCCCATTCCAGCGTGCGCGGGTTGAAGCCGGCGGGCAGCGCGAGGTAGTCCTGCAGGCCCGGCAGCGGCTCGCGCGGGCCATGCTCGAAGCGCAGATGGGCCTCGGCGCGGAAGCGCAGGCGTTCGATCAAGGGGCGGTCGACGAACCACTGCAGGTCTTCGCTGCGGCGCACGCGGTAGCCCTCGATGCTCGGCACGGCCGGGCTGGTCTCCAGCAGCGGCAGCGTGGGCATGCGCAGCGGCTCGATGGTCATCTCGTAGCGCAGTGCCGTGCCGGCGGGGCGCAGTTCGGCCTGCGGCTGCTGCGCGGGCGGGAAGTGCGGCAGCAGCGGGCGCCACTCGGTGCCGTCGAACGCCGCCAGCACCGGGCCGCGGAAGTACAGGCTCTGCGGCGGCGGCACCCGGTCGTCGAAGCGCAGGCGCAGCGCGATGCGGTCGTCCAGCGCCACCTCGGCCACCTGGCCCAGGCGCATGCGGTCGGACAGGCCGGTGGCCGACACGCCGTCCTTGGGCACGCCCCACAGCGGGCCGATGCGCGGGAACAGCAGGAACAGCAGCAGCATGATGGGCGCGCCCAGCAGCGCCGTGCGAGCGGCCAGCCGCGCGGCCTGCTTCAGGCTGGGCTGGCCGACCGGCATGTGCGCCAGCACCAGCGCGGTCAGCAGCCCCCACACCGACACCAGCATCGCCACGGCCACGCCGAGCGACTGCGAATAGAGGAAGTGCGTCAGCACCAGGAAGAAGCCGAGGAAGAAGACCACGAAGGCATCGCGGCGCGCGCGCAGCTCGAGCGTCTTCAGCGCCATCAGCACCACCGCCATGGTCACGCCCGGCTCCTTGCCGAGCAGGGTGCGGAAGCTCATGAAGGTCAGGCCCGCGGCCACCGCGAGCACCGCCACCAGCAGCCAGCGGCCGGGCAGCGGCCCGTTGCCGACGGCCAGCGCGGCGCGCCACAGCAGCATCAGCGCGGTCAGCGTGGTGCACCAGGCCGGCAGGTGGGGCACGTGCGGCAGCACGGTCCAGGCGATCACGCCGAGCAGGAACAGCGTGTCGCGCCCCTCGCGCGGCAGGCGCGACCAGCCCGGCCAGCGCGGCAGCCGCCAGCCGGGGCCGCTCATGAAAGAAGTTAGCGCCACAGCGCCAGCGCCTCCAGGCAGCGGCGCCGCTGCGCCTCGCCCTCGGCGGGCTCGATGCTCGCGCCGGGCAGGACCAGGCCGTATTCGGCGCCGGCGCGCTGCGCCGCGAGCACCCAGGCCGCCAGGCGCGACAAGCGCTCTTCCGGCGCCAGCGTGGCGCAGGCCTGCCAGTCCAGCCAGAGCTGCTGGTGCACCGCGCCGGCGGTGTCGCGGCTGACCAGCTCGCCGCCGCTGGCCAGCGCCTTGGCGGCCTTCTTCCAGTAGACCAGCTTGAGCGGGTCGCCGCGCCGGTAGCTGCGCACGCCTTCCATCTCGCCGCCTTCGGCCGAGCGGCTGCGCGCCAGGCCGCCGGCCACCGCGCGTGCCGGCGGCAGCGGCGCGGCGGGGCGCTCGGGCGCCGGGTAGACGAGCAGCTGCGCAGCCGGGCGCCAGATCGCCCAGGCGCGGAACAGGCCGAGCGGGAA
>JAGWTJ010000431.1 GCA_028869005.1 Burkholderiales bacterium | reverse complement strand
CGGCGGCTTCGTGTTCTCGTCCAACCGCCAGGGCCTGACCAAGACGGTGCAGGGCAACCAGACTTTCTACGCGCTCGACGAATACGAGCGCGAGCGGGTGCTGCAGCTGCACACCATGGACAAGGACGGCGGCGCCATCACGCAGATCTCGGTGAACGCCAGCCACGACCGCAACCCGGTGGTGCGCAGCAACGGCGAGATCATGTTCTCGCGCTGGGAGCACGCCGGCATCCGCAACCGCTTCGCGATCTTCCGCGTCAAGCCCGACGGCACCGACATGTTCGTGCTGTACGGCTCGCAGAGCCCGGGCAACAGCTTCCTGCACCCGCGCGAGATGGATCCGGCCGGCAAGTACAAGGGCTTCGTCTCCTCCGACCTGATGGCGCTGTCGCGCACCCAGGAAGGCGGCTCGCTGATGTTCATCGACGCGGCCAACTACTCCGAATACAACACGCCGGCCAACAAGACGGTCGCGGCGGTCGGCGGCCAGGCCGAGGTGACCGCCAAGGCGCTCAACCAGAACCGCGGCCTGTCGACCTACGGCCGCATCACCACGCCCTACCCGCTGTGGGACGGCACCGACCGCGTGCTGCTCGCCTACCGCCCCTGCGAGGTGACGCGCAACGGCACGGTGATCCCCTGCGCCAACCTCACCGCCGCCGAGCGCGCCTCGCTGGAAGACGAGACGATGTCGCGCGCCGAGCGCGCCGCCGCCCCGGTGCAGGACAACGCGCCCGCCGCCTACTCGATCTACATGTTCGACCCGGCCAAGCAGACCTTCCTGCCCGTCGCCACGCCGCCGGCCGGCTTCATGTACGTCGACCCGGTGGCGATCGACAAGCGCGCCGAGCCCAACGCCACCGCCCCGACCAGCGTCGACGCGACGCTGGCCGCGCAGGGCCTGGGCGAGATCGAGGTGCGTTCCGTCTACGACACCGACGGCCTGGAGCGCAACGGCGAGACCATGCTGGCCGCCTCCGACCTGCCGGCCGGCTGCAGCGCCGGCATCGCCAAGACCGCGCCGCTGAGTGCCGCCGACACGCGCGCCCAGGTGGCCGACCTGCGCCGCCTGAAGGATCCGGCCGACGCCGCCTACGGCTGCTCGCCGATGCGCTTCATCCGCGCCACCCGCGTGGTCGCGCCGCAGGCCGGCAGCACCGCCATGCGCGAGGCGATCGGCGAGACCGACTTCGAGCCGCAGCAGATCCTCGGCTACGCGCCGATCGAGCCGGACGGCTCCTTCCAGATCTATGTGCCGGCCGACACGCCGCTGGCCGTGGCCGTCGTCGACTCGTCCGGCCGCGCCTTCCAGACGCACACCAACTGGATCCAGGTCCGCCCTGGCGAGACCCGCACCTGCGACGGCTGCCACAGCCCGCGCCGCGGCGCCGCGCTGAACTCGTCGGTGATCAAGGACACCGTGCCCGCGGCACTGACGACGACCTACACCCGCAACGCCGGCGAGACGATGGCCCAGACGCGCACCAACAACGTCGCGTCGCTGCTGATCCCCGCGCTGGACATGACGTACACGGACGTGTGGGCCGACACGACGAAGACCGCCGGCAAGAAGCGCGCCGACATCTCGCTCAAGTACACCGGCAACACGCTGCCCGACGGCACGCTCGATCCGACGAACGACCTGGCCACGCC
>JAGWTJ010000006.1 GCA_028869005.1 Burkholderiales bacterium | reverse complement strand
ATGCCTCGGCGGCGCGGCCGGCGACGCCGCGCTGCTGGGCGATGCGCTCGAGCTGCTGGCCTTCGCCAGCGTGCTGGTCGGCCTGTCCGAGGCCGGGCTCGCCCATGTCGAGCGCGCCCGCGCGCTGGCGCTGGACGATCGCCGCCGCAGCATCGTGCTCGCGCGCTGGGCGGCGGTGCGCTACTACACCGGCAGCATCGGGCCGGAGCTGCTCGACGCGGCCGCCGAGGCCGTGGCGCTGGCCGAACGCAGCGGCGATGCCGCCGCGCGTGCCGGCGCCTACCGCCTGCAGGGCCTGCTGGTGTGCAACCTCGGGCTCGAGTACGCGCGCAGCGAGGCGTTGATGGCGCGCGCCCAGGCGTTGGCCGAGCAGCTCGGCGACCACCGTCTGGCGCAGCGACGCCTGTTCGACCGCGCGATCATGTGGGCCTGGCTGGGGCGCGAGGCCGAGGCCGCGCAGGTGCTGCACGAATGCGGCGCGGGCGCCCTGCTCGACGGCGACTGGCAGGGCGCCACGACCTGCGCGCGCCAGCTCGGCCGCGTGTACGTGCGCATGCGCGCGTGGGACGCGGCCGCCGCCGCGTTCCGGCGCGGCCTGCGGCTGGCCTGGGAGCGCCGCCACGCGGTGGAGAGCGCGGTCGGCCTGCTGCACCTGCCCGACGCGCTGGTGCACCAGCCGGCGCAGCTCGAGCTCGCGGCGCGGCTGCACGGCTTTGCGCGCGCGCATTGGGCGCGCCTGTTCGGGGCGCTCAACCGCATCGAGCAGCGTGAGGTGCGGCGCACGCGGCTGCTGCTGCGGCTGCGCCTGGGCGTCGGGCGCGCCGAGGCGCTGCGCGTTCAGGGCCTGCGCTGGAGCAAGGCCGAGGCCGTGGCGGCGGCGCTGGCGGGCGAGCTGGCCGGATGAACGACACCGACCGCGGCAAGCGCTGAGCCGGCGCGGCGCGCAGCAAAGGCGGTCAGAGGATGTAGCGCGACAGATCCTCGTCGCGAGCGAGGTCGGCCAGGCGCGCGTCCACCGCCGCGGCGTCGAGCGTCACGGTCTGGCCGCCGCGGTTGGGCGCGTCGAAGCTGACCTCGTCGAGCAGCCGCTCCATCACCGTGCCCAAGCGGCGCGCGCCGATGTTCTCGGTGCGCTCGTTGACCTCGAAGGCGATCTCGGCCAAGCGGCGCACGCCGTCGGGCGTGATCTCGAGCGTGACGCCTTCGGTCGCCAGCAGCGCCTGGTACTGCTTGACGAGGCTGGCCTGCGTGCTCGTGAGGATGGCCTCGAAGTCGTCGACCGACAGCGAGGCGAGCTCGACGCGGATCGGGAAGCGCCCCTGCAGCTCGGGAATCAGGTCGCTCGGCTTGGCGAGGTGAAAGGCGCCCGAGGCGATGAACAGCATGTGGTCGGTGCGCACCATGCCGTACTTGGTGTTGACGGTGGTGCCCTCGACCAGCGGCAGCAGGTCGCGCTGCACGCCCTGGCGGCTCACGTCGGCGCCCGCCACCTCGCTGCGCGAGGCGACCTTGTCGATCTCGTCGATGAAGACGATGCCGTTGCCCTCGGCGTGGGCGAGCGCCGCGGCGCGCACCTCGTCGTCGTTGACCAGGCGAGCCGCCTCTTCGTCGACGAGCCGCGCCAGCGCCTCGCCGATCTTCACCTTGCGCGTCTTGCGCCGGCCGGCGCCGAGCTGGCCGAACAGGCCCTTGAGCTGCTCGGCCATTTCCTCCATGCCCTGGGGCCCCAGGATCTCGAGCGAGGGCTTGGGCTCGGCGAGCTCGATCTCGACTTCCTTGTCGTCGAGCAGGCCCTCGCGCAGGCGCTTTCTCATCACCTGGTGTGCGGTGTTGTCGGCCGCCGGCGACTCGTTGGCAAAGCCGGTGGTGCGCGGCGGCGGCACCAGGATGTCGAGGATGCGTTCTTCGGCGGCGTCCTCGGCCAGCGCGCGCTTGCCGCGCATCTGGCGCTCGCGCTCTTGCTTGACGGCGGCATCGACGAGGTCGCGCACGATGGTGTCGACGTCCTTGCCGACGTAGCCGACCTCGGTGAACTTGGTGGCCTCGACCTTGATGAACGGCGCGTCTGCCAGGCGCGCCAGGCGGCGCGCGATCTCGGTCTTGCCGACGCCGGTGGGGCCGATCATCAGAATGTTCTTCGGCGTGATCTCGGCGCGCAGCTTCTCCTCGACCTGCTGGCGGCGCCAGCGGTTGCGCAAGGCGATGGCGACGGCGCGCTTGGCGGCGTGCTGGCCGACGATGTGGCGGTCGAGCTCGGAGACGATCTCCTGCGGGGTCATCGGGCCGCTTTCGGCACTCATGGAGCAAGCACCTCGACCGTGTGGTTCTGGTTGGTGTAGATGCACAGGTCGCCGGCGATCGCGAGGCTTCGGCGCACGATCTCCTCGGGCGCGAGCTCGGTGTGCTCGAGCAGCGCGCGCGCCGCGGCCTGCGCGTAGGCGCCGCCGGAGCCGATGGCGACGATGCCGTGCTCGGGCTCGAGCACGTCGCCGTTGCCGGTGATGATGAGCGAGACCTCGTGGTCGGCGACGGCGAGCATCGCCTCTAGGCGCCGCAACACGCGGTCGGTGCGCCAGTCCTTGGTGAGCTCGATGGCGGCGCGCTGCAGTCGGCCCTGGTGCTTCTCGAGCTTGGTCTCGAAGCGCTCGAAGAGCGTGAAGGCGTCGGCGGTGGCGCCGGCGAAGCCGGCCAGCACCTTGTCGTGATAGAGCTTGCGCACCTTGCGCGCGCTGGCCTTGACGACGACGCTGCCGAGCGTGACCTGGCCGTCGCCGCCGATGGCGACGAGCGGCCCGCGGCGCACGCTGAGAATGGTGGTGCCGTGGTAGATGTCCATGGATGGGCCGCAGGTGGGGGCTACAGCGCACGTCTCAAGGCCGGGCGCCGGCGATGCGGATGCCGATTCCGATGCGGACGCAGCCGCTCAGACCTTGCGCACCTGCACCCTGGCGTGTTCGTTGATGCCCATCGCGCCGAAGAACAGTGCCACCAGACGGTGCGCGTCGGTGAACTGCACGGCCCGGCTTTCGGCGCCGCGCGCGAGCACCCAGTTGAGCAGGTCGCCGGCGGCGAGGAAGTCCACGCGGATCAGGCGTGCGCAGCTCACCTGCACCAGCGGCGCGCTGCCGAGCTGCGCGCTCAGGCGCGTGAGCGTGGGTCCGATGTCGCCGACCAACTGACCCGACAACTCGACGTGCGCGACCTCGACGCCGCCGGGCTCGTCGGCCAGCGCGCTTTCCATGAAGCCGGTGGACACGTCGCTCACGAGCGACATCGGCGGCGCCTGCGTCGACAGCGTCGAGCCGCTGACGCTGACCTTGCAGCGCGACTGCTCCCACGACGGCGGGCTCACCTCGTAGGTGACGCAGTAGTCGATGGCGGCCTCGTCGAACTGGTCGGCGCGATTGGCCAGACGCAGCGCGTCGAGCCGCGTCAGCCAGAACACCGGGTCGGCGTCGCGCACGCCGGTGGGCGCGGCGTCGGCCAGCACCTGGAACAGGCGCTCGCCACCGATCCAGCGCATCTCGATGGCCTGCCCGGCCCACAGGCGCAGCAGCGTGGACAACTGCATCGCCGCCTCGGCGTCGATGCTCCTGAGGCGGCCGAACTCGAACACCCAGGGCAGCGGCATCTGCAGGGTCTGCGAACGCAGCCTGGCGATGGCGTCGATGTCGAGCACTTCGGGACAGACCCAGCCGACATCGGCCGCACGTGAGGCCGCTGCGCTGCTGACCACCGGCTCGTCGGCGATCGCCTCGGCCACCAGCCGGGGCAGCGAAAACCACTGCGGCGCGCTCCAGCCGAACTGGTGCGCGTAGTCGAGCGCCAGGCTCTCGAAGCGCTGCTGCTGGCCGGTGGCGCGGTACAGGTCGAACAGCACGAGCCAGGTCTCGGCGTGCTGGCTGCGCTCGCCGCCCGGGCCGGTCAGGCGCGCAAGCGCCTGCTCGGCCTGCTGGAAGTCGGCGTTGGCGAAGGCGATCACCGCCTCGTCGAGCTCGGGATCGTGCACGACTTCGCTGACCTCGACGGCGAACGGGTTGGCTTGCTCCACGGCGTCGGGTGGCGTGGCGGCCGGTGCGGGCGAGGCCGGCAACGGCACCGGGGGTGTCGAAGACACGAACGGGATGTTCGGGGCGTTGGAGCCGTTGGCGGCGCCGGGCGCGAGCGGCGCCAGCGGCGGCAGCCCGGGCGACATCTGCACTGTCGCCGGCGGTGGCGCCTCGGCATCGAGCAGCGGCGGCAGCGCCGGCAACCGGTCGTCGTCGTCATCGCCATCGCCGTTGCCGTCGAGCAGGGCGTGGCCGGAGGCCGGGGCCAGCGGTGCCGCGGGCGCGAACGATGCCGGCGCGGCGCGGCGCGTCGACGCATAGCCGCCGTCGCCCACCATCTGCTGCTCGATCTCGTCGATCTTGGCCTTGACGCCGGCGTCGGGGCGCGCGTCGGCCTTCTCGGGCAGCCGTACTTCGGAGTCGTCGAGCCGCGACGAGCCGCCGAGGGCGGCGATCTGCTCGGGCGTCAGGCCCTCGCGCCGGATGCGGCGCAGCATGTCGAACTCGCGCTTGCGCACGAAGTCGTTGCGCCGCTTGCGCTCGATCATCGCCTTGAGCTCGGACTTCTCGAGCTCGAGGTCCTGCGTCTCGACCTGACGCGAGTTGACGTCGGTCCAGTCGGTGGCCGGGTTGGCGACGAAGCGCACGACCTTGCGGAAGAAGCTCTCGTTGTCGGCCATGAAGCAACAATGGTACCCGCAGCCGGCGCGCCGCGACGATGACGTATGCCGCGGACGCGGCCACTGCGTGGCCGCTGCGGCGCGGGGCGGCCACGGCCGTGGCGCCGGCCGGCCGCGCCGGCCGTCAGTTGCCGAACATCTTCTGCTTGAGTTCGCGCCGCTGCTGCGCCTCGAGCGACAGCGTCGCCGTCGGCCGGGCGAGCAGGCGGGCCACGCCGATCGGCTCGCCGGTTTCGTCGCAGTAACCGTAGTCGCCGGCTTCGATGCGTGCCAGCGACTGCGCGATCTTCTTGAGCAGCTTGCGCTCGCGGTCGCGCGTGCGCAGCTCGAGCGCGTGCTCCTCCTCGATCGTGGCGCGGTCGGCCGGATCGGGCACGATGGTGGTGTCCTCGCGCAGGTTCTCGGTGGTCTGGTCGGCGTTGGACAGCAGATCGTCCTTCTGCTGCTGCAGCCGGTTGCGGAAGAAGTCGAGCTGCTTGTCGTTCATGTACTCGCCATCGGGCATGGCGAGCAGTTCGTCCTCGGTGAGTTCGCGGCCGGTCTTGGTCTTCCAGGCGTTGGCCAGCTTCGGGTCGATCTTGCGGGCGGGCTTGACGGGCATGTGGGATTCGGTCGGTACGGGAACCGTCGGCCGCAACGGGGCGAAACGGTCGGTGAAAGAGGCGTGGCTGGCCGCCGCGGGAGCGGGCGCCGCCGCGGCCGCCGACGGCGCCGACGGCGCGGCATGCGCAGCGCTCTTGGACAGCGGACTGGACGGCGCCGCGGGCTTCGGTGCCGGCTTGGGTACGGCCTTGGCGGCGGACCGGGGCGTGGCGGCAGACGTGGGCTTGGTGACGGGCTTGCTGGCGGGCTTGGCGGCGGCCTTCGGCGCAGCCTTGGGTGCGGCTGGGGCCTTCGCTGCTTTCTTGGCGGCTGCCGGTTTGGCCGCGGGTCTGGCCGCGGGTCTGGCCGGCTTGGCGTTCTTGGCCGGGGCGGCTGGCTTGCTCACGGGACTCTCCTCAGCTTGACGCTCGAACTCATGCACCCGGGTGGCCGGCCGGCGGGTGCGCGGGGACCCGCCGCGCAGCGTCGGCATTCGATGCCGAGCGCCCGGGGGCTCCGAAAGGCGCGCGGATTGTAGCCACGCACACCGATCGCGCAGGCCGCGCTGCCCGCCCTCCGCATGCCCCGCGCCGGCCCGGCTTCGGCCAGGCGCTCGGCCGCCTCAAACCAGGCATTGCTCCAGCCCCTGCAGCAGGACGTCGCGCGGCAGATCGATGCCGATGAAAACCATCTTGCTCACCTTCTTCTCGCCCGGGACCCACTTGGGGCCGAGGTCGCTGCCCATGAGCTGGTGCACGCCCTGGAACACGACCTTGCGCTCGCTGCCCTTCATGAACAGCACGCCCTTGTAGCGCAGCATCTTGGGGCCGTAGACCTGCACGATGGCGCCGAGGAAGTCCTCGAGCTTGGCCGGATCGAAGGCGCGCTCGCTGCGAAAGACGAAGCTCTTCACGTCGTCGTCGTGCGCGTGGTGGTGCGGGTGGTCGCAGTGCTCGCCATGCTCGTGGTCGTGGTCGTGATGCTCGTGGCCGTCGGCGTCGAGGAATTCGGGGTCGATGTCGAGCTTGGCACTGAGGTTGAAGCCCTTCAGGTCGAACACCTCGGCGATCGGCACCTCGCCGAAGTGCACGGTGCGCTGGGCGGCGCGCGGGTTCATGTGCTTGAGGCGGTGCACGAGCGCGTCGACTTCGCCTTGCGCGACGAGATCGGCTTTGCTGATGAAGATCTGGTCGGCGAAGCCGACCTGGCGGCGCGCCTCCTGGCGCGTGTCGAGCTGGCCCTCGGCGTGCTTGGCGTCGACCAGCGTGAGGATCGAATCGAGCAGGTAGGACTCGGCGATCTCGTCGTCCATGAAGAAGGTCTGCGCCACCGGGCCCGGGTCGGCCAGGCCGGTGGTCTCGATGACGACGCGGTCGAACTGCAGTTCGCCCTTGCGCCGCTTGGCGGCCAGGTCCGACAGCGTGCTGCGCAGATCCTCGCGGATCGTGCAGCACACGCAGCCGTTGTTCATCTGGATGATCTGCTCCTCGGTGTCGATGGCGAGGATGTCGTTGTCGATGTTTTCCTGGCCGAACTCGTTCTCGATGACGGCGATCTTCTGGCCGTGGGCTTCGCCGAGCACGCGCTTGAGCAGCGTGGTCTTACCGCTGCCGAGGAAGCCGGTGAGGATGGTGGCGGGGATCAGGTTCTGCGACATGGGGCGTGGCGTGCGGCGCGGTGAATGACCGGCCTAGGTGAGGGTCGGCGACTGTGGTTCAAGCCCTGGGCGCTGTCAAGGCAGCGCGCCGCGGCCTGCACGGGCACCTCGGTTATGCTCCCCAGCCTGTCCGACTGCCGGCACCGCCCGTGTCCGAACCTCCGTCCGCGCGCTCCGGGCGCGGCGCTGCGGCTGCGCCCGCCGACAAGCGATCGTTCTTCGAGCGGCTGGTCGAATTCGTCTCGCCGGGCCCGGACAGCAAGGACGAGCTGATCAAGACGCTGGCCGATGCCGAGCAGCGCGAGCTCATCGAGCCCGAGTCGCGCCTGATGCTCGAAGGCGTGCTGCGCATGGCCGACATGACCGCCGGCGACGCGATGGTGGCGGCGCCGCGCATGGACCTGCTCGACATCGAGGCCCCGTACGACGAGGTGCTGGCGATCGTCATCGACACCGCGCACTCGCGTTTCCCGGTCTACGAGGGCACGCGCGAGAACATCGTCGGCATCCTGATGGCCAAGGACCTGCTCAAGTTGCAGCGCGCGCCCGGGCTGAAGGCGCGCACGCTGCTGCGCCCTGCGGTGTTCGTGCCCGAGAGCAAGGGGCTCAACGAACTGCTGCGCGAGTTCCGCAGCAGCCGCAACCACCTGGCCATCGTCATCGACGAGTTCGGCAACACCGCCGGCCTCATCACGATCGAGGACGTGCTCGAGGAGATCGTCGGCGAGATCGAGGACGAGTTCGACGAGACCGAGCGCGACACCGGCATCTACACGCTGGCCGACGGCAGCCACCGCGTCGCCGGCGACGTGACGATCGCCGCCGTCAACCACGCCTTCGGCACGCGGCTGCCGGAGGACGAGTTCGACACCATCGGTGGCCTCGTGGCGCACGAGTTCGGCCGCGTGCCGCGGCGCGGCGAGGTGGTCACGCTGGGCGGACTGCGCTTGGCCGTGATGCTCACGCGCGGCGGCGCGGTGCGGTGGTTTCGCGCCGCGCGCGCGCCGGCCGCGCCGGTGACCGAAGGCGCCGACGAAGATTGAGAGCTTGTCCTATTCACGGACAAGCTCTGAACGGCCCCACGCTGGCGGCCGGGCTCGCGCTGCTGCTCGGCGCGCTGCAGACGCTGGCCTTCGTGCGCACCGCCGCCTGGGGGCTGCCGCTGGCGACGACGGCCGCGCTGGCCTGGCTGCTCGCACGCGGCGGCGCGGCGCGCGCGGCCTGGCTCGGCTGGGCCTACGGCACCGGCTGGCTGACCGCGGGCGTGTGGTGGCTCTACGTCAGCATGCATCGCTACGGCGACATCGCCGCGCCGCTGGCTGCGGCGGCGGTGCTGGCGCTGGCGGCGTTTCTCGCGCTGTACCTGGCGGCGGCCTGCGCCGCCTTCGCGCACTGGCGCAGCGGGCGCTGGGGTCGCGACGCGCTGCTGTTCGCGGCGCTGTGGCTGCTCGCCGAACTGGCGCGCGGCACGCTGCTCACGGGCTTTCCGTGGCTGGCCGCCGGCTACTCGCAGGTCGACGCGCCGCTGGCGGCGCTCGCGCCCTGGCTCGGCGTCTACGGCATGGGCGCCGTGCTGGCGTGGTGCGCGGCGGCGCTCGCCGGCCTCGCGGCCAGCCGCGGCCGCGCCTGGCACGGCACGGTGGCGGCCGCGCTGCTGCTCGCGGGGCTGGCCGTCGTCGGCCCGGGCGAGCACACGCGAGCGCACGGCGCCCTGGCGCTGACGCTCGTGCAGACCGACGTGCCGCAGGAGGA
Organism: Burkholderiales bacterium; assembly: GCA_028869005.1. Taxonomy (GTDB): domain Bacteria; phylum Pseudomonadota; class Gammaproteobacteria; order Burkholderiales; family Burkholderiaceae_C; genus Rubrivivax. The sequence continues at coordinate 27,967 of JAGWTJ010000006.1, read as the reverse complement.
GAAGTTCTCGAGCGAGCGCATGGGCGCCACGCTGGCGGCGGTGGCGCGCGATCTGCTCGACGCGCCGAGCGGCCTCGTCATCGTGCCCGAGACGGCGGTGCCGCTGCTGCCGGATCAGCTCGAGGACTTCGCCCCCGGCTACTGGGCTGCGCTGCGGCGCCGCTTCGCGCAGAGCGGCCGCGCCGCGCTCATCGGCGTGCCGCTCGGCGACTTCGAGCGCGGCTACACCAACTCGGTGATCGGCCTGGCGGCCGGCGCGCCCGAGTACCGCTACGACAAGCACCACCTGGTGCCGTTCGGCGAATTCATCCCGCGCGGCTTTCGCTGGTTCACCGATGCGATGCAGATCCCGCTCGGCGACTTCACGCGCGGCGTGGTCGCTGCGCCGTCGTTCGCGTTCGACGGCCAGCGCATCGCGCCCACCATCTGCTACGAGGACCTGTTCGGCGAGGAGATCGCGCTGCGCTTTGCCGACGCGGCGCGAGCGCCCACGATCATCGCCAACCTCAGCAACATCGGCTGGTTCGGCGACACGGTGGCGGTGCCGCAGCACTTGGCGATCTCGCGCCTGCGCGCGCTCGAGTTCCAGCGGCCGGTGGTGCGCGCCACCAACACCGGCGCCACGGCCATCATCGACCATCGCGGTCGCGTGCGCGCCGAACTCGAACCCTTCACGCGCGGCAGCCTGAGCGGGATCGTCGAGGGCCGCGATGGGCTGACGCCGTACGCGGCGTGGGTGTCGCGAACGGGGCTGTGGCCGCTCGCCGCGGCGGCGCTGGCGCTGGTGCTGCTGCTCGCCGCGCGGGCGCGCGTCGGCGCTCGCCGGGTCGCCCCGTAAACTCGCCGCTTCGAAGGTCGCCCCGCGCGACGCATGACGTGCCCGCGATGCGAACGTTCCAGCAGATCATCCTCGAGCTCCAGGCCTACTGGGCCCGCCAGGGCTGCGCGCTGCTGCAGCCCTACGACATGGAGGTCGGCGCCGGCACCAGCCACACCGCGACCTTCCTGCGCGCGCTCGGCCCCGAGCCGTGGCGCGCGGCCTATGTGCAGCCCAGCCGCCGTCCCAAGGACGGGCGCTACGGCGACAACCCGAACCGGATGCAGCACTACTACCAGTACCAGGTGGTGCTCAAGCCGGCGCCGGCCGACATCCTCGAGCTGTACCTCGGGTCGCTCGAGGCGCTCGGCTTCGACCTGCGCGCCAACGACGTGCGTTTCGTCGAGGACGACTGGGAGAACCCGACGCTCGGCGCCTGGGGCCTGGGCTGGGAGGTCTGGCTCAACGGCATGGAGGTCACGCAGTTCACCTACTTCCAGCAGGTGGGCGGCATCGACTGCAAGCCGATCACCGGCGAGATCACCTACGGCCTCGAGCGCCTGGCGATGTACCTGCAGGGCGTGGACAACGTCTTCGACCTCGCGTGGACCGAGGGCCTGACGTACCGCGACGTGTACCACCAGAACGAGGTCGAGCAGAGCCGCTACAACTTCGAGCTGAGCGATGTCGAGTTCCTGCTCGGCGCCTTCGGCGCGCACGAGAAGCAGGCGCGGCATCTGATGGACGAGCGGCTCGCGCTGCCGGCCTACGAGCAGGTGCTCAAGGCGGCGCACACCTTCAACCTGCTCGACGCGCGCGGCGCCATCAGCGTCACCGAGCGCGCCGCGTACATCGGCCGCATCCGCAACCTGGCGCGCGCGGTGGCGCAGAGCTACCTGGACAGCCGCGCGCGGCTGGGCTTTCCGATGGCGCCGCGCGCCTGGGCCGACGAAGTCTCGACACGGTTGGCCGAAGCGGCGAACAAGGCAGCCCGAGGAGCCGGCGCGTGAGCACGAAGAACCTGCTCGTCGAGCTGCTGGTCGAGGAACTGCCGCCCAAGGCGCTCGGCAAGCTCGGCGAGGCCTTCGGCACGGCGCTGCGGGCCGGGCTGCGTGCGCAAGGGCTGGCCGGCGAGCATTCCGCGCTCGAGGTGTACGCCACGCCGCGACGCCTGGCCGCGCAGATCGGCGCGGTGCTCGCGGTGGCGCCGGACAAGGCGGTGTCGCACAAGCTGATGCCCGTCGCGGTGGGGCTGGCCGCCGACGGCAGCGCGACGCCGGCGCTGGCCAAGAAGCTGGCCGCGCTCGGCGCCGATGCGAGCGTCGTGCCGCGGCTCGTGCGGCGCGTCGACGGCAAGGCCGAGACGCTGTATCTCGACGCCACGCAGCCCGGCGCGACGCTTGCGGCCGGGCTGCAGAAGGCGCTCGACGAGGCGCTGGCCGCGCTGCCGATTCCCAAGGTCATGCAGTACCAGCTCGCCGACGGCTGGAGCAGCGTGAGCTTCGTGCGACCGGCGCACGGGCTGGTGGCGCTGCACGGCGCCGACGTGGTGCCGGTGCGCGCGCTCGGCCTCGAGGCCGGACGCACGACGCGCGGCCACCGCTTCGAGGCGACGCTCGACCCGGTCGTGCTGCAGGACGCCGACCATTACGCGCTCCAGCTCGCCGAGCAGGGCGCGGTGATCGCGAGCTTCGAGGCGCGCCGCGCCGAGATCGTGCGCCAGTTGCGCGCCGCCGCGGCCGCCGTCGGCGGCACGCCGATAGCCGACGACGCGCTGCTCGACGAAGTGACCGCGCTCGTCGAGCGGCCCAACGTGCTGGCCTGCCGCTTCGACGAGGACTTCCTCGCCGTGCCGCAGGAATGCCTGATCCTGACGATGAAGGCCAACCAGAAGTACTTCCCGCTGCTCGACGCCGCGGGCCGGCTCACGCACCGTTTTCTGGTCGTCGCCAACGTGCGCCCGGCGGACGCGCGCCGCGTCGTCGAAGGCAACGAGCGCGTCGTGCGGCCGCGCCTGGCCGATGCGCGCTTCTTCTTCGAGCAGGACCGCAAGCGCACGCTGGCGTCGCGCGTGCCGGCGCTGGCCAAGGTGGTCTACCACGGCAAGCTCGGCACGTTGGGCGAGCGCGTCGAGCGCGTGCGGCGGCTGGCGCGCGCGATCGCCGAGCCGCTCGGCGGCCTGGCGCTGGCCGATCTCGCCGACGAGGCGGCCACGCTCGCCAAATGCGACCTGCTGACCGACATGGTGGGCGAGTTCCCCGAGCTGCAAGGCATCATGGGCGCCTACTACGCGCGCCACGACGGCTGCCGCGACGAGGTCGCCGACGCCATCGAAGACCACTACAAGCCGCGCTTCGCCGGCGACGCGCTGCCGCGCGGCGAGGTCGGCCTCGTGCTGGCGCTGGCCGACAAGCTCGAGACGCTGGCCGGCCTGTTCGGCATCGGCCAGCTGCCCAGCGGCGATAAGGATCCGTTCGCGCTGCGCCGCCATGCGCTCGGCGTGGTGCGCATGCTGGTCGAGCGCGACCTGCCGCTGGCGCTGCCGCAACTCGTCGCCGCGGCCTTCCGCGTGTTCCCGAGCGGCCACGGGCAGGCGCAGGCCGAGGTCCAGCACTTCATCGTCGAGCGACTCGTCGGCAGCCTGCGCGAGCAGGGCTGGACGGCACAGGAAGTGGATGCGGTGATCGCGCTGCACCCCGAGCGCCTGGGCCAGATCCCGCGCCGGCTGGCTGCGGTGCGCGACTTCGCCGCGCTGGCCGAGGCGCCGGCGCTCGCCGCGGCCAACAAGCGCGTCGCCAATATCCTCAAGAAGTCGGACGACGGCGGCGCTTCGGCTCCGGTGGACGCGGCGCTGCTGGCCGAGCCGGCCGAGCGCGCGCTGCACGCGGCGCTGGCCGAGGTCGCGCCGCGCGCCGACGCCGCCTTCGCCGCCGGCAACCTCACCGGCTCGCTGCGGCTGCTGGCGGCGCTGAAGGCGCCGGTGGACGCCTTCTTCGACGGCGTGATGGTCAACGTCGACGACGCGGCGCTGCGCCGCAACCGGCTGGCGCTGCTCGCGGCGCTGCACGGCACCATGAACCGCGTGGCCGATCTGTCGCGGCTGGTGGTGGCCTGATGGCCCCGCCACGTCGCCGCGCCGAGGTGTCCGCCGAAGGGAGGAGCGGGATGCACGCCACCAAGCTCGTCGTCTACGGCCGCGACGGCATCCTCAACGAGTACCGCGAAGACCACGTCAAGGCGCCCGACGAGTGGCTGCCGCTGCCCGGCGCGCTGGAGGCGGTCGCGCGGCTGAACCACGCCGGCTGGCACGCGGTGGTGGCGACCAACCAGGCCGGCATCGGCAGCGGCATGATCGACATGGCCTCGATCAACGCCGTGCACGCGCACATGAACCAGCTGCTGATGGCGGTGGGCGGGCGCATCGACGCGGTCTTCTTCTGTCCGCACACGCCCGAGGCCCATTGCGACTGCCGCAAGCCGCTGCCGGGCATGATGCTCGACATCGGCCGGCGCTACGGCGTCGACCTGGCGCAGGTGCCGATGGTCTGCGACACCTTGCGTGACCTGCTCGCCGCGCAGGCCGCGGGCTGCCAGCCGCATCTGGTGCTGAGCGGACGCGCCGCCGCCTCGGGCGACGACGAGCTGCGCCACATGCTGCAGCAGGTGCCGCAGGCGCAGGTGCACGAGAGCCTGCAGGCGTTCGCCGAATTCGTGCTGCAGCGCGAGCACAGCGCCGAATCGGCCCCCGCCAGCCTGGTGTGATGCGCGCCTGGTGGGCGCTGCGCTCGCTCGCCTTCGTCTCCTTCATGGCGGTCACGGTCGCGCCGTGGTCGCTGGCGATCCTGGTGCTGTCGCTGTTCGTGGGCAGCACCACGCTGTACTGGGCTTGCGTGGGCTGGGTGCGCGTCGCGATGTGGGGCTGCCGCGCGATCTGCGGCGTGCACACGCGCGTCAGCGGCCTCGCGCATCTGCCCGGCGCCGACGACGCGACCGCCGCCGTGCTGCTCGCGCCCAAGCACCAGAGCACCTGGGAGGCCTTCGCGCTGCCGACGTTGATGCCGCACCCGCTGGCCTACGTGTTCAAGCGCGAGCTGCTGCACATCCCGTTCTTCGGCTGGGCGATGTCGCGGCTGGACATGATCCACATCGACCGCAGCAACCATGCCGAGGCCTGGCAGCTGGTGGCCGAGCAGGGGCGGCGCCTCTTTGCCCAGGGCGTGTGGGTCATCATCTTCCCCGAGGGCACGCGCACGCCGCGCGGCGGCCAGGGGGTCTACAAGTACGGCGCGGCGCGCCTGGCGCAGGCCGCCGGCGTGCCGATCGTGCCGATCGCGATGAATTCGGCGCGCTGCTGGCCGCGGCGCAGCTTCCTGCTGCGGCCGGGGCTGGTGGATGTCGTCATCGGGCCACCGATAGTGACCGCCGGGCGAGCGCCCGAGGACGTGACGCGCGAAGTCGAGCAATGGATCGAGGCCGAGATGCGGCGTCTCGATCCCGAGGCCTACGGCAGCGCCTCCTGAGTGTGCGCCGTGCGCGCGGCGCGGCGTGCGAGCCGGCTCCCTACAATGAGCGCTCATGCCCAGCGTCGCGCCCGCTCCCGTGCAGATGTCGCTGTTCGACGTCGAACCGGCGGCCGCGCCGGGCGCCACGGCGGCTGCTCCGGCCGGCCCTGCGTCGACGCGCAGCGTCGCGCCGGTGCTGCCGTCACCGCCGACGCCACCATCGGCCGCCCGCCTGCCGGCGCGCGAGATCCGCTTCGGCGAGCATCGCGTGAGCTACGCGCTGCGGCGCGCGCGCCGGCGCAGCATCGGCTTTCTGGTCGGCCCGGAGGGACTTACCGTAAGCGCGCCGCGCTGGGTGGGCCTGGCCGAGATCGAGTCGGCGCTGCGCGAGAAGTCGCTCTGGATCCTGCGCAAGCTGCGCGAGCAGCGCGAGCGCGCGCGCCGTCTCGAGGCGGCACGCGTCGACTGGCGCGACGGCGCGGCCATCCCCTTTCTCGGCGAGCCGGTGATCATGCTGCTCGACCCGCGCGTCGGCGGCTCGGTGCTGCACTCGGCCGAGGGCACGCTGCCCGGCGTGCCGCGGCTCACGCTGCATCTGGGGCTGCCGCAGGACGCAGCGCCCGAGCAGATCCGCGACGCGGTGCAAGGCTGGCTGCAGCGCCAGGCCCGGCGCATCTTCGAGGAGCGGGTGAGCGTCTTCGCGCCGCGACTGGGCGTGCGCGTGCGCCGCCTGGCGCTCAGCGCCGCCGCCACGCGCTGGGGCAGCGCCAGCGCCGACGGTTCGATCCGGCTGAACTGGCGCCTCGTGCACTTCGGCATGCCGGTGATCGACTACGTGGTCACGCACGAACTCGCGCATCTGCTCGAGATGAACCACAGCCCGGCGTTCTGGGAGGCGGTGCGCGCCGCGCTGCCCGGCTTCGAGGCGGCGCGCGGCGCGCTCCGGTCCGAGGTGCTGCCGGTGTTCGAGTAGGTCGGCTGCGCGCGCCCTTCGTGGCGCGTCGGGATGCGGCGGCCGCGCACCTATGATCGAAGGTCAGTCGCGGCCCGTCGGCCGCCCGCGGAGCCGCCCCATGAACCTGCCCGGCCTCGACTTCCACCTCGGCGAGGACATCGACGCGCTGCGCGACGCCGTGCGCGACTTCGCCGCCGCCGAGATCGCGCCGCGCGCTGCCGAGATCGACCGCAGCGACCGCTTCCCGATGGACCTGTGGCGCAAGATGGGCGCGCTCGGCGTGCTCGGCATCACGGTGCCCGAGGAGTACGGCGGCGCCCACCTCGGCTATCTCGCGCACATGGTGGCGATGGAGGAGATCAGCCGCGCCAGCGCCAGCGTCGGCCTGTCCTACGGCGCGCACAGCAACCTGTGCGTCAACCAGATCCGGCGCAACGGCAGCGAGGCGCAGAAGAAGAAGTTCCTGCCCAAGCTGGTGAGCGGCGAGCATGTGGGCGCGCTGGCGATGAGCGAGCCCGGCGCCGGCTCCGACGTGATCTCGATGAAGCTGCGCGCCGAGGACAAGGGCGGCCACTACGTGCTCACCGGTACCAAGATGTGGATCACCAACGGCCCCGACGCCGACACGATGGTGGTCTACGCCAAGACCGAGCCGGGGCTCGGCGCGCGCGGCGTCACCGCCTTCCTCGTCGAGAAGGGCATGAAGGGCTTTTCCACGGCGCAGAAGCTCGACAAGCTCGGCATGCGCGGCAGCCACACCGGCGAGATGGTGTTCGACCGCGTCGAGGTGCCCGCCGAGAACGTGCTGGGCGAGGTCAACGGCGGCGCCAAGGTGCTGATGAGCGGCCTGGACTACGAGCGCGCGGTGCTCGCCGCCGGGCCCATCGGCATCATGCAGGCCGTGCTGGACAACGTCGTGCCCTACGTGCACGAGCGCAAGCAGTTCGGCCAGAGCATCGGCGAGTTCCAGCTCGTGCAGGGCAAGCTCGCCGACATGTACACCGTGCTGCAGGCGGCGCGTGCGCTGTGCTACACGGTCGGCAAGAACCTCGACGGCCTGGGCGCCGAGCATGTGCGGCGCGTGCGCAAGGACTGCGCCGGCGTCATCCTGTGGTGCGCCGAGAAAGCCACCTGGATGGCCGGCGAGGGCATCCAGCTGTTCGGCGGCAACGGCTACATCAACGACTACCCGCTGGGCCGCCTGTGGCGCGATGCCAAGCTCTATGAAATCGGGGCGGGGACCTCCGAGATCAGACGAATGCTGATCGGGCGCGAACTGTTCGCCGAGACGATGTGAGCGCCGCGCCGCGCCGCATCGCCGCCATCGCCGGCGGCGGCTTTCTGATGGACGACGAGAGTCTGGCGCAGGAGCGCTGGCTGCTCGCACTGGCGCGCTGTCCACGGCCGCAGGTGCTGTTCGTCGGCACGGCCGGCGGCGACGGCGAGCGCGGCCAGTTGAAGTTCTTCCGCACCTTCAGCCGGCTCGACTGCCGGCCCTCCGTGCTGCCCTTCTTCCCGTACGACATGCGGCGCGATTACCGCGCTGCCGTGCTCGACGCCGATCTGGTCTATGTCGGCGGCGGCAACACGCCGGCCATGCTCGCGGTGTGGCGCGAGTTCGGCTTCGACGCCGCGCTGCGCGAGGCCTACGACGCCGGCACCGTGCTGGCGGGCATCAGCGCCGGCGCCAACTGCTGGTTCGAGCGCTACATCACCGACAGCGTGCCCGGCGGCGGCGTGCGCTCAGGGCTGGGCTGGCTGCCCGGCTGCTACTGCCCGCACCTGGACAGCGAGCCCTGGCGCCAGGCACTGCTCGCGGCGCAGCCGGCGCCGGCGCTGGGGGCCGGCGATGGCGTGATCGTGCTCTACGAAGACGGCCGCCGCAGCGACGCCGTGCACAGCGCGGTAAAGGCGCCGATGCTGCGCGAGCGCGCCGACGGCGATGCCGTGCTGCGCGAGGTGGCGCCGCGCGCCATTGCGCAAGCGCCCGCGGCGCCCTTGCCTACACTTGCCGCATGAGCACCGACCTCGCGAGCCTGCTCGCCAACAACCGCCGCTGGGCTGCCGGCGTCGAGCAGCGCGAGCCGGGCTTCTTCACGCGGCTGGCGCAGCAGCAGAGCCCGCGCTACATGTGGATCGGCTGTGCCGACAGCCGCGTGCCTGCCAACCAGATCACCGGGCTCGATCCGGGCGAGGTGTTCGTGCACCGCAACGTCGCCAACCTGGTGGTGAACTCCGATCTCAATGCGCTGTCGACGATCCAGTTCGCGGTCGATCAGTTGAAGGTCGAGCACATCCTGGTGGTCGGCCATTACGGCTGCGGCGGCGTGCGCGCGGCGCTGGCCGGCGCGCGCATCGGCCTGGCCGACAACTGGCTGCGGCCGGTGCACGACCTGCGCCTGCGCCACCGCAAGCGGCTCGAGCACCTGGCGCCGACGCAGCAGGAAAACGCGCTGTGCGAGATGAACGTCATCCAGCAGGTCGGCAACGTCGCGCTGTCCACCGTGCTGCAGGACGCCTGGGCGCGCGGCCAGAAGGTGGCCGTCGACGGCTGGGTCTACGGCCTGGGCGACGGGCTGCTGAAGGACCTCGAGGTGACGATCGACCGGCCCGAGGTCGTCGTCGACGTGCTCACGGCCGCGTTCACGCGCTATCCGCGCGCGCCGGGCGAGGCCGGCGCGACCGAGACCGATTGACACGACGACGATGTTCCCGCACCAACTCACCGACCGCCGCGCCTTCGACATCGCGCAGGCGATGCTGGAAGGCTTCGACCGCCACTACCGGCTGTTCCGCGCCACCAGCGCCGCCGCCAAGCGCCGCTTCGAGCGCGCCGACTGGCACGGCCAGCAGCGCGCGCAGCGCGAGCGCATCGAGTACTACGACCTGCGCGTCAACGAGGCGGTCGAGCGGCTGCGCAGGGAGTTCGATGCCGCCACGCTGTCGATGGACACCTGGCAGCAGGCCAAGCTGCACTACATCGGCCTGCTCACCAACCACCTGCGGCCCGAGCTGGCCGAGACCTTCTTCAACTCGGTGACGGTCAAGCTGCTGCACCGCAGCTACTTCCGCAACGACTTCATCTTCGTGCGCCCGGCGGTCAGCACCGAGTACATCGAGCTCGACGAGCCGGCGGCGCTGCCCACCTACCGCGCCTACTACCCGACGCGCCAGACGCTGCACGCGACCTGGACGCGCATCGTGCACAACTTCCAGCTCGACTGCGAGTTCGAGGATCTGGAGCGCGACGTCGATCACGTCGTGCAGGCCATGATGGCCGAGCTCGGCGGCTACAAGCTGCGCGCCAATTTCCAGATCCAGGTGCTGTCGAGCCTGTTCTACCGCAACAAGGGTGCCTACATGGTGGGGCGCATCGTCAACGGCTTCGTCGAGACGCCGTTCGCGCTGCCCATCCTGCACGCCTCGTTCCACGACGCCGCGCCGGCGCGCGGCGGCGCCGGCAGCCGGCTCGTCATCGACGCCGCGCTCTACGGCGAGGACGACCTGCAGATGATCTTCAGCTACGCGCGCGCCTACTTCATGGTCGACATGGAGATCCCGAGCGCGTACGTGCAGTTCCTGCGCTCGCTGATGCCGCGCAAGGCGCGCTCGGAGCTGTACAACGCGCTCGGCCTGCAAAAGCAGGGCAAGAACATCTTCTACCGCGACTTCCTGTCGCACCTGCGCTTCAGCAGCGACAAGTTCCGCATCGCGCCGGGCATCAAGGGCATGGTGATGCTGGTGTTCGACCTGCCGTCGTTCCCGTACGTGTTCAAGGTCATCAAGGACTTCTATCCGCCGCAGAAGGACACCACGCGCGAGCAGATCAAGAGCAAGTACCTGCTGGTCAAGCAGCACGACCGCGTCGGCCGCATGGCCGACACGCTCGAGTACAGCGAGGTGGCGTTTCCGCGCCAGCGCTTCGAAGACGAACTGATCGCCGAGCTCAGGCACTTCTGCCCCAGCCTGCTCGAGGACGACGGCGAGGTCATCGTCATCAAGCACCTGTACATCGAGCGCCGCATGATCCCGCTCAACATCTATCTGCAGGAGGCCACGCCCGAGCAGATCGAGCACGCCGTCATCGAGTACGGCAACGCCATCAAGGACCTGGCGGCGGCCAACATCTTCCCCGGCGACATGCTGTGGAAGAACTTCGGGGTCACGCGCCAGGGTCGCGTCGTCTTCTACGACTACGACGAGATCGAGTACGTCACCGACTGCAACTTCCGCCGCGTGCCCGCGGCGCGCAACGAGGAAGAGGAGATGTCGGGCGAGGTCTGGTATGCGGTCGGCCCGAAGGACATCTTCCCCGAGACCTTCGGCCCGTTCCTGCTCGGCAACCTGCAGGTGCGCGACGTCTTCCTGGCGCACCATGCCGATCTGCTCGACGCCGCGTTCTGGCAGGGCCACAAGGAGCGCATCCTGGCCGGCCACGTGCACGACGTCTTTCCCTACGACGCCGCCAAGCGTTTCTTGCCCGCGCGCCGATCGGTGGCACCGGCGGCGGCGCAAAATGCGCTTTCCGTTTCCTGAAGGAGTCTGGCCATGGCCGATCCGATCGTCATCGTCTCCGCCGCCCGCACGCCCATCGGCGGCTTGCTCGGCGACTTCGCCAACCTCGCGGCCTGGGAACTCGGCGCCGTCGCCATCAAGGCCGCCGTCGAGCGTGCCGGCCTTACCGGCGACGCCGTCGACGAGGTGCTGTTCGGCAACTGCCTGATGGCCGGCCAGGGCCAGGCGCCGGCGCGCCAGGCGATGCGCAAGGCCGGGCTGCCCGACAGCACCGGCGCCGTCACGCTCAGCAAGATGTGCGGCAGCGGCATGCGCGCCGCGATGTTCGCGCACGACATGCTGACGGCCGGCACGGCCGAGGTCATGGTGGCCGGCGGCATGGAGAGCATGACCAACGCGCCGCACCTCGTGTTCGCGCGCAAGGGCGTGCGCTACGGCGCCGCGCAGATGTTCGATCACATGGCGATGGACGGCCTCGAGGACGCCTACGAGCGCGGCAAGGCGATGGGCGTGTTCGCCGAGAGCTGCGTCGCCAAGTACGGCTTCACGCGTGAGGCGCAGGACCAGTTCGCCATCGCCTCCACCACGCGCGCCAAGCAGGCCAACGAGGACGGCAGCTTCGACTGGGAGATGGCGCCGGTCACGCTCTCCGGCAAGGCGGGCGACACGGTCGTCAAGCGCGACGAGCAGCCCTTCAAGGCCAAGCTCGACAAGATCCCGGGCCTCAAGCCCGCGTTCAAGAAGGACGGCACCATCACCGCCGCCAACGCCAGCTCGATCAGCGACGGCGCCGCCGCGCTGGTGCTGATGCGCGAAAGCACCGCCAAGGCGCGCGGCTGCAAGCCGATCGCCCGCATCGTGGGCCACGCCGTGCACGCGCAGGCGCCCGAGTGGTTCACGACGGCGCCGATCGGCGCCATCGCCAAGGTGCTGAAGAAGGCCGGCTGGAGCAGCGGCCAGGTCGACTTGTGGGAAGTCAACGAGGCGTTCGCCGCCGTCACGCTGGCCGCGATGAGCGAATTCAAGCTCCCGCACGAGATCGTCAACGTGCACGGCGGCGCCTGTGCACTCGGCCACCCGATCGGCGCCAGCGGTGCGCGCATCGTCGTCACGCTGCTCGGCGCCTTGCGCAAGTACGGCAAGAAGCGCGGTGTCGCGACGCTGTGCATCGGCGGCGGCGAAGCGACGGCGCTGGCTGTCGAGATGGTCTGAAGGCAGACTGCGGTGAGTTCGCGGTTCGCTGCCTCGGGCGTCGGGCGACGCGGCCGGGTCGCACGTGCTTGACGGCGGCGCGTCCGTGCCGGCGCTGCTGCCCGCGGGCGCGCAGGCTGCGGTGTTCGCGGCCGCGATCTTCGTGCTCAATGCGACGCCGGGCGTCGACGTGCTGCTCACCGTCAGTCGCACGCTGGCCGGCGGCGCGCGCGCCGGCGCCGCCGCGGCGCTGGGCATCACCGCCGGCTGCGTCGTGCATGCGCTCGGCGCGGCGTTCGGGCTGGCGGCGCTGATCGCGCTCTATCCAGCCGCGCTGCACATCGTGCAATGGGCCGGCGCGGCGTACCTGGCCTGGCTCGGCGTCGGCATGCTGGTTCGCGCGCGGCGCGCCGCGCCCGACGCGCCGGCCGTGCCGAAGGCGGCGACGCGCAGCGGCCTGGGCGAGTGGCGCGTCGGGCTGCTGTCCAACCTGCTCAACCCGAAGATGCCACTGTTCTTCCTCGCCTTCCTGCCGCAGTTCGTACCCGCGGCCACGCCGAGCCGTACCGGCTCGCTGCTGTTGCTGGGTGCGTGGTTCTCGCTGCAGAGCCTGCTGTTCCTGCTCGTGCTGGTGGCGCTGGCGGCGCGCCTGGGGCAGGCGAGCGCGAGCGAACGCCTGCGTCGCTGGACGGGCGCGGCCGGCGGGCTGCTCTTCGTCGGCCTGGCGCTGCGGCTGCTGCGCGAGCGCCCGGCCGGCGCGTGAGCGGCCCGGATGCGGGCCACGGGAGGAACGCGATGCTGTTGAGCGACGACCATCTGGCCGTGCAGGACGCCGTGCGCAGCTTCGTGCAGGAGCGCATCGCGCCGCAGGCGGCGGCCTGGGACAAGAGCCATCACTTCCCGAAGGCCGAGCTGCGCGGCCTGGCCGACCTGGGCTGCTACGGCGTGGCCGTACCGGAGCAATGGGGCGGCGCGGGGCTCGACTACCTGGCGCTCTCGATCATCGTCGAGGAGATCGCCGCCGGCGACGGCGCCACCAGCACCGTCGTCAGCGTCAACAACTGCCCGGTGTGCTCGATCCTGATGGGCTTCGGCGACGAGGCGCAGAAGCAGCGCTTCCTCGTGCCGCTGGCGCGCGGCGACATGCTGGGCGCGTTCTGCCTGACCGAGCCGCACGTCGGCTCCGAAGCCGGCGGCCTGCGCACCACGGCGCGACGCGACGGCGACCACTACGTACTCGACGGCGTCAAGCAGTTCATCACCAGCGGCAAGAACGGCGACCTGGCCATCGTCATGGCCGTCACCGACAAGGCCGCCGGCAAGAAGGGCATCAGCGCCTTCGTCGTGCCCACCGCCAGCCCCGGCTACGTGGTGGCGCGCGTCGAAGACAAGATGGGCCAGCACGCGAGCGACACGGCGCAGATCGTGCTCGAGGGCTGCCGCGTGCCCGCAGCCAACCGGATCGGCGACGAGGGCATGGGCCTGCGCATCGCGCTGGCCGGCCTCGAAGGAGGACGCATCGGCATCGCCAGCCAGGCGCTCGGCATGGCGCGTGCGGCCTTCGACGCGGCGCTAGCCTACAGCAAGCAGCGCCGGAGCTTCGGTCAGCCGATCTTCGAGCACCAGGCGGTGCAGTTCAAGCTCGCCGAATGCGCGACGCAGATCGAGGCCGCGCGCCAGCTCATCCGGCACGCCGCCGTGCTCAAGGACGCCGGCCGGCCCTGCCTGAAGGAGGCGGCGATGGCCAAGCTGTTCGCCAGCGAGATGGCCGAGCGCGTATGCTCGGCCGCGATCCAGGTCTTCGGCGGCTACGGCTACGTCAGCGACTTTCCCGTCGAGCGCATCTACCGCGACGTGCGCGTGGCCCAGATCTACGAGGGCACGAGCGAGGTGCAGAAGATCCTGATCGGCCGGGCACTGGCGTAGCCGGTGCAGCGGCCGCCGCGTGTGGCGGGCCGGGCGCTGGCATGGCCGGTGCAGACGGCCGGGAGGGATACCTCGGTGTCATTCGGCGCGCGGACGCCGGGCGCTGCAATGCGGCCATCGACACCGGAGGTCCACATGCCGTCGAGCACCGTCCATCCTTCTTCCGACTCGGCTGCCGCGCCGCTTGCGCCGGCGCGCCTGCAACGCCTCGCCGCGCTCGGCCAGTGCCTGCTGCAGCACCTGGACACGCCGCTGGCGGTCGCCGACGCTCGAGGTGTCGTGCTCGAGGCCAACGCGGCGCTGGCGCGTCGCATCGAGCGCTGCGACGGCCTGTGGCTCGATGCCGGCGGCCGACTCGCTGTGCGCCAGTGCGGACGCTGGGTGCCGGTGAGCCGCTGGCAGCCCGAGATCGCGGCCGGACGCCGCGTGGTGTTGTCGCTCGAAGCCGACGGCGCGCCGATGCAGCTCATGCTCGAGCCGCTGCACGCCGGTGACGCTGCGGCCGGCGGCTGCTGGGTGCTGGTGCGCATCGAGCACCTGCCACCGGCGCGCGGCGACGCGATGCGCCGGCGCTTTCGCTTCACGCGCACGCAGGCGCGCCTGGCCGAGTTGCTGTGCGCCGGCATGCGGCCGGTTCATGCCGCCCAGGTGCTGGGCGTGAAGATCTCGACCGTGCGCACGCATGTCGGCGAGATGTACGAGAAGACCGGCACGCACAGCCAGGCGCAACTCGTGGCGCTGATGCACGCCGGCTGACGCCGGCACCCCAGCGTGCGCCGGCAGCTGTCTGCCGGTTGTGGGCTGCGAGCTGCAATCTGCGAGCTCCTGCTTGGCGCTACATTGCGCCAAGCCGTGACTGACGACACCGCCGTCCTCGACGAAGCCACTGCGCGCCGCGTGCTGCTCGTGCGTGCCTGCGAGACGGCGCCTGCGGGGCAGATGCCTGCGGCGCTGTGGTCGGCCGAGGACGCGGCCTGGGCAACGCGGCTGGCCAACGAGACCGTAGGCGCCGCGGCGCCGGCGCGCGAATGGCTGGTGGCCCGCGCCCGTCACGCCTGCGAAAGGCTGCTGGCGCGCAGCAAGCCGCTGGCTGCGGCGGCCGCGGGCGGCGGCTGGCGCGCTGGCTGGGTGCTGGTGGCGGCTTTGCTCGGCCTCGGGTTCGGCCTTGCCGGCGACGCGCTCGGCGGCCGCACGCTCGACCTGCTGGCGCCGCCCTGGCTGGCGGTGCTCGGCTGGAACCTGCTGGTCTATCTGGCCATCGTCGTGCATGCACTGCGGCCTAGTCGCGCCGCAGGCGGCCGCGGGGCGCTGCGGCGCGCAGTGCGCGCCGGGCTGCGCGGGCGCGGTGTGCCGCGCGGCGCGTCGGCATTGAAACCCCTGGCGACCTTTGCCGCCGATTGGGCCGAGCGCAGCCTGCCGCTGCTCGGCGCGCGCGCCGCGCTGCTGCTGCACGTGGCCGCTGCGGCGCTGGCCGGCGGGCTGATCGCCGGCATGTATCTGCGCGGCCTGGTGTTCGACCTGCGCGCCGGCTGGCAAAGCACCTTCGTCGAGCCCGCGGTGGTGCACGCCCTGCTGGCCACGCTGCTGGCGCCGGCCAGCTGGGTCACCGGCATCGCGCTGCCCGATGCCGCCGGGTTTGCGGCGCTGCGGCTGGTGCCCGGGTCCGTCGCGACGGCCAGCGCTGCGCCCTGGATCCACCTCACGGCGACGACTCTGGCGCTCGGCGTCGCCGCGCCGCGCTCGCTGCTGGCGCTGTGGAACGCGCTCGTCGCGGCGCGGCGCGCACGCCGCTTCGTCATCGATCTGGCCGAGCCGTACTACCAGCGCCTGTTCACCCAGGCCCACCGGGCGCGCGCCCGGCTGCTGGTGCTGCCGCACGGCAACGCACCGTCGCCGCAAGCCGTGCTCGGCCTGCGCGAGCTGCTGGCGCGCGTGTTCGGCGAAGGCGTGCAGATCGGTTTCGCGCCGGTGGTGGCCTATGGCGACGAGGAGACGGCGGCGACGACAGCGGCGAGCGCGGCGACAGCAACGACAGCGACGACAGGATCGACAGCGGCGACCGCCGCAGCGCCGCTCGGGACGACGCTGCGCGTGGCCCTGTTCGATGCCGCGGCCACACCCGAGCCCGAGGCGCAGGGCCGCTTTCTGGCCGCGCTGAGCGCAACGTCGCCGCCGTCGCCGCCGCTGCTGGTGCTGGTCGACCTGGCGGAGTTCGAGCGCCGCTTCGCCGCGTTGCCGGCGCGGGTGGCCGAGCGGCGTGCCGCCTGGCAGCAACTGGCGGCCGCGCACGGGCTCGCGCTGGCGGCCGTGGCGCTGCAGGTGCCGCCGCCAGCCCGCGCTGCCGAGGCTCTCGAGGAGGCGCTCGACGCAGTGCTCGCGCAGGCGTCGAACAAGACCTCGGCCGGCCGGCGATGACCGACGTCGCGCTCACGCTGCTCGCGCACACCAACGTCGGCAAGACGGCGCTGGCGCGCACGCTGCTCGGCACCGACGTGGGCGAGGTGCGCGACGCCGCGCACGTCACCGAGTTCGCCGAGCGCCACGAGCTGGTGACGACGGCCGAGGGCGATCGCCTGCTGCTGTGGGACACGCCCGGCTTCGGCGACAGCGTGCGTCTGGTGCGCCGCATGCGCCAGCGCGAAAGCCCCGTCGGCTGGCTGCTGGCAGAGGTCTGGGACCGCTGGCGCGACCGCGCCTTCTGGTCCGACCAGCAGACGCTGCGTCACGTGCGCGACGCGAGCGACGTGCTGCTTTACCTGGTCAACGCCAGCGAGCCGCAGGCCGGCTACCTGGCGGCGGAGATGGAATTGCTGGCCTGGGTCGGCAAGCCCGTCGTCGTGCTGCTCAACCAGCTCGGCGCGCCGCTGGCCGCCGCCGACGAGGCGGCCGAGCTGGCCGGCTGGCGCGAGCGCTTCGCGCGCGGCCCGGCCGCCGACAGCGTGCGGGGCGTGCTGCCGCTGGACGCCTTCGCGCGCTGCTGGGTACAGGAGCGCACGCTGCTCGACGCCGTCGCGCGCGCGCTCGACGGCGAGCGCGCGCTGTCCATGGCGCGGCTGGCCGCGTGCTGGAGCGCGGCACGCGAGGTGCAGTTCACCGAGGCGACACGTCTGGTCGCCGCGAGCCTCGGCCGCAGCGCGGCGGCGCGCGTTGCCCTGGACGACAAGGGCGAGGCCGGCTGGGCCGATCGGCTGCGCCAGTTCGGCGCGCGCCTCGTGCCTGGCGAGGGGCAAGATCCGGCGGCGCGCGCGCAGCGTGCGCTCGAGCAGGCGCTCGAGCAGGAGGTGCGCAGCGGCACGCAGGCGCTGCTCGAACTGCACCATGTCGGCGGCCGCGCCGACGGTGACCCGCTGGTCGAAGTGCTGGCGCGCGTCGCCGGCCAGGTGCAGCAGCGCCGGCGCGTGCCCGAGGGCCGCGCCGCGGTGCTGGGCGGCGCGCTCACCGGCGCGCTGACCGGTCTCAAGGCCGACCTCGTCACCGGAGGCCTCACGCTCGGCGGCGGCCTGATTGCCGGCGGCGTCCTCGGCGCTTTAGGTGCCGCCGGGCTGGCGCGTGGCCTGAACGTCGTGCGCGGCACCGATCGCGACTGGATCCGCTGGGACGACGAGGCGATGCCCGCGCTGGTCGAGGCGGCGCTGCTGCGCTACCTGGCGGTCGCGCACTTCGGACGCGGCCGCGGCGACTGGACGCCCGGCGAGGCACCGTCGCATTGGCCGGCCGCCGTGCACGACGCGCTGCAGCCGCACGCGGCGGCGCTGGCGTCGCTGTGGCACGGCCGCAGCTTGCGCCTGGACGCACCGGACGAAGCCGAGCGCCTGGCCACGGCGCTGCAACCGATCGTCGACGCGGCGCTGCGCGCCACGCTCGCGCGGCTGTATCCGGCCGCGGCGGCCGCGGACAATCCGCCGGCATGAAGATCCTGGTGCTGGGCGCCGGCCGCGTCGGCGAGAGCGTCGCCGAGGCACTGGCTTCGGAACGCAACGACATCACCGTCGTCGACACCGACCCGGCGCGGCTGGCCGAACTGCAGGCGCGGCTGGACCTGCGCACGGTGGCCGGCAACGGCATCCAGCCCTCGGTGCTGCGCGACGGCGGCATCGAGGACACCGACATGCTGATCGCCTGCGCGCCGCTGGACGAGACCAACCTCGTGGCCTGCAAGGTGGCGCACGACGTGTTCGGCGTGCCGACGACGATCGCGCGGCTGCGCAGCGACGAGTTCGGCGCCGGCTCGGCGCTGCTCGACAAGAAGGGCTTCGCGGTCGACGCGGTCATCTGCCCCGAGCAGAGCGTCACGCGCTACATCGGCAAGCTCATCGAGTACCCGAGTGCGCTGCAGGTGCTCGAGTTCGCGCGCGGCTGCGTCAGCCTGGTGGCCGTGCGCGCGGTGGCCGACGGTCCGCTGGTGCGCCATGCGCTGGCCGACACCCCCGCGCTGGTGCCCGGCGCCGAGATGCGCATCGTCGCCATCTACCGCCACAACCGGGCGCTCGCGCAGCTCGACGGCGCGACGCGCATCGAGCCGGGCGACGAGGTGTTCGTGCTGGCCGCCACGGCGCACCTGCGCGAAGTGCTCGGCGCTTTGGGCAAGCTGGGCGAGCCGACGCGGCGACTGATGATCGCCGGCGGCGGCAAGGTCGGGCTGCGGCTGGCGCGCCGGAGCCATGCCGGGCACGCACTGAAGATCATCGAGCCCAGTCGCGCGCGCTGCGAGTACCTGGCTGCGCAACTGCCGGCCGAGGTGCTGGTGCTCCAGGGCGATGCCACCGATGCCGGCCTGCTCGGGCACGAGAACGTGCAGGACATGGACCTGTTCCTCGCGCTCACCGGGGACGACGAGAACAACATCATGGCCTGCCTGCTGGCCAAGCGGCTCGGTGCGCGCCGCGTGCTCGCCGTCATCAACCGGCGCGCCTACGCCGATCTGGTGCAGGGCACCGACCTGGACATCGCGATCTCGCCCAGCCAGGCCGTCATCGGCGAACTGCTCGCGCACGTGCGCCGCGGCGACGTCGAGGCCGTGCACAGCCTGCGCCACGGCGCGGCCGAAGCGATCGAGGCCGTGGTGCGCGGCGACCCGCGACACAGCCGCCTCGCCGGGCGCCGCGTCGACGAGATCGAGCTGCCGGCGGGTGCGCAGATCGGCGCCATCGTGCGCGGGCTGCACCTGGCCGACGGCAGCGAGGCCGAGAATGCGCGGCCGCACGTCATCATCCCGCACCACGACACGACGATCCTGCAGCACGATCACGTGGTCGTCTTCGTGCCGAGTAAACGCATGGTGCGCGAGCTCGACAAGCTGTTCCAGGTGAAGGCGACGTTCTTCTGAACAACTCCGAGGACATGACGTCGTCGTATCCGCCCCGGGGGTCGAGCGAAGCGGCGCGGCCGCATCGGCCCCGGAGGGTTGCGTGATGGGCGCGCTCGCCGTCGTGGCGCTGGTCGGTCGCATCGTCGCCGCGTTCGCTCTGGCGATGCTGCTGCCGCTGGCCTTCGCCGTCATCGGCGAGGACGCCGCGCGCGAGGCCTTTGCCACCGGCTGTGGCCTCACACTGGCCGCCGGCCTCGCGATGAGCCTGGCGGCGCGGCGCTTTCGCCGCGAACTGCAGCCGCGCGACGGCTTCCTGCTGGTCGGCCTGACCTGGGTCGTGCTGCCGCTGTTCGGCGCGCTGCCGCTGTGGCTCGCGCTGCCGGGCATCAGCTATACCGACGCCTGCTTCGAAGCCGTCTCGGGCCTCACCGCCACCGGCGCCACGGCGATCGCCGGACTCGACCGGTTGCCGCCATCGGTCAACGTCTGGCGCTGTTTCATGATGTGGATCGGCGGCCTGGGCATCGTCGTGCTCGCGGTGGCGGTGCTGCCGCTGCTGGGCGTCGGCGGCTCGCAGCTGTTCAAGACCGAGATGAGCGGGCCGCTGAAGGACCAGAAGCTCACGCCGCGCATCGCCGACACCGCGCGTGCGATCTGGGGCACCTACGGGCTGCTGTCGCTGGCCTGCATGCTCTCGTACCACGCCGCCGGCATGAACTGGCTGGACGCCTTCATGCACATGAACGCCACCGTCGCTTTAGGCGGCTTCTCGAGCCACGACGCGAGCCTCGGCTACTGGAACTCGCCGGCGATCGAGGCGGTGGCCATCGTCTTCATGCTGCTCGCCGGTGTCAACCTGACGCTGTACTACGCGGCGTGGCGTGGGCTGTCGCTGGCGCCGCTGCTGCGCAACCCCGAGGCGCAGGCCTTCGTCGGCGTGCTCGCCGGCGCCACGCTGCTCATCGCCGGCTATCTGGTGGCGCACGGCACGGCAGCCGACTGGCCGAGCGCGCTGCGCCAGGCGCTGTTCCACGTCGTCTCGGTGGCCACGACCACCGGCTTCGCGACGCAGGACTACGCGCAGTGGCCGCTGTTCGCGCCGTTCCTGATGATCCTGATCGGCTGCTTCGCCACCTGCGCGGGCAGCACCGGCGGCGGCGTGAAGATGATCCGCGTGCTGCTGATGCTCAAGCAGGCGCGGCGCGAGCTGGTGCGCATCGTGCATCCGAACGTCGTCAACCCGGTGGTGCTGGGCGGGCGCGTGGTCGGCGACCGCGTGATGCAGAGCGTCACCTCGTTCATGCTCGCCTACGGCGCGGCGCTGCTGGTGCTGACGATGGTGCTGCTGTTCAGCGGGCTCGATCCGGTGACCGCCTTCACCGCGGTCCTCGCCTGCCTGAACAACATCGGTCCCGGCCTCGGCCAGGTCGGCCCTGCCGTCAACTACGGCGGACTGAGCGGCTTCCAGACCTGGGTCTGCGCGGCGGCGATGCTGCTCGGGCGGCTCGAGCTGCTGACGGTGCTGGTGTTGTTCACGCCGCGTTTCTGGCGACGCTGAAGGGCGACGCTGAAGGGCGACGCTGAAGGGCGGCGCTGAAGCGCGGCGGCGCCGACGCGGCATACTGGCGCGCATGGCCCACGCTCGACAGCTCGGCGCGCAGGACGCGCGCCTACTGTATTCGGACACGCTGCACGCGAACGCCAACGTCACGCTCGTGCACATCTACGACCAGGGCACGGTGCCCGGCGGCACGCTGCGCTTCAAGCGCGTCCTCGAGCGCATCGAGGGCCGCATCGCCGAGCAGCCGACGCTGCGGCGCAAGCTGCGGCGCGTGCCGCTCGACCTCGACTATCCGTACTGGGTCGACGACGAGAACTTCGACCTCGAGTACCACGTGCGCCACATCGCGCTGCCCCGACCCGGCGACTGGCGCCAGTTCTGCATCCAGGCGGCGCGCATCCATGCGCGGCCGCTCGACCTGGCACGTCCGCTGTGGGAGATCTACGTCGTCGAGGGGCTCGACGGCCTGCTCGAGCTGCCCGCAGGCAGCTTCGCGCTGCTCGTCAAGATCCACCAGGCGGCGATCGACATCGAGCACGGCAGCGACATCACGCGGCTGCTGCACGACACCGAGCCGTCGCCGCCGCCGCCCGCGCCGCCGCCGCCGTGGTTTCCCGGGCGCGCGCCGGGGACGGCGACGCTGCTGTGGCGCGGCGTCGGCCACACCATCGCCCGCTCGGTGGCGCTGGCGGGCCCGCTGGCGCGCGTCGCGCGCCGCGCCGTGCCGGCCGCCAGGGCGCTCGTCGGCGATCTATTGCGCGCGCCGCCGGCCCAGTCCGTGACGCGCTTCAACGCCGTCGTCTCGCCGCATCGGGTGTTCGAGACGCGGCGCTTCGGGCTCGACGAGTTCAAGACGATCCGCTCGCTGGTGCCGGGCGCGACGGTCAACGACGTCGTGCTCGCGCTGTGCGGCGGCGCTTTACGCGCCTACCTGGCGCGCCAGGACGAACTGCCCGCGCGCAGCTTGAGCGCGATGGCGCCGTTCCACGTGCGGGACAGGCACGAGGCGCACGACGCGACGCGGCGGCTGGCCTGGGCGCGTGTCGACCTCGGCACCGACCTGGCCGACGCGGTCGCTCGCCTCGCGCACGTGCAGGCGCAGACCGCGTCGTCCGAGCTCGTCGCGCGCGCCGTCGGCGTGCGCGAACTGGTCGCCGACGGCCACCATGTGCCGGCGGCGATGCTCGCGCTCTCGGCCAAGCTGCTCGGCCGCGCGACGAGCAGCATCGGACGACGCGTGCCGCTGGCCAGTTGCACCGTCACCAACGTGCCGGGGCCGAGCGAGCCGCTGTACCTGTGCGGCGCGCGCCTCGCCTACTTCTCGGCGCTGATGCCGATCTCCGACGGCATGGGGCTGGTGTTCGCGGTGACCAGCTACGACGGCCGCATCGTCGTCTCGCCGACCTCGTGCCGCGAACTGATGCCCGACCCCGAGGTCTTCGCTCAATGCGTGCGCGACAGCTTCCAGGAGCTGCTGGCCGCGGCGCAGGCGGCCCGGCAGCGCGCCGGGCCGAGCGCGCCCAAGCGCCGCGCGTCGCGCCGATCGAATGCATCGGGTGCGCCGGGCGCGGCGGCCGAGCCGCGCGCCGCAGCTAGTGCGGCACGTCGCCGCGCGTCGCCCAGCGGTAGACGTCCCCCCACCAACCCCGCGGCTTGAACGGCTGCCAGTCGTCTTCGCGCTGCGCCAGGCGGTCGGCGACGATGGCCAGCGCCATCGCATTGAAGCCCAGGCCGGTGTGGCTGCCGAGGACGCGGATGTTCTCGTGCCGCTCCGGGTCGCCGTCGAGCGTGGCCTCCTGCGGCGGCACGACGCCGTCACCGAGTGAATACAGGCAGCTCATCGGCACCTCCAGCCGCTTGCGCTGACGCAGCCGCTTGGCACTGGGCAGCAGCGCATGCGCGTCCGGACCGAGCGGATGCGCGATCAGCCGGTACAGCGCCTTGACCAGCGGCGGTGAGCAGCTGCCCTCGGCGTCGACGCTGATCGGACTGCCGAGCGTGATCACGTTGCGCACGCACTCGGGCGCCTGGTGCGCGCCGTACAGCGAGAACACGCCGCCCAGGCTCCAGCCGACCAGGCTGACGCGCCGCCCGCTCGTGTGGTGCAGGTGGCGGATCTTGTCCTCCAGCGCCTGCGCATGGCGGCTGCGAAAGCCCACGTTGCGGCCGAAGCCCCAGGTGTGCACGTCGTGGCCGCGGCCGGCCAGGAACCACTTCAGCGCCACCAGCGTGCTCTCGTCGGCCATGAAGCCGGGCAGCAGCAGCACCGGATGGCCGTCGCCGCGCGGCGCGCCGGCCAGCAGCGGCAGTGTCCACGGCAGCGCCGTCATCTCGAGCAGCGCGCGCCACTCGGTGAGCTGGTGCAGCAGATGCGGTTCGCCCCGGTGCGGGTGGCGGTGGACCATCGTCGTCGTCGTCGAATGCATGCGCCTGCGATGCCCGCATCCTGCCACGAACGGCGCGCCGTGCGAGCGCGTATCGGCCCGGGGAGCGAGGCATTCGTCGCGCGGCGCGCAACGTATGGCGCCGAGCGGCCGGCGTATGCTGCGCTCGGCGTGGTGGGCGGCGCGCGGTGCGCGGTAAGTCGGCGTCGCCGCATGCAGGAGGGGACAGGCCATGGATCGCACGATCGACTTCTGGTTCGACTTCTCGTCGCCGTATTCGTACATCGCAAGCGAATGGATCGGCGCGCTGGCGGCGCGCCACGGGCGGCGCGTGAGCTGGCACGCGATCTTGCTCGGCGTCACCTTCCAGGCGGCCGAGCTGAAGAGCCCGGTGAGCCACCCGCTCAAGCGCGAGTATTCGCTGCGCGACTTCCCGCGCTCGGCGCGCTACGAAGGACTGCCGTACCGGATGCCGCCGGTGTTCCCGATCCCGACGCAGAACGCCGCGCGCGTCTTCTGGTGGCTGCACGACACGCGCGGCGCCGAGGCAGCCGAGGCCTGGGCGCACGCTGGGCTGCGCGCGGTGTTCACGCGCGGCGTGGTGCTGAGCGAGGCGCCCGCGCTGCGGGCGCTGGCCGCCGAGCAGGGACTCGACGCCGACGCGTGCGAACGCGTGTGGAACGACCCGCGGTGGAAGGCGCGCCTGAAGCGCGCCAACGACGAGGCGATCGCCGCCGGCGTGTTCGGCGCACCTTTCTTCGTCGTCGACGGCGAGCCGTTCTGGGGCAACGACCGCAGGCCGCAGATCGAGCGCTGGCTGGCGAGCGGACCGTTCTGAGCGCGAAGCGTGCGGTGTACCCGCGTGGCGCGCTTCTAGAATCCCCCGATCACCGGCCTGGCGCGCCCCGTCGGCGCGTCGCACGAGGAGACCCGGCGTGCCCGCGCTGACATCCAAGCTCAATCCGCGCTCGGCGGACTTCCAGGCCGCGAGCCGCCTGATGCGCCAGCGTGTCGGCGAACTCAACGTCAAGCTCGAGCAGGTCGCGCAAGGCGGCGGCGAGGCGGCGCGTGCCAAGCACCTGGCGCGCGGCAAGCTGCTGCCGCGCGATCGCGTCGAGATGCTGCTCGACGCCGACACGCCCTTTCTCGAGGTCGGCGCGCTGGCGGCGCTCGACATCTACGACAACGAGGCGCCAGGCGCCGGCATCATCGCCGGCATCGGCCGCGTCGCCGGCGTCGAATGCGCGATCGTCTGCAACGACGCCACCGTCAAGGGCGGCACCTACTTCCCGCTGACGGTCAAGAAGCACCTGCGCATGCAGGAGATCGCGCGCGAGAACCGGCTGCCCTGCATCTACCTGGTCGACAGCGGCGGCGCCAACCTGCCCAACCAGGACGAGGTGTTTCCCGACCGCGAGCACTTCGGCCGCATCTTCTACAACCAGGCCAACCTGAGCGCCGAGGGCATCCCGCAGATCGCCGTGGTGATGGGCTCGTGCACCGCCGGCGGCGCCTACGTGCCGGCGATGAGCGACGAGGCCATCATCGTGCGCAACCAGGGCACCATCTTCCTCGGCGGCCCGCCGCTGGTGAAGGCCGCCATCGGCGAGGTGGTGAGCGCCGAGGAGCTGGGCGGCGGCGACGTGCACACGCGCCTGTCCGGCGTGGCCGACCACCTGGCCGAGAACGATCTGCATGCGCTGGCGCTGGCGCGCTCGGTGGTGGCCAACCTGAACTGGAGGAAGCCGCAGCAGATGGCGCTCGTGCCGCCGCGGCCGCCGGCGTTCGACACGTCCGAACTGCACGGCGTGATCCCGGCCGACGAGCACGGTTTCTCGAGCCGCAAGCCCTACGACGTGCGCGAGATCATCGCGCGCATCGTCGACGCCAGCGAGTTCGACGAGTTCAAGGCGCGCTACGGCACGACGCTGGTGACCGGCTTCGCGCACATCGAAGGCATGCCGGTGGGCCTGGTCGCCAACAACGGCATCCTGTTCTCCGAGAGCGCGATGAAGGGCGCGCACTTCATCGAGCTGTGCTGCCAGCGCCGCGTGCCGCTCGTCTTCCTGCAGAACATCACCGGCTTCATGGTCGGCAGGAAGGTCGAGAACGAGGGCATCGCCAAGCACGGCGCGAAGATGGTGACGGCGGTGGCCACGGCCACGGTGCCCAAGTTCACGGTCATCATCGGCGGCAGCTTCGGCGCCGGCAACTACGGCATGTGCGGGCGCGCCTACTCGCCGCGCTTCCTGTGGACCTGGCCGAGCGCGCGCGTCAGCGTGATGGGCGGCGAGCAGGCGGCCAGCGTGCTCGCCACCGTGCGGCGCGACGCCATCGAGGCGCGCGGCGGCCACTGGTCGGCCGAAGACGAGGCCGAGTTCCGCCGCCCGATCTTCGAGCAGTACGAGCGCCAGGGCCATCCCTTCTACGGCAGTGCGCGACTGTGGGACGACGGTGTCATCGATCCGGCCGACACCCGCCGCCTGCTGGCGCTGGCGATGAGCGCGAGCCTGAACGCGCCGATTCCGGAGCGCCCGAAGTTCGGCCTCTTCCGCATGTGAGCCGCGACCAGGGGGACGACGCATGACGCCCGACAGCCCGGCCATCCGCATCCGCGCACTGGCCGCGCGCGATTCGCTCGACGCCGTGACGGCCCTGCTGCATCTGGCCTACGCGCCGCTGGCCGCGCGCGGCATGAACTTCGCCGCGGCGACGCAGTCGGCGACCATGACGCGCACCTGCGCCGCACAGGGTCAATGCTTCGTCGCCGAGCGTGGCGGCGCGGTGGTCGGCACCGTCACCGTCAGCGGCCCCTACGACGAGACGAGCGCGCCGGCGGGCGAGGCACCGTGGCGCTGGGACGCCGATACGGCGCACTTTCACCAGTTCGCGGTTCACCCGCAGCACCAGGGCGCGGGCATCGGGCGCCAGCTGGTCGCGGCCTGCGAGGCCTGGGCGCGCGAGCGCGGCTATCGCCGCATCGCGCTCGACACGGCCGAGCCGGCGCACGAGCTGCGCGCGCTGTATGCGCGGCTCGGCTACGCCGAGGTCGGCCGCCAGCAGTGGCCCGAGCGCAGCTACTGCTCGGTGATCATGCGCAAGGCGCTCGACCGTTCGCCGCTCGCCGGGCAGTTGCAGACGCTGGCGCGCTACCACCTGTGGGCCACGCGCCGGCTGTTCGAGGCGGTCGATGCGCTGCCCGAGGCCGACTACCTGCGCGACATGGGCTTGTTCTTCGCCAGCGTGCACGGCACGCTCGAGCACCTGCTGGTCTGCGACGTGCTGTGGTGGCGCCGCTTCGCGCACGGCGAATCGCCCGTGATCCGACTCGATGCCCAGCTCGAGCCCGAGCGAGCGGCGCTCGAGGCGCGGCTGCTGTCGGGCGCCGCGGCCTGGGAGACCTTCGTCGAAGCGCTCGACGACGCGCACCTGGCCGGCACCCTCGACTACCGCACGACGCGCGGCAACGAGGTCTCGCTGCCGTTCGCCGTGACGCTGGCGCATGTCTTCAACCACGGCACGCATCACCGCGGCCAGATCAGCGCCGCGCTCACGGCGCTGGGCCGCACCTGCCCCGAGCTCGACCTCGTCTATATGCTGGTGCAGCAGCAGAAGCTGCAGCAGCAGGAGGCGGCGCGATGAGTGCCACGCTCGAGGTCGTGCGCGCGTCGCCGCACGTGGCTCAGGTGTGGCTGAACCGCCCCGAGGTGCGCAACGCGTTCAACGACGGCGTCGTCGCCGAACTGGCGGCCGTCTTCGGCGAGCTCGGCGCCGACGACTCGCTGCGCTGCATCGTGCTCGGCGGCCGCGGCAAGGCCTTCTGCGCCGGCGCCGACCTGTCGTGGATGCGCGCGATGGCCGGCTACAGCTGGGAACAGAACCAGGCCGATGCCTCGGCGCTGGCCGAGATGCTGTGGACGATCTGGCGCTGTCCGCTGCCGGTGGTGGGTCGCGTGCACGGCGATTGCTACGCCGGCGGCGTCGGGCTGGCCGCCGTCTGCGACGTGCTCGTCGCCGCCGAGGGCGTGCAGTTCTGCCTCAGCGAGGCGAAGCTGGGCCTGCTGCCGGCGACCATCGGCCCCTATGTCGTGCGCGCCCTGGGCGAGCAGGCGGCGCGGCGCTACTTCGTCACGGCCGAGCGCTTCTCGGCCGCGCGCGCGCTGGCGCTGGGCTTGGTCCACGAATGCGTGCCTGCCGAGGCGCTCGACGCCCGGGTGGCCGAGATCGTCGCCGCCATCGTCGCCAACGGCCCGGCCGCGGTGCAGGCCTGCAAGGCGCTGGTGCAGGCCGTGGCGGGCCGGCCGATCGACGCCGCGCTCCGCGCCGAGACCGCGCGCCGCATCGCCGACATCCGCGCCAGCGACGAGGGCCGCGAGGGCGTGGCCGCCTTCCTCGCCAAGCGCGAGCCGGGCTGGCGATGAACGGCGCAGCGAACGGCAACCCGGCCGCGGAGCCTCCATGTTCGACAAGATCCTGATCGCCAACCGCGGCGAAATCGCGTGCCGCGTCGCTGCCACCGCGCGCCGCCTGGGCATCCGCACCGTCGCCGTCCATTCCGAGGCCGATGCCGACGCGAAGCATGTCCACGCCTGCGACGAGGCGGTGGCCATCGGCGCGAGCCCGCCGCGCGAGAGCTACCTGCAGTGGCAGCGCATCGTCGATGCCGCGCTGGCCACCGGCGCCCAGGCGGTGCATCCGGGCTACGGCTTCCTGAGCGAGAACGAGGCCTTCGCCCGCGCCTGCGCCGCTGCGGGGCTCGTGTTCATCGGCCCGCCGCCGGCGGCGATCGCCGCGATGGGCAGCAAGTC
>JAGWTJ010000430.1 GCA_028869005.1 Burkholderiales bacterium | reverse complement strand
TGAAGTGCCGCGCCGAGCGCCAGGGCGACAAGTACATCGTCAACGGCCAGAAGACCTGGACCACGCTCGGCCAGTACGGTGACTGGATCTTCTGCCTGGTGCGCACCGACACCTCGGGCAAGCCGCAGACCGGCATCAGCTTCCTGCTGATCGACATGAAGAGCCCGGGCGTGAGCGTGCGGCCCATCATCATGCTCGACGGCGGCCACGAGGTGAACGAGGTCTGGTTCGACAACGTCGAGGTGCCGGCCGAGAACCTCGTCGGCGAGGAGAACAAGGGCTGGACCTACGCCAAGCACCTGCTCGCCCACGAGCGCACCAACATCGCCGACGTCAACCGCGCCAAGCGCGAGCTCGAGCGGCTCAAGCGCATCGCCAAGGCCGAAGGCGTGTATGAGGATGGCCGCTTCCGCGACGAGATCGCCAAGCTGGAGGTCGACATCGTCGCGCTGGAGATGATGGTGCTGCGCGTGCTCTCGGCCGAGAAGAGCGGCAAGGCGGCGCTGGACGTGGCGGGCCTCTTGAAGATCCGCGGCAGCGAGATCCAGCAGCGCTACACCGAGCTGATGATGCTGGCCGCCGGGCCGTACAGCGTGCCCTTCGTGAAGGAAGCGATGGAAGCCGGCTGGCAGGGTGATCAGGTCGGCGCCGCGCACTGCGCACCGCTGGCCGCCACCTACTTCAACTACCGCAAGACGACGATCTACGGCGGATCCAACGAGGTCCAGCGCAACATCGTCTCCGCCACCGTGCTCGGGAGCTGACCATGGATTTCGATTTCACCGACGATCAGGAATCGCTGCGCGACGCGGTGCGGCGCTGGGTCGACAAGGGCTTCTCCTTCGAACGCCGCCACGCCATCGCCAAGGCCGGCGGGGCCACGCGCGAGGTGTATGGCGAACTGGCCGAGCTGGGCCTCACGGCGCTGGCGATTCCCGAGGCACAGGGCGGCATGGGCTTCGGGCCGATCGAGGCGATGGTGGTCAACGAGGAACTCGGCCGCGGCCTGGTGAATGCGCCTTATGCGCATGCTGCGATCGTCGCGCCGACGTTGCTGTCGGCCGCCCCCGCCGATCTGCAGGCGCAATGGCTGCCCAAAATCGCCGATGCCTCGGCGCTGGTGGTGCTGGCGCATCAGGAACGCGCGGCGCGCTACCGCCTCAACCACGTCACGACGAAAGCCGTGAAGGCAGGCAGCGGCTGGACGCTCAGCGGCGCCAAGAGCCTCGTGCCCGCGGGCGACGAAGCCGATGCCTTCATCGTGCCGGCACGCAGCGCCGGCGCCGATGCGGATGCCGCGGGCATCGCGCTCTTCCTCGTCGCCAAGGGCGCGGCCGGCCTGGGCGTGCGCGGCTACCCGACGCAGGACGGCGCACGCGCCGCCGAGCTGACGCTCGCCAACACGCCGGCCACACTGATCGCACTCGACGCGCTGCCGCTGCTCGAGCAGGCGGTGGACGCCGGCATCGCGGCGATCTGCGCCGAGGCCGTCGGCGTGATGGACAAGCTGGTGGCCATCACCGCCGAGTACATGAATACGCGCAAGCAGTTCGGCGTGCCGATCGCCAGCTTCCAGGCGCTGCGCCACCGCATCGCCGACGTGAAGATGCAGCTCGAGCTGGCCCGCTCGATGAGCTACTACGCCAGCCTCAAGCT
>JAGWTJ010000429.1 GCA_028869005.1 Burkholderiales bacterium | reverse complement strand
CTCGATGCCGCCGACCGGGCCCGGCTGCCGCTGCCCGCACGGCATGCGCGGCCGGCGCCGTCGCCCTCGCCGCGCTCGCGCTGCCGCCGGCGGCGCGGGCCGACGCACCGGCATACGACCGTGCCATCGCCACCTCGACGCTCGCCAGCGTCGAGCGCGTGCGGCTGCCCAACGGCGAGGGCATGGGCCTGACCGGCCTGTCGCTGCTGTTCGACGCCGGCAGCGGCTGGTGGCTCGGCCCGGCCGTCTACGGCGCGGTCACCGGAGGCCGTGGTGGCCTGTTCGTCGGCGGCGCCGAGGTGCAGCACCGCTGGCGGCTCGGTGGCGGCCGACTGGTGGCCGGCCTGTATGCCGGCGGCGGCGGCGGCGCAGCCGCGCCGGTGGGCGGGGGTCTCATGCTGCGGCCGGCGCTGAGCTGGCTGCACGACGTCGGCCCGCTGCAACTCGGCGTCGGCGTGTCGGCGGTGCGGTTTCCGGGCGGCGACATCTCGAGCACGCAGATCGCGCTGCTGCTGGCCTGGGACGGCAGCTTCCGCTACGCCGCTGCCGAGCGCGCCGGAGATTCCGGCAGCGACGCGCGGCGCTCCGGCGTCGGCGTCGACCGGCTCATCGGCACGCTGACGAGCTACTCGCTGCGCGGCGCCGGCGTGCGCGAGAGGCGCATCGGGCTGGTCGGTGCACGGCTCGAGCAGCGGCGCAGTGGAGCGCCGCTCGGCGGCGACTGGCACTGGGGCCTGGAGACGGCAGGTGCCGCCCACGGCGACGCCGCCGGCTACATGGAGATCCTCGGCAGCGCCGGCTGGGATGCGCCGCTGACCAGCGGCGGCGCGTTCCGCGCCGGCGCACGCGCGGCGCTCGGACTGGGTGGAGGCGGCGGCGTGCCCACCGGTGGCGGCGTCATCGGCCGCGTCATGCTCGGCGCCTCGCTCGAGCTGACTCCGAATCTCGCCACCGGCGTCGAGGTCGGCTGGTTGCGCGCGGCCGATTCGGCGTTGCGCGCACCGGTCGCGCAGTGGTGGCTGGCGCTGGCGCTCGAGCCCGCTGCCGACGCCGACGGCCTGCGCCGTGGCGTGCTCGCGCGCACCGAGTGGACGGCGGCGCTGCAGCACTACACCGACGCCGCCCGGCGCGACGGCAGCGTGCGCGCGCTCGACACGGTCGGCCTGAAGCTCGCGCGGCAGTTGTCGGAGCATCTGTACGTCACGGGGCAGGCGCATAGTGCCTATGCCGGCGGCGCCGGCGCCTACTCGGTGGGCCTAGTCGGCGCGGGCGTGACGACGGCCTCGCGCGCGCAGCCCTGGCGCGCCGGCGCCGAGTTGTTGATCGGCGCAGCCGGCGGCGGCGGCGTCGCCAGCGGCGGCGGCGCCATCGCGCAGGGCCTGGCCTGGGCCGCGCTGGCGGTGGCCGACGATGTGGAGTTGCGCGTCGGCGTCGGCCGCGTGCGCTCGCGCCACGACGGGCTTTCCACACCGGTCGTCGAGCTGTCCGTCTCGCGCGCCTTCGCTCAGCTCGCGCCGTAGCGCGGCAGCAGCGTCGAGACGGCGCCAGGTGGCCCCACAAGGTGTGAAAGAACCGTAGCGAGCGGGTCGAGGTCGCGTCGAGAAGCGCAGCCGTACGCACGTACGGCGAGCATCGCAGGCGCGAGATCGGCCCGCGC
>JAGWTJ010000428.1 GCA_028869005.1 Burkholderiales bacterium | reverse complement strand
GCGCGCCGGTGACGGCCGCGTAGACGGTGGCGTTGTGCAGCACCTTCTTGACGTAGTCGCGCGTCTCGCTGAACGGGATGTTCTCCGCCCACGCCGCCGGCTCCAGCGCCGGGCCCTCGCGCCAGCGGCGCGGCCGGCTCGGCCCGGCGTTGTAGGCCGCGGCGGCCATCGCCTGCGAGCCGCCGAAGTCATCCAGCACCAGCTTGAGGTAGCTGGTGCCCAGGCGCAGGTTGACCTCGCGGTCGGCGATCATGTCCTGCTTGTAGTCGAGGCCGATCTTGCGTGCCGTCCAGCGCGCCGTGGCCGGCATGATCTGCATGAGGCCGGAGGCGCCGACATGCGAGCGCGCATCCATGATGAAGCGCGATTCCTGGCGGATCAGGCCGTAGACGTAGGTCGGATCCAGGCCGATCTCGTTCGCCTTGGCGATGACCTCCTTGCGGAAGGGCAGCGGGAAGCGCTGGTCGATGTCGATCTCCTCGCGCGTGCGGTCGCTGGTGTTGATGCAGCGGTCCCACACCTCGGCGTCGCAGGCGCGCTGCGCGGCGGCGAGCAGGGCGCGGTCGTTCATGCCGCGCAGCGAGAAGTTCCACTCGCGCACGCCTTCGTTGCGCAGGCCGATCTCGATGAGCTGCAGCGCACGCGTCAGGCCGGGGTGGTTCTTCGCGGCGTCGATCTCCTCGGGCGTCAGCGGCGCGGGCTTGGGCGGCAGCGTGATCGGCTGGCCCAGATCCTCAGCGGCGAGCAGGCCGTAGAAATGCAGCCGCCCGGCGATGCCCGAGAGCAGTTCGGTGGACAGGGCGGAGAGCCCGGCTTCGTCCTGCGAGGAGGAGGCCATGGCCTTGAGCGCACGCGCCTTCCAGTAGATCCAGGCCGGGTCGCGCTGCTGCTCGGGCGTCATCGCGTTGATGGCCTGCGCCACCTGCTGCCAGCGGCCGCGGCCCTCGTCGGCACGCAGCGCCGCGCGCACCTTCCAGGCCAGCGTGTCGTCGGGCCAGTCGGGCTCGGCGCCGCCGCGGCTGGCGCGCAGCGCGGCGCGCTGGAACTGGTCGGCCGCGGCCGGCAACTGCTTCAGCGCCGACTGCTTGGCCACGCTCGCCCAGGCCCAGGCGGAGAGGTCGGGCGGCAGCGCCTTGTCCCAGCGCTCGTCGAGCTGCAGCGCCGCAGCCTCGGGGTCGTTGGCCGCCAGCCGCATCAGCGCCAGCGTGGCCAGCTCGGCCGCGGGGCGTGACGAGGCGGCGGCGCTCCTGGCGAGGTAGCGCGCCGGGTTGTCGGACAGCTCGCCCACGCGCGTGGCCGCCTCGGTGCTCAGCAGGGCCACCGCCTGGCGCGCGGCGCGCGGCCGGCCGGCGTCGAGCGCGAAGCGCGCCTTGCGCCACAGCTCGGGGGCGCCGAACTTCTTCGCGTCCACCAGCGTCGCCGCCATCAGCGCGCAGCCGTCGTCGGCGTCGCGCTGTGCCAGCCAGGTGGCCAGCGCCTCGTCCTTCACGTCCTTGCCGGCCTGGTGATCGAGCAGCAGGGCGTAGCAGCGCACCTCGCGGTCGTCGTTCATGCGGAAGCGCGGGTACTCGACGGCGAAGTTGGCCCAGTCGCGCCGCTTGCCGAGCTCGAGCAGCCAGTCGTTGCGCAGCCGGTCCTCGACGTAGGTGCCGGGCCAGCGCGCG
>JAGWTJ010000427.1 GCA_028869005.1 Burkholderiales bacterium | reverse complement strand
TGCCGCCCATCGAGGCGCCGCAGACATGCGCGCGCCCGATGCCGAGCGCATCGAGCACGCCGATGGCATCGGCGGCCATGTCGCCCAGGCCATACGGGGCATGCACCGGAAGATGCAGCAGGTAGCGCCAGGTCTGCACGGCAAGCGGCGGCACGCCCAGGCGGTCGAAGCCGCTGGACAGGCCGGCGTCGCGGTTGTCGATGCGCAGCACGCGAAAGCCGCGCGCAGCGAGATCGCGCACCAGTTCCTCAGGCCAGCCGGTGAGCTGCATGCCCAGGCCCATGATCAGGAGGATCGGCTCGCCGTCGGGCGCGCCCCGATCGTCGACCTCGATCTCGATGCCGTTGGCGGGGACTCTCATCGGCGCTGCCGGGTGGCGCTTGCGGGCCGCGTGGCGCCGCCCAGCTTGCGCAGCTCGTCGAAAGCGACACGGATGGCCGCGGCCAGCTCGTGCACGTCGGGCAGCGCCACGGCATCGGCCATAAGGCCGAAGTCGAGCGAGCCGTTGTAGCTCTGCACCGTGATGTTCAACGCCAATCCGTGCACGACGATCGACGTCGGGTAATTGGCGAGCATCCGTGCGCCGGCCAGGTACAGCGGCAGCGGCGGGCCGGGCACGTTGCTGATCACCAGGTTGGCCAGCAGCGGCATGCGCTCGGCGACGCGCGCCTTGCCGTACAGCGCCGTCGCCGCTTCGATCAGCCAGGGCACGCCGAGCGACGGATAGTCGGTCGGCAGGACGCTCTCGAGGCCGCGCATCGTCGACTTCATCGCCGCCGTCGCCGCCTTGACGTGCGCGAGCCGCCGGCGCGTGTCGGCCAGGTGCGTGCCCAGGCTGACCAGCGCCATCGAGGCCTGGTTGTCGGGCCGGGTGTCGCCCTTGGCACGCAGCGAGATCGGCACCGCTGCCACCAGGCTCTTGGCGGGCAGCGCGCCGCGGCTGCGCAGATGGCTGCGCAGCGCGCTGCCGCACACCATCAGCACCATGTCGTTGACGGTGGCCTCGTGCGCATGGCCGAGGTCGTGCAGTTCGCCCAGCGGCAGGCTGACGGTGGCGAAGGCGCGCCCCGTGGTGATCGAGCCGTTGAGCGCGGTGCGCGGCGCCAGCGTGACGTTGCCCGACGCGGGTCCGCGGCCGAGCAGCGCCGAGTGGCTGATCGCCTTGCCGGCCGCGCCGCCGAGGGTGCTCACGGTGGCCGGCAGCTCGCGGATGATCTGCGCCACCTTGTGCACCTGGTTGCCCAGCACACCGCGCAGCATCTCGGCCATCTCGAGTCGGTAGACCCGGGGCCGCCGGCTCGGCCTGACATCGACGGCGCGCGGCCTCGGCGTCAGGTCGAGCAGGACGTTGGCCAGCGCCACGGCAGCCTGGCCGTCGACCGCGGCGTGGTGCAACTGCGTGTACACCGCCACGCGCCGCTGGCCGCCGGGCGAAGGCGCCAGACCCTCGATGACATGGAACTTCCACAGCGGCCGCTCGCGATCGAGCCGCACGGCGTGCAGCCGGCTCACCACGGCCTCGAGCTCGGCCATGCCGGCGCCATGGGCCAGCGGCACCTCGACGACGTGGCGACGCAGGTCGGGCTCGGCGTCGACCCACGCCGGGTTGGCCATGTTGAGCGGCATCCACCACAGACGCCGCCGCAGCACCGGGGCCACCGCGA
>JAGWTJ010000149.1 GCA_028869005.1 Burkholderiales bacterium | reverse complement strand
CTCGCTGGCAGGGGTCAAGCTGAGCGCCGATGCGGGTGCCGTTGCACCGCCACCGCCACCGCCACCGCCACCGCCACCGCCACCGCCACCGCCACCACCGCCGCCGCCGCCGCCGCCACGGCCGCCATCGCCGCCATCGCGCCTCGCGGACAGCGCCCGGCAGGGCGCGTCCGCTGCGGCTGCCGCAACGGCCGTGGTCACACCGGGGCGCACGAACCGGGTGCTGCTTGCAGCGATCGCGGTGGTGGTCATCGTCGCGGTGGCGCTGGCCGCCTGGTGGCTGCTGCGACCCAAGGGCGAGAACGCCGCGGCGCCGACCGCGTCCGAAGCGGCATCGGCGGCATCGGCTGAGTCGCCGGCAATGGCCGCGAGCACGGCCGCCGAGCCGACGGCGGCGCCGTCCGGGCCGACCGAGCCGGCAGCCGCGCAGGCGGCAAGCGCTGCGCAGGCGGCATCGCCGGCCACGCCGGAGTCGACCCAGGGCGGGCCTGTAGGTGCCGGTGCCGCGGCACCCGTCGCGCCGATGCCTGCCGCCACCGTCGCCCCGCCACCGGCGCCGGCCCTGACGCCACCGCCACCGGCTGCCGATGCGCAGTCGCTCGAACGCGAGCGGCAGGCGCACGAGCGCGCGCTGGCCAGGGAGCGTGAAGCGAAGGCGCGCCAGGCCGCCGAGGCCAAGAAGCGCGCCGACGCCGCCGAGCGCCAGCGCAAGGACGACGAACTGGCGCGCCAGCGGGCCGCCGACGAGGAGCGGCGCAGGGCGAACGCACGGCCCGCCGCGGTCGCGCCGCAGCCGGTACCGCCGCCGGCGCCTCAAGCCGCGCCGCAGCCGGCGCGGCCGCCCTCGCTGAGCGACGTCTGCGGCGGTCGCAACGTGATCGCCGAGCAGTTGTGCCAGGTGCGCGAATGCGGCAAACCCGCCTACGCGGCCGACCCGGTCTGCATACGCCTGAAGGAAATCGAGCAGCGCAATCTGCGCCGGCAGGACCAGCAGTGACGCGGCGCCCGCGCAGCGCGCGCCGCGAACCCCACGACCCACGGAGGATGCGATGACAACCGTCGACGAAGGCGCGCGCAGCGCCACCAGCCCGGTCTCCGCGACCGCGCTCTCGAGCATGTTCCAGGCCATCGGCGGCCTGCGCAACGTCAGGGCGGCCGCGGCGATGCTGATGTGCTTCGTCGCCGGCATCGTCATCATCGGCCTGCTGGCGGCGATGTTCGGCATGGCGAGCTCCGCCACCTACTTCCTGGGCGCGCTCGTCTGGTTCGTGTTCTTCTTCACCGGTCTGAATGCCGCCGGCATCCTGCTGATGGACCAGGCCCGGGGTCTGCCCGCCCGCGACACGAAGGACGCGCTGCTGTACGGCCTGATGTGCATCCCCAAGGTGATCGTGCTGGCCATCGGCATCGCGATCGCCGCGATCGCGCTCTACATTGCCATCGCGGTGCTGCTGTTCGTGTGCAAGATCCCGTGGCTCGGACCGATCCTGTTCGCGGGCGTGTTTCCGCTCGCGGTGGTCGTCGCGGGACTCACCGGCGTGGCCTTGTTCTATGCCTTCGCGCTCGCCATCTGCGCGGTATGGGACGGTGCGTCGATCTCCTCGGCGATCGCCAAGGCGGCGTCCATTCTGCGCACGCGGCTGGTTGAGACGGTCGCGCTGTCGCTGGTGAACTTCTTCGTCGTCTCTTTCGTCGGCACCTTCGTCGCCAGCGTGCTGTTCATGGGCTTCGTGCCGGCCGGCACGATGTCGGGCGCCATCCTGCACGTCGGCGGCATGGGCGGCGGCGGCATCGCCTCGGTGCTGATGGGCGCGGGCTCGGAAGCGGGCGGCGGCTACATCATCGCTGGCATCGTCGGCACCGGCATCCTGTGGGCGCTGGCGACGACGCTGATCCTGCTGGTCAGCCTGCTCGGACTCAACCTGATCTACCTGCGCGTCTCCGAAGGCCTGGACTCGGCGGCGACGGAGCAGGCCCTCCGGGCCCGGCTCGACGACGCCAAGCGCAAGGCCGCCGAGATGGCACAGAAGGCCAAGGAGGCTGGCGAGCGGGCGCGCGCGCAGGCGCAGCAGGCGGTGGCGCAGCAACGCGGCGCCGCGCCGGCGCAGGCGCCGGCTGCGCCACCACCGCCTCCGGCACCCATGCCCCCCGCCGCGCCCATGCCCGCCGCTCCCGCGGCCGCCACTGCCGCGTCGCCCGCAAGCACCTGCCCGAAATGTGCGGCGCCGGTGGCGGCCGGGGATCTGTTCTGCGGCAACTGCGGCCACAGGTTCGGGTAGGAGTCTGCGCGGCACGGGCCGCGGGCCCCACGCGGGGCCCGCAACCGCGATCGCGCTCAGGCCAGGTTGCGCAGCTCGCGCATCGCCACCGAGAGCATCGCCAGATCGGCCTGCTTGGCCTCGGCGAGGTCGGCCAGCAGCCGCCTGGCGCGTTCGAGCGCCGCCGCGCTCGCCGCCTCCCATTGCGCGACGAGCGCCTCGGCGTCGCTGCCGCCGCCCGCCAGCACCTGCTGCGCCAGCGCGCGCTGCAGGGCCGCGAGATCGTCGCCCAGCGCGTTCCTGGCGCGGCCCTGCCAGTACGACTCGCTCGCCAGGCCCTCGATCTGCGTGCGCAGCCGCGCCAGCCCGAGCCGCTCGCCGACGCGCGAGTGCACGTCGCACACGTCGTCGAAGGTGCGTTGCGCGGCGTCGGCCACTTCGGCCATGTCCAGCGCGTCGAGCAGCCCCTCGGCGCTGGCGATGCGCGCCGCCAGCGCCGCCGGCACGCCGGAGGCGACCCAGCCGGCGGTCAGGCCGGACTTCGCCGCCTGCGGCGCCAGCCGCGCCGCCAGTGCGGCCACGCCCGGCGCGAAGCGCGCGATCGTCGCGGCCATCGGCTCGGCCAGCCGGCGCGAGCGCAGGAACCAGGTCGTGGCGCGCGAAGTGAGCCAGCCTTCGTGGATCAGCAGCTCGGCCTGCAGCGCGTCGGCCACCTTGTTGTCGAGCGCCTCGACCTGGCGCCACAGATCGACGATGCCGAACACTTCACGCGTCAGCAGATAGGCGCGCACCACCTGCGCGGCCGCGGCGCCCGTCATCTCGCAGATGCGGTAGACGAAGGTCGCGCCGACGCGGTTGACCATGCTGTTGAGCACGTGCGTGGCGACGATCTCGCGGCGCAGCGGGTGGCGCGGGATGTAGGCGGCCATGCGTTCGCGCAGCGTCGCCGGGAAGTAGCGCGCGAGCGCGGTCGCCACCCACGGATCCTCGGGCAGATCGGAGGCGACGATCTCCTCGAACAGCCACATCTTGCTGTACGCCAGCAGCACCGCGCGTTCGGGCGTCGTCAGCTTGCCGCCCGCGGCGCGGCGCTGCGCGATCTCCTCGTCGGCCGGCAGGAACTCGATGGCGCGATTCAGCCGCCCCAGCTTCTCCAGATGGCGGATGAAGCGCGCCTCCTGCTCGAGCAGCCGCGGGCCGAGGCGATTCGTGATCGACAGCACCTGCGTCTGGAAGTAGTTGTCGCGCAGCACCAGCGCCGCCACTTCGTCGGTCATCTGCGCCAGCAGCGTGTTGCGCTGCTTGACCGTCATCTCGCCGTCGGCGATCGCCAGGCCGAGCAGGATCTTGATGTTGACTTCGTGGTCGGAGGTGTCGACGCCGGCCGAGTTGTCGATGGCGTCGGTGTTGATCGCCACGCCCGCGAGCGCGGCCTCGATGCGCCCGCGCTGCGTGACGCCGAGGTTGCCGCCCTCGCCCACCACCTTGCAGCGCAGCTCGCGGCCGCCGATGCGCACCGCCTCGTTGGCGCGGTCGCCGACCTCGGCGTGCGACTCGCTCGACGCCTTGACGTAGGTGCCGATGCCGCCGTTGTAGAGCAGGTCCACCGGCGCGCGCAGGATGGCGCCGATCAGCTCGGCCGGCGTCGCCTGCTCGACCTCGATGCCGAGCACGGCGCGCGCCTGCGGCGACACCGGCACGCTCTTGTCGCTGCGGCTCCAGACGCCGCCGCCGGCCGAGATCAGGCGCTGGTCGTAGTCGCCCCAGCTCGAGCGCGGCAGCTTGAACAGCCGCTCGCGCTCGGCGAACGACGCCGCCGCATCGGGGTTCGGGTCGAGGAAGACGTGCCGGTGGTCGAACGCCGCCACCAGCCGGATGTGGCGCGACAGCAGCATGCCGTTGCCGAACACGTCGCCCGACATGTCGCCGATGCCGGCCACCGTGAACTCGCTGGCCTGCGTGTCGACGCCGCGCTCGCGGAAGGCGCGCTTGACGCTCTCCCAGGCGCCGCGCGCCGTGATGCCCATGCCCTTGTGGTCGTAGCCGACGCTGCCGCCCGACGCGAAGGCGTCGCCGAGCCAGTGGCCGTACTCGGCGCTCACCGCGTTGGCGTAGTCGCTGAAGCTGGCGGTGCCCTTGTCGGCGGCCACCACCAAATAGGCGTCGTCGCCGTCGTGCCGCTCGACCAGCGGCGGTGCCACGTGCTGGCCGGCCACCAGGTTGTCGGTGAGGTCGAGCAGCCCGCGCAGGTAGTCCTGGTAGCAGGCCACGCCCTCCTTCAGGAAGGCCTCGCGCTCGCTGGCGGGCGGCGCCTTCTTCAGCACGAAGCCGCCCTTGCTGCCGACCGGCACGATGACGGTGTTCTTCACCATCTGCGCCTTGACGAGGCCGAGCACCTCGGTGCGGAAGTCCTCGGGCCGGTCGCTCCAGCGCAGGCCGCCGCGCGCCACGCGGCCGCCGCGCAGGTGCAC
The DNA here is from genome assembly GCA_028869005.1 of Burkholderiales bacterium. Taxonomy (GTDB): domain Bacteria; phylum Pseudomonadota; class Gammaproteobacteria; order Burkholderiales; family Burkholderiaceae_C; genus Rubrivivax. The sequence goes on along the minus strand of JAGWTJ010000149.1, from coordinate 3,995 downwards.
GCCCTCGAAGCGCGGCGAATAGACCCAGATCTCGTACAGCGGCCGGGGGTCGGGCAGCCCGGGCACGCGCGCGCAATCGAACTTGAACGACACGAAGCTGCGGCGCGCGCCGGCCGCGCCCGAATGGCCGACGCCGGTGCGCCAGAAGTTGGTGCGCAGCGTGGTCTGCACGAGGCCGAGCAACTGGCGCAGCACGCGGTCCTCCGACAGGTTGCTCACCTGCTCGAGCGCCTCGCCGATGGCGCCGGCCTGGCGCGCCGCGGCCGCGTCGTCGCGCGCGCCGGGCGCGAAGCGCAGCTTGAACAGTCGCACCAGCATCTGCGCGATCTGCGGCTGCGCCGCCAGCGTCGCCTCGATCGTCGCCTGGCTGAGCGCGAAGCCGATCTGCTTGCAGTAGCGCGCGTAGGCGCGCAGCACCACCACCTCGTCGGCCGGCAGGCCGGCGCGCAGCACGAGGCGGTTGAAGTCGTCGTTCTCGACGGCACCGCCGTAGACCTTGGCGAAGGCGTCCTCGAACAGGCGCGCCACCTCCTGCGCATCGGCGTCGGCGGCCCAGCCGGCAAGCGGCAGCCGCAGGTCGAAGTCGTGCAGCGAGACCGGCACCTCGCCATCGAGCAGGCGGTGGTTGTGCTCGCTCATCACGCGCACGCCCAGCCGCTCGAGCATCGGCAGGCTGTCGGAGAGCACGACCGCGCCGCCGCGCCGGTAGACCTTGAAGCCCCACACGTCGGCCTCGGCGCCGAGCGGCTTGTACAGCGCGAGCGCCAGCGGCTGCTCCGGCGTGAGCTGCGCCAGCTTGGCCACGTCGGCGACCGCGGCGCGTGCGCCGACGCGCTCGCGGTAGTCGGCCGGAAACGCCGCGGCCCAGCGCTTCAACAGCTCGAGCCCGCGCGCCTCGCCCTCGGCGTCGACGAGCGCGTCGTGCAGTCGGTCGATCCAGCGCCGCGCGGCGTCGGCGAGCCGCGCCTCGAGCTCCCGGCGGTCGAACGCCGGCAGCGCGCCCGGCGTGGTGCGGATCACGTAATGGATGCGCGCCAGCGCCCCTTCGCCCAGCTGCACGTCGAACTCGGCCGACGTGCCGTGCAGCGCTTCGACGAGGATGCGCTCGCAGCGCACGCGCAGCTCGGTGGCGTAGTTCTCGCGCGGCACGAACAGCAGGCACGAGACGAAGCGCTCGAACGGATCGCGCCGCATGAACAGGCGCAGCCGCTGGCGGTCGCCGAGCGCGAGGATGCCGAGCACGGTCTCGTACAGGTCGTCGTCGGCGATCTGGAACAGGTCGTCGCGCGGATAGTTCTCGAGGATGTGCGCGAGCGCCTTGGCGCGGTGGCCGCCGGCCGGCAATCCGGCGCGCGCCGCGATCGCCTCGACCTTGCCGCGCAGCAACGGCGTCTCGGCCACGCGCGCGTTGTAGGCGCTCGACGTGAACAGGCCGAGGAAGCGATGCTCGCCGCACACGCTGCCGTCCTTGGCGTAGCGCTTGACGCCGACGTAGTCGGTGTAGCCGGGGCGGTGGATCGTCGAGCGCGTGTTGGCCTTGGTCACCACCAGCAGCGGCAGCGGCGCGCGCGCCAGCGGCCGCGCCGCCGGCGGCAGCACCGAGTTGTTGACCCGGCCGCGCTCGGCCTCGGTCTCGCGCAGCACGCCCAGCCCGGTGCCGGGCACCAGGCGCAGCACGTCCTGCCCTTGGTGCTCGAGCAGTTCGTGCTGGCGATAACCGAGCAGCACCATGTGGTCCTGCCCCAGCCACTCGAGGAAGGCGCGGCTCTCGGCCACCTGGTCCGCCGGCAGCGACGCCGGCAGCGACGCGTACTCGGCGATCGCCTCCTCGAGCCGCCGCACGATCGCCGGCCAGTCGGTGACCGCGGCACGCACGTCGGCCAGCACCTCCTCGAGCGAGGCCACCAGTGCCGTGCGCTTGTCGGCGTCGACCAGGCGGTCGACCTCGATGTGCATCCACGATTCATGCGCCCTTCCGTCACCGCCCGAGGGCGTGGCCAGCTCGACGAGCGCGCCGGCGCCGTCGCGCTTGACCGCGAAGATCGGATGCACGATCAGATGCAGCGTGAGGCCCTCGCGGTTGATGTCCACCGTCGTCGAGTCGACGAGAAACGGCATGTCGTCGTTGACGACCTGGATCACCGTGTGCCGCGACGCCCAGCCGTCCTCGGCGACCGTGGGCGACAGGGCCCGCACCTTCGGCGCGCCCGGCACGCGCTGCGCGCCGAGCTGCCACAGCGACAGCAGCGCGCCGGCCAGGTCCTCGACGCGCCGATCGGCCAGATCGTCGGCGTCGAGCTGCTCGAAGCACTCGGTGGCGAAGACCCCGAACGCGGCGTGCCGCTCGGCCGGCAGCCGCGCGCGCGCGAGCGCGAGAAGTTCGTGCTGGCGCTCGCGGCGCAGGGTCTCGGTGGATGCGTCCATGTCGTCTGCCCCCGCGGACCATGCGTCATGGCCCGTTGTCGTTGGTCTGCAAGTCGTCGACGGCCGTGTTCTACCTCACCCGGGCGCCAAGCGCTCGCCGCCGCCGGCATCTGGTCGATGTCTCGCCGGGTGTCGTCGATGTGCTCGAGCCCGACCGAGATGCGCACCATCTCGGGCGTGACGCCGGCACGCAACGGTTCAGCCCGAGCGACGAGCTAGGCAGCGCCGCGCGAGACCAAAGGGAAGCTCTCGGGCTTGCGGATCGACTCGACGGACAGGTCTACGTCGAGCTGCGGCCAGTACAAGTGATCTTCGGTCGGGCGCCGGACGTCCGAGAGTTGTGACCTGCCCCCGTCCGCCATACCAGTGCTCCGGAAGGAGTCTGGGCTGGCGCCTGCAGGCGCGCGCTTCTTGCAGGGCGGTGCCAAGACTACTTCTTCGGTGCCGACGCCTGGCTGCCCGAGACTTTCTCGGCGACATGTTCAACGGCGCCCGCCGTTGCGCTCGCCCCGCGCTTTATGCCTCTTGCCGCCGCCTCGGTGCCCCGTGCGACTCCGCTCGCTGCGGCTTTGGCGCCGCGCTCGACACCGCCGGCGGCAGCTTTCACGCCCCGTTCAACGCCGCTCGCTGCGGCCTTGACTCCCCGCTCGACGCCGCTTGCCGCCGCGCGGGCACCTCGTTCGACGCCTTGTTCTGCCTTTTCTACGACGCCAGGCGCGTTGCCCGAAGATGATGGGGCACTGCCTTGAGCAGCGACTGATGAGCCAACGAGGCAGGCGGCGATGGCCGCGACGGCGAAGGTAGCTTGCTTCATGACACCGCGATGGATTCTGCCTGACCCCGTCGGTTCCGCTCGGCTCGGGCCCGCACGGCTTGCGACTTGCGGCGTCTGACGGGGAGATGACCGACGCGACCCGGCGTAGCGTGTCCGGTTGAGCGCCGCGTCAGGCGGCAATACTGTCTGCTTAGATAATGAATCGACCGATGGAGTTGCCCGGCGACCACGCGCGCTTCGCGAGCTTCTTGCGCGTGCGGCCTACGCGGCGCAGCACCCAGGCTGCCCGGTGCCCGCAAGCTGCCTGGGCGGACATTTGCACGTCCCGTAGGAGCAGAAGACGCAGCAGTCGCCACGTTTCGGGCGCAGCACGGTCTTGCAGCGCTCACACTCATAGAACCACTGGCAAGCGTCCTGGGGCATGGACTCGGACTTCGAGTGTCCGCACTCCGGACACGTGATGCTCGACTCCAGGACGACTTGATCCATGAACAGCATGCTACTCGGTCGGGTCGCCTTCGTCTTCCTGGGCAGCGGAGGATCACGGCACGGCGCTTGGCAGCGTAGCTCTCGCGCCGCGCTACTGCGCGGTGCTCGTCCATCACTTTAGACCAGCATCCGTGGAACGCCTCGAACCTGGAAGTTGCGCCGTCTAGACAAGATGGCTACCGCACCCGCCGAAAAGGCGGCCCGTCTCCCGCGGTGCCGTAGGTTGCGCGAGATGCTCGCGCCGAGCTACACCCATGCACCGGGCCGAACGGGTCGGCCGGGTCGTGGCGGTTGTTGCGAGGAGACG
>JAGWTJ010000426.1 GCA_028869005.1 Burkholderiales bacterium | reverse complement strand
GCGTGCTCGGCTTCAACTACGACACCGGCGAGCGCTACCTCTCCATCGACGGCTTCCTCCCCACGGAGTGAGCAGCAAGCCCGCCATCCTCATCGTCGAGGACGAACCCGGCATCGCCGACACGCTGCAGTACGCGCTGCGCACCGACGGCTTCGAGCCGCTGTGGGTGGCCACCGGCGAGGCGGCGCTGGCGAAGCTGCGTGAAGCAAGCCCCGCGCTGGTCATCCTCGACGTCGGCCTGCCCGACCTGAACGGCTTCGAGGTCTTCAAGCGCCTGCGCGCCTTCAGCGACGTGCCGGTGGTGTTCCTGACCGCGCGCGCCGACGAGATCGACCGCGTGGTCGGGCTCGAACTGGGCGCCGACGACTACGTCGCCAAGCCCTTCTCGCCGCGCGAGCTGGTGGCGCGCATCCGCACCATCCTGCGCCGTGCCGCCCGGGCGCCGACCGCGGGCGCCGCGCCGCCCTCGCCCTTCGCGATCGACGAGGGCCGGCGCCAGATCCGCTTCTACGGCCGGCCGCTGGAGCTGTCGCGCTACGAGTACGGCCTGCTGAAGACGCTGGTCGAGCACCCCGGCCACGTCTTCAGCCGCGACACGCTGCTCGACAAGGTCTGGGACACGCACAGCGAGAGCCTGGACCGCACCGTCGACGCCCACGTGAAGACGCTGCGCGCCAAGCTGAAGACGGTGGCGCCGGCGCTGGAGCCGATCCGCACTCACCGCGGCAGCGGCTACGCGCTCGCCGAGGATCTGCCGGCCGCGCTGCCGTGAAGCGGCGTTCGGTCGTCTTCATCGGCATCCTGCTCGTCTACGCGCTCGGCGTGGGCCTGCTGATGTACCGGCTGCTGGCCGACATCGACCCGCGCTACCGCGAGTCGGCCGAGGAGTCGCTGGTCGAGACGGCGCACCTGCTGGCCAGCGTGGTCGAGCAGCACAGCGGCGACGGCCGCATCGACGCCGAATCGCTGCGCCCGGTCTTCCGCAAGCTCTACGCGCGCAGCTTCTCGGCGCGCATCTTCGACTTCGAGAAGACCGGCGTGGAGCTGCAGGCGCTGGTGCTCGGGCGCGACGGCATCGTGCTGTTCGACTCCATCGGCCAGCGCGAGGGCGAGGACTTCTCGCAGTGGCGCGACGTGCGCGCGGCGATGGCCGGCGAGTACCGCGCGCGCACCACGCCGCGCATTCCCGGCGACGAGCTGAGCTCGGTGATGTACGTCTCCGCGCCGGTACGTGCGGGCGGCGAGATCGTCGGCGTGGTCAGCGTGGGCAAGCCGGTGCAGAGCCTCAACCAGTTCGTCGCCGCGGCGCGGCGCAAGACCATGGTGGTGGGCGCCACCTCGGTGGCCGCGGTGCTGGTGCTGGCGCTGATCCTCTCGCTGTGGCTGGTGCGGCCCTTCGGGCTGATCGCCGACTACGCGCGCTACGTGCGCTCGCAGCGCAGCTTCAGCCTGCCGCGCCTGGGCCGGCGCGCGCTCGGCACGCTGGGCGCGGCCTACGACGAGATGCGCGACGCGCTGGCCGGGCGCCACTACGTGGCCGACTACGTGCAGACGCTCACCCACGAGCTGAAGAGCCCGCTGTCGGCGATCCGCGGCGCGGCCGAGCTGATGCAGGAGCCGGGCATGCCGGAGGCCGACCGCCAGCGCTTCGTCGCCAACATCGGCCGCGAGACG
>JAGWTJ010000425.1 GCA_028869005.1 Burkholderiales bacterium | reverse complement strand
CTCGGCCGCGGCCTTGTCGTCGAGGTGGCAGACCAGCGCGTAGCTGGAGTCGGTGGGAATGGCCGCCACGCCGCCGTCGTGCAGGATCTGCGCGGCCTGCTTGAGCAGGCGCGGCTGCGGGTTGTCGGGGTGGACTTCGAAGTATTGGGACATGGCGGGTCGACCTCAATCGATGATCGTATCCGCTCCGAGCGCGCTCACCGGTGCCCGCGCAGCGGCCGCCTCGCGCACGTTCAGCCAGGCGCTGCCGGCGCCGCACACCGCCACCACCGCCATGCCCAGCCAGCCCCAGGCGTCGGGCGCCTGCGCGAAGACCAGCCAGCCGACCAATGCGGCAAAGCCGATCTGCGCATACATCACCGGCATCAGCACCGCCGTGGGCGCGAGGCCGAAGGCCAGCACCAGCATCAGGTGGCCGGCCGTGCCCAGCACGCCGATGAAGAGCAGCAGGCCCCAGGCGGAGTGGGGCGCCGAGTGCAGGGCGGGCAGCAGCTCGACCTCGCTGGCCAGCAGCGCCAGCGCGACGATCAGCGAGCCGGTCAGCCCGGTGTAGAAGTGCGTGGTGAAGGGGCTCTCCAGCGAGGCCAGCTTGCGCGTCAGCACCTGGAAACTCGCATAGGCCATCGAGCCGGCGATGGGCAGCAGCGCCGCCCAGCCGAACAGCCCGCTGCCGGGCCGGATGACGATGAGCGCGCCGCTGAGCCCGCCGCCCACCAGCAGCCAGCGCCGGCGCGACACATGCTCGTGCAGCAGCGTGGCGGCGAGCAGCGTCACCATCACCGGCGTGAGCATGGTGATGGCGGTGAACTCGGCCACCGGCAGGTACTGCAGACCCGAGAAGCCGAAGGCCGAGCTCGCCAGCAGCAGCACGCCGCGCACCGCCTGGAAGCGCGGATGCGCGCTGCGGAAGCCGGCGCCACCGCGGCGCGAGGAGCGCGCCAGCCACAGCGCCATCACCGCCGCCTGCACGCCGTAGCGTGCCCACAGCACCACCAGCACCGGCACCACGGCGCCGACGAACTTGACGGTGCTGTCCATGGTGGCGAAGCACGCCGCCATGAACAGGATCAGCGCGATCCCGAGGCCGGGGCGCTGCGTCATCGCGGCTGGTGGATGCGCTCGTGCAGCAGTTCCCACACCGGCGTGAGCCGGCCCGGCAGCGCGGGCAGGGCGCCGAGGTCGGTGTGGCTCTCGTCGGGGCTGTGGAAATCGCTGCCGCGCGAAGCGGCCAGGCCGTACTCCTGCGCCACCTCGGCGTAGCGCACCGCTTCGGCGGCGCTGTGGCTGCCGGTCACCACCTCGACGCCGCGCCCGCCATGGGCCTTGAACTCGCTGAAGAGGGCATGCTCCTCGTTGGCCGTGAAGCGGTAGCGCGCCGGGTGGGCGATCACCGCCAGGCCGCCCGCGTCATCGATCCAGCGCACCGCGTCGCGCAGGCTGGCCCAGCGGTGCGGCACGAAGCCGGGCTTGCCTTCGGTGAGGAAGCGGCGGAATACCTCGCTGGTGTCGGCGCACACGCCGGTCTCGACCAGGTAGCGCGCGAAGTGGGTGCGCGAGATCAGCTCGGGGTTGCCGACGTACTTGAGCGCCCCCTCGAAACTGCCGCGGATGCCGGCCTGGGCCAGGCTCTCGGCCATCTCGAGCGCGCGCTCGCGGCGCCCGCCGCGCGTGGCGGCCA
>JAGWTJ010000005.1 GCA_028869005.1 Burkholderiales bacterium | reverse complement strand
GCCAGCCACTGCGTCAGCGCCGCGCGCTCGACGCGCAGCACGGTCACGGGCGGTGCCGCATCCACTGCGGCACGCAGCTCGGGCCGCAGCAGCAGGGCGTCGTCGACGAGCCAGATCTTCTCGACGCGGTCGCGCTCGCGGCCGAGCATCTCGCGCAACTGGCGCTGCATGTACAGGCGCTTCTCGCAATCGGCCGCGCACGCGCCGCCGCCCACGGCGAGCAGCAGCCAGCGGCCGTGCAGCGACGCCGCCTCGACGCGCTGTCCGTCGAGCGTGGTGAGCGGCAGCGCCAACGGCAGCGCGCGCGAAGGCTGGATCAGCGTGCCGTAGTTGGTCCGCCCCTCGGGACGGATCACGTAGTACGTGTAGTACGACGCGACGACCGGCGCGACGAACAGCGCCAGCAGAAGCAGCATCTTGACGCGCCCGCTGCGCCTGCGACGCGCGCTGTCACGCGCCGCCGCGTCGGCTTCGGGCCCCGCCATGCTAGGCACGCTCGACATCATGGGAACCGACCGCGAAGCGCGGCCGCAGGATTCGGAACCAGACATACAGACCCAGCACGAGCGTCGAGAGTGCGAACCACTGGAAGGCGTAGCCGTAGTGCTTGTACACGTCGACGGGAGGCGGCGGCCACTGTCGCAGCAGGCCGTCGGCCGCCTTGCCCGCCGCCTCCGGATCGTCCTCCTGCAGCACGACGAACGGCAGCAGCGGCAGACGGATCTCGCGCGCGAAGGCAGCGAGATCGAGATTCTGGCGGATCGGGCCCGGCGTTGCCGGCTCGGGGCCAAGCGCGAACTGGTGCGAGGTCGCCGCGGCGATGCGGCCGTAGACCTCGACCCGGCCCGCCGGCGGCGCAGACGCGCCGATGTGCGTGCGCACGGCCGCGTCGCGCGGCCACCAGCCGCGCTGCACGAGCACGGCGCGCCCATCGGCCAGCACGAGCGGCGTGACGGCGTAGAAGCCGACGCGGCCGGTCATCGAACGGTTGTCGAGCCAGACCGTGTCCTCGGCACGCCAGCGGCCGTCGAGCCGCGCGGCACGCTGCATCTGCTCCGCCAGCGCCGGCGCATCGCGCGGCAATTCCGCGGCGACTAGCGGCGGCAGCGCGCGCTGGTGCTCCTGCTGCATCTCCAGAGCGCGCTTTTCGGCCGCGCGCGCGAGCTGCCAGGCGCCGAGCGCACTCGTCACGCCGCAGGCCGCGAGCGCGCCCAACAGCACGATCAGGCCGCGCAGGTTCATCGCGTCCGGCGCGAGCTGCGCACGCTCATCGCGTGCCGTGCCGGCTTGCGTCCGCTCGGCGTGCGCACGAGCCGCGTGGGAGGACGCGTGGGAGGACAATCGGCCGCGATGAAGGCTCTCATCGTGGTCGTGCTCGTCGCCGTGGTGGCGGCGCTGGCCGGTGCCGGCGTGTTCATGCTGCGCAAGCCCGAAGGCGACGATCCCGAGGCGGCGACACTCGACCGCCACCGCCGCATGGCGCGCGCACTCGCGCTGCGGGTGGCGCTGTCGGTGGCGCTGTTCCTCTTCATCCTGCTCGCCTGGCACTTCGGCTGGGTCCATCCCTCGGGGCTGCCAGCGGGCTCGTGACGCAGCGCCGAAGGCGGCGAGGGCGCCCGCGGGCGCCCTCGCGATGCGGCCGCGGTGCGCCTCAGAGCCAGTAGACGAGGAAGTACAGGCCGAGCCACACGACGTCGACGAAGTGCCAGTACCACGCGGCACCCTCGAAACCGAAGTGACGCTCGGGCGTGAAGTGGCCCTTCATCAGGCGCAGCGTGATGAAGGTCAGCATCAGCATGCCGACGAAGACGTGAAAGCCGTGGAATCCCGTCAGCATGAAAAAGGTGCTGCCGAACACGCCCGAACTGAGCTTGAGGTTGAGCTCGTGATAGGCGTGCGAGTACTCGTAGCCCTGCACGAACAGGAACGACAGGCCGAGCAGCACCGTGACCCACATCCAGAAGATGGTCTTGGTGCGCCGGTTGGCGAGCAGTGCGTGGTGCGCGATCGTGATCGTCACGCCCGAGCTCAGCAGCAGCGCGGTGTTGATGGTCGGCAGCGGCCAGGGGCCGATCACGCCGAACGGATCGACCGTGCCGGTGGGCGACGCGGTGCCGCCGCCGACGGTCGGCCACACGCCCTTGAAGTCGGGCCAAAGGATCTGGCTTTGCAGGCCGCCCAGATCGGGGATCGAATGCACCCGCGCCCAGTACAGGGCACCGAAGAAGGCGCCGAAGAACATCACCTCGCTGAAGATGAACCAGCTCATGCTCCAGCGGTACGACGCGTCGACGCGCAGCGAATACAAGTGGCGCTCGCTCTCGCCGATCGCCTGGCGGAACCAGCGGAACACCACGGTGACCCAGACCAGCACGCCGACCAGCAGCACGTAGGCGCCCCAGTCCTGGCCGTTGAGCCATTCGGCGCCGCCGACGATGATCAGCAGCATGCCGAAGGCCACCTGCACCGGGAACTCCGACGGTGCGGGGACGAAGTAGTACGGCGCGCTGCCGCTCGGTGTGCTCGATGCCATCTGTGACTCTCTCTCTCGCCTCGAAATTCTCGATTGCGCAGCCGCTGCTACCCGGCGACGCCGCTGCCGACCACCCAGCGCACCAGCAGCACCAGCACGGCGACGAACAGTGCCACGCCGGCCAGGCCGCCCAGCACGACGTGCACCGGGTTCAGCCGCTCGGCGTCGCGCTCCTGACCCGCGCGCCGGCGGATGCCGAAGAACGACCACGCCACTGCGCGCATCGTCTGCACGAACGTGGCGTGCCGCTGGCCGGCGTCGTGCAGTCCCTGACTCATCATGTCGCCGCCGCGGCCGCCGGTGCCGCCGGCGTCTTGCCGCCGACCTCGAAGAACGTGTACGACAAGGTGATCGTCGTCACGCTGCGCGGCAGCTTCGGGTCGATGAAGAACACCACCGGCCACTGGCGGCCTTCGCCCGGCGCCAGCGTGTATTCGTTGAAGCAGAAGCACTGCAGCTTGTGGAAGTACGGTCCGGCCTGGCCCGGTGCGTAGCTCGGGATGGCCTGTGCCGCCATGGTGCGGTTCTGCACGTTGCGGAACTCGTACATGACGGTGGTCAGTTCGCCCGGATGCACCTGCAGCGAACGCACGGCGGGCTTGAAGTACCAGGGGCCGCGCGCGTTGGTATCGAACTCGACGGTGATGCTGCGCGTCGCGTCGACCTGAGTGTTGGCGGCACTCGGCGCGGCGCCGCTCCAGTTGCCACCACGCTGCTCCGACAGCGTCAGCACGTTGATGCCGAGCGCGTCGCAGATGGCGCGGTACATCGGCACCAGCGCATAGCCGAAGCCGAACATCGCCAGCGCCACCACCACCAGCTTGGCCAGCATGCGGCGGTTGTCGGCGCTCAGCAGCGCGGCGGGCGTTCGCAGGCTCACGTCAGGTGCCCCCGAGCCAGCGCATCTTGACGACGAAGCCGAGCGCGAACGCCAGCGCCACCGAAGCCAGGATCAGCGCCAGGCGCACGTTGGCCTTGCGCTGGTCGGACTTGTCGCTCACGGCGTCCTGCCGCATCGCCGCGCTTCAGCCCACCACCTTGGTGGCGTCGGCGCTCAGCCTGGGCGGCGTCTCGAAGGTGTGCCAGGGCGCCGGCGAAGGCACTTCCCACTCGAGCCCCTCGGCGCCGTCCCAGGGCTTCTGCGGCGCCGGCTGGCCCTTGCCGCGCAGCATCGGCAGCACGACGAAGAAGAAGAAGTACAGCTGCATCAACCCGAAGCCGAAGCCGCCGATCGAGACGATCATGTTGAAGTCGGCGAACTGCATCGGGTAGTCGGCGTAGCGGCGCGGCATGCCGGCCAGACCGAGGAAGTGCATCGGGAAGAAGGTGAGGTTGAAGGTGATCATCGAACCCCAGAAGTGGATCTTGCCGCGCGTCTCGTCGTACATCACGCCGGTCCACTTCGGCGCCCAGTAGTAGTAGCCGGCGAACATCGCGAACAGCGAGCCGGCCACCAGCACGTAGTGGAAGTGCGCCACCACGTAGTAGGTGTCCTGAATCTGCGTGTCGACCGGCGCCATCGCGCACACGACGCCGGTGAAGCCGCCGATCGTGAACACGAAGATGAAGCCCACCGCCCACAGCATCGGCGACTCGAAGCTCATCGAGCCGCGCCACATGGTGGCGGTCCAGTTGAAGACCTTCACGCCGGTCGGCACCGCGATCAGCATGGTCGCGTACATGAAGAACAGCTGCCCCGTCACCGGCATGCCGGTGGTGAACATGTGGTGCGCCCAGACGATCATCGACAGGATCGCGATCGACGCCGTGGCGTACACCATCGACGTGTAGCCGAACAGCTTCTTGCGCGCGAACGCCGGGATGATCTGGCTGATCATGCCGAACGCCGGCAGGATCATGATGTAGACCTCGGGGTGCCCGAAGAACCAGAAGATGTGCTGGTACATGATCGGGTCGCCGCCGCCGGCCGCGCTGAAGAACGAGGTGCCGAAGTGGCGGTCGGTGAGCGTCATCGTCAGCGCGCCGGCCAGCACCGGCATCACCGCGATCAGCAGGTAGGCGGTGATGAGCCAAGTCCAGGAGAACATCGGCATCTTCATCAGCGTCATGCCCGGCGCGCGCAGATTGAGGATGGTGACGATGATGTTGATCGAGCCCATGATCGAGCTCATGCCCATGATGTGGATCGCGAAGATCGCGAAGTCCATCGACGGGCCCATCTGCAGCGTGAGCGGCGCATACAGCGTCCAGCCGGCCGCCGGCGCGCCGCCGGGCATGAAGAAGGCCCCCACGAGCAGGATCGCCGCCGGCACCAGCAGCCAGAAGCTGAGGTTGTTCATGCGCGCGAAGGCCATGTCGGCGGCGCCGATCTGCAGCGGCACCATCCAGTTCGCGAAGCCCACGAAGGCCGGCATGATGGCGCCGAAGACCATGATCAGCCCATGCATCGTCGTGAGCTGATTGAACATCTCCGGGTTGAAGAACTGCAGCCCGGGCTCGAACAGCTCGGCACGGATGCCCATCGCCAGCGTGCCGCCGACGACCAGCATCGTGAAGCTGAACAGCAGGTACATCGTGCCGATGTCCTTGTGGTTGGTCGCGAACAGCCAGCGCCGCCAGCCGTGCGGACGGCCGTGCGCGTGGTCGTCGTGGCCGGCATGACCCGCGTGGCCGCTGGGTTGGAGAACTGCGCTCATCGGTCGATCCTCGGAATGCGGGGCGGGGCGGTCACGGCTTGCGCGCGGCTGCCACTTCGGTGGGTTGCACGAGCTTGCCGGTCTTGTTGCTCCACGAGTTCTTCGTGTAGGTGATGACGGCGGCGATCTCGGTGTCGGACAGCTGCTTGCTCCACGACGGCATGGCGCCGTTCAGGCGGCCGTCGAGCACGGTGCGGATCTCGGCGGCAGGGTCGTTGAGTACGATGGCGCTGCCGTCGAGCGGCTTGATCGGGCCGGCGCCTTTGCCGTCGGGCCGATGGCAGGCGGCACAGTTGGCGCTGTAGACCTTCTCGCCGCGCGCGACGAGGTCGGGCAGCGTCCAGACCTTGTTCGGGTCGTCGGCAGCGGCGGCCAGCTCCTTCATCTTGCCGTCGACCCACTTGCTGTAGTCGGCGGCGGCCAGCACGCGCACGTGGATCGGCATGTAGGCGTGTTCCTTGCCGCACAGCTCGGCGCACTGGCCGTAGTAGTCGCCCGGCTTGTCGGCGCGGAACCAGGTGTCGCGCACGAAGCCGGGAATGGCGTCTTGCTTGACGCCGAAGGCCGGCACCATCCACGAGTGGATGACGTCGCCGGCGGTGGTGATGACGCGGATCTTCTTGTCGACCGGCACCACCAGCGGGTTGTCGACCTTCAGCAGGTAGTTGTCGAGGGGCGGCGGCTTGCCGCTGTTGGACAGGTCGCGCTGCGCCGGGTCCAGCGTGGACAGGAAGCCGATGCCCTCGCCCTCGCCCTTGAGGTAGTCGTAGCCCCACTTCCACTGGTAGCCGGTGGCCTTGATCGTGAGGTCGGCGTTCGACGTGTCCTTCTGCGCCACCACGGTGCGCGTGGCCAGCGCGCCGAGCGTGACGACGATGATGAAGGGCACCACCGTCCACGCGATCTCGACGGCCACGCTCTCGTGGAAGTGCGCCGCCTGGTGCCCGACCGAGCGGCGGTGCTTGACGATGGAGATCAGCATCGCGCCGAACACCAGCACGCCGATCACCAGGCACACCAGCATCGTCACGTTGTGCAGCCAGATCTGCTGCTGCGCGATCGGGCTGACCGGTGGATGCAGGTTGATCTGGTTGACGGCCGGACCGCCGGGCAGATCGTTGACATTGCCGGCGGCGCGCGCCAGGCCCGTGGCGAACAGGGCGCCGGCAAGCGCGGCGAGGTGCGCGAGGCGCGGCCCGGTAGGCTGGGTCATCTTCGTCGTTTCCTTGGTCGGATCAGGGGCGATGCGGGGCCGGCGTGGCGGCGGATGCAGGCTCGGAGACGGGCGGCAGGCGGCGCAAGGCGGCGCGCAGCTGGCGTGCGAACTCGGCGCGGTGCTCGCGCCGCAGGTGGCGGCCCACGCGCACGCTGCGGCCCTGGCCGCTGATCTCGATCAGCGACCCCTGGCCGGCAGCGGGCTCGACGCGAAGCCAGTCGGCCATGAAGTCGGTACGCAGGGTGCGCGCGCCGCGCCGCTGCTCGACGAGCAGCGACGCGCCCATCAGTGTCAGGGTGTCGCCGTCGCAGGCGTGGCGCGCGAACACAACGAGCGCCAGGCCGACCATCAGCAACTCGAGGCCGGTGAAACCGAGCACATAGGTCGCGCCCAGCCAGAAGCACACGCCGGCGATGGCCAGCGAGACGATGCACAAGGACAGGTACACCGACAGCAATTGGTGCGGCGAGATCGAGCAGTTCGGCCGCAGCACCCATTGCCACGCGGCGGGCATCCCCGCCAGCGGCACGGCGCGCACCGACGCCACGGCAGCCCCGCGCACGGCCGGCGCAAGGGCGGGCCAGGAACTGGGGGCAAAGCTCGCGGTCATCGCGGTCGGCAACACGGGCGTCGGATTGAAATGGAACTCGGCACGGACAGCGCGACGCGACGCCGGCCTAGTCTTGGGCGCGGGTCGAATCCTTGACCCAGCTTAAGGCGGCGCGATTCTAGTCCCAGGTCGGCGCAAGTCCGGGCTGTACGGACACCGCGCATACCCTAGGAGCGTGGGCCGCAGTGTCGTCACCACGGGCCGCACCACGCACCACGCGCCGCCATCGTCGCGCACCGATCGGCCCGCGGTGCCGGCGCCGCCCCCATGCACGCTCAGCGGCGCCGGCCGGCACGCATCATCGCGCGCAGATCCTGCACGGGCAACGTGGTCTCGGCGGCGACGCGCGCACGCGGCGGCGGACGGAAGGCATGCCCGTAGACGACCTCGAGGTCGAGCGCGATGCGGTCATCAGCGCCGGCGTCGCGCGCCAGCGCGCCGACCAGTTCACGGCGCCAACGCGGCGTGCGCAGGCCACGGTAGCGGGCCGTGTCGGCGTTGCCGCCGAGTGTGCGCAGTTCGGCCAGCAGCGCCTCGCCGTCGGCCCAGGTCAAGGTCAGGGTTTCCTGGTCCATCACCGGGTCGGCGAAGCCGGCCTCGATCAGCATGTCGCCGAGGTCGTGCATATCGACGAAGGGCGCATGCGGCGCGCTCCAGCCATGCGCGCGGTACAGGTCGCGCAGGCGCCCGAGCGAGCCCGGTCCGAGCGTCGAGAACATCAGGAAGCCGTCGACGGCCAGCATGCGCCGCCACTGCCGCATCGTCGCCAGCGGGTCGGCCGCGAAGTGCAGCGTCATGTTGGCCCACAGCAGTTCGCCGGCGCCTTCGGCAAGCTGTGCTTCGGCGACCGAGTCGGCGTCTTGCGGCCGCGCCGCGCCGCGCCAGCGGCCGGGTGACCACCACGCCGGGCGTGGCACGCCACGCGCATCGCTGCGCGTGGCGGCGACATCGTCGGGCCGCACCACGACGCGGCGCGCCGAAGGATAGGCAGCGGCAAGCGCATCGGCGCTGCCGCCGAGCGTCGCCCACCAGTCGACGACCGTCGTCGGCTGCATCTTGATCACCGGCAGTCGCTCGGCCATGCGGCGCGCGACCTCGCGATGCAACCAGGGCGCGCCTTCGGCGCCCCACAGGCGCCGGCGCAGGTGGCGCAGCGCCACCGGGTCCGACCGCTGCGTGCCGAGCGCCGGCGCTGCGGCGGCGATGTGCGCATCGTCGGCCATGGCCTGACAGTATATTGAGGCGATGTGGCCGCACGCCCTTGTCGCCCTTGTGGATGCCGGCGCGACCTTCGGGCAGCGCGTGGCCCGGCGCGTGGAGCAGCACGTGCCCGTGCAATGCGAAGTCTGTCGCCGTTGGTCCTGGGCGCGCTTGTGCGGGCCCTGCCGGCAGCGCTTCGGCGCCGAGCGCATGCGCTGTGTACGCTGCGGCCTGGCCACCGGCACCGCGCTGGCCGCCTGCGGCGAGTGCCTGCGCGCGCCGCCGCCGTTCGAGCGCACGGTGGTCGCCTTCGATTACGCCTTCCCATGGGACCGCCTCATCGGCCGCTGGAAGTTCGGCGCGCAGGCCGAGCTCGCGTGCGCGCTGGCACCGCCGCTCGCCACTGCGGTTGCGCGCGACCTGGCGGCACGCGACGCCGCGCCGCCCGAGCTCGTGCTGCCGGTACCGCTGGCGCCGGCGCGGCTGGCCGAACGCGGCTTCAACCAGGCCTGGGAGCTTGCGCGCCGCGTGGCGCGCGAGCTGCGCGTGCCGGCACGCGCGGACCTGCTCGCGCGCGCACTCGATACCGCGCATCAGGCCAAGTTGACGCGCGCCGAACGCGAACGCAACCTGCGCGCGGCCTTCACGGTGCCGCCGACGGCACGCCCGCAACTGGCCGGCCGCCGCGTGGCGCTGGTCGACGACGTGTTCACCACCGGTGCCACGGCGCGCGAGGCGAGCGCCGCGCTGCGACGCGGCGGTGCGGTGGCGGTCGAACTGTGGGTGCTGGCGCGCACGCCGGCCCCGGCGGGGCGCGACTGAGCGCCGAGCGCCCTGAGCCCTCGATGTTCCACATCGTCCTGGTCGCGCCCGAAATTCCGCCCAACACCGGGAACGTCATCCGGCTGGCGGCCAACACCGGCTGCCAGCTGCATCTGATCGAGCCGCTCGGCTTCTCGATGGACGACCGGCTGCTGCGCCGCGCCGGACTCGACTATCACGAGCACGCCAGCGTGCGCGTGCACGGCTCGTGGGACGCGCTGCTGAGGAGCGAACAGCCGCTGGCGGCGCGCATGTTCGCGCTCACCACGCGGGGCACGCGCCGCCCCGGCGATGTGGCCTTCGAGGCCGGCGACTGGTTCGTCTTCGGCAGCGAGACGCGCGGCCTGGCGATCGAGTTGCGCGAGCGCTTCGCACCGGCGCAACAGTTACGCCTGCCGATGCGCGCCGGCCAGCGCAGCCTGAATCTGTCCAACGCGGTGGCAGTGACAGTGTTCGAGGCCTGGCGCCAGCTCGGCTTTGCCGGTGCGGTGTGACGGGCCACGCGATGCGCGCCGGCGGGACGCGGGCGGGCCGGCGCCTGCACCTCAGCTCTCCGTGCGCGCCTCGCGCCCCATCAACCGCTGCACCGCCTGCGCCACCGTGGCGCGACCCTCGAGGGCGTCGACGACGCATTGCGTGATCGGCATCTCGACGCCGAGCGCGCGCGCGCGGGCCAGCACCACCGGCGCCGTCGACACGCCTTCGGCGACGTGACCGAGCTCGGCCAGCGCCTGGGCCAGCGGTCGTCCGGCGGCGAGCAGCAGGCCGACGCGGCGATTGCGCGACAGATCGCCGGTGGCGGTGAGCACGAGGTCGCCCAGTCCCGACAGCCCCATGAAGGTTTCGGCACGCGCACCAAGCGCCACGCCGAGCCGCGTGATCTCGGCCAGCCCGCGCGTGATGAGCGCGGCGCGCGCGTTCAGGCCGAGCTGCATGCCGTCGAGCGCACCGACCGCAATCGCGAGCACGTTCTTCACCGCGCCGCCGACCTCGACGCCGACGACGTCGTTCGACGTATAGACGCGCAGCGCCTCGCCGTGAAAGGCCTGCAGCACCTGCGCCGCGAGCGCGTCATCGCCGCTCGCCACCACCAGCGCCGTCGGCTGGCCGCGCGCCACTTCGAGTGCAAAGCTCGGCCCCGACAGCACACCGCAGGCGGCCGCGGGCCGCACTTGGTGCGCGATCTCGTGGCCGAGCGCGCCGGTCGCCGCTTCGAAGCCCTTGCTGAGCCAGATCACAGCGCGCGCGTCGGGCAGCGCGGCCAGCGTCTGGCGCAAGCCCGACATCGGCGTGGCGACGACGGTGAGGCCGTGCGCCGCGTGCGCCAGTGCCGCGTCGCGTTCGGCCGTGATGCGCAGCGCCGGCGGCAGCGCGACTTCGCCGAGATAGCGCCGGTTGCAGCGCTCGCGCGCCAGTGCCGCGGCCTGCGCCGCGTCGCGTGCCCACAGGCACACGTCGTGCCGTGCCGCCGCCGACACCGCGAGCGCAGTGCCCCAGGCGCCCGCGCCGAGGATGGCAATCTTCATGACGCGTGCCGGGCGTGCCGAGCTTGCCGGACGGACCGGTGGCGCGCCGACGGCGTCAGGCCCGGTGTGCCGATGAAGCGCGGGCCTGCGTCATCGGCCGGCGACCCAGCCGTCAGTTCGCGCTCGTGATGATCTGCGAGCCGCCGTTGCCCTGCTGCCCCGCGAGCTGCGCCTGCTGCGCCTCGAACATGGCCTGGAAGTTGACCTCGGTGAGCAGGATCGGCGGGAAGCCCGCGCGCGTGCACACATCGGAGACGATGGCGCGCAGGTACGGATAGATCATCTGCGGGCAGACGATCGACAGGATGCCCTGCATCTGGTCGTCGGGCAGGTTGCGGATCTCGAAGATGCCGGCCTGCTTGGCCTCGACCAGGAACAGCACCTTGTCGTTGACCTTGGTCGTCACGGTGGCGGTGACGGTGACTTCGTAGATGCCCTCGCTCACCGCGCCGGCCTGCATGCCGAGGTTGATGTCGACATGCGGCTGCGCCTGCTCGAGCAGGATCTGCGGCGAGTTCGGCTGCTCCAGCGACAAGTCCTTCAGGTACATGCGCTGGATCTGGAAAACGGGGGTCGCGTCGGACATGGTGCGGCCTTTGCGGCGATGGGGTCGGGTGGCGCTGCGCGCACGGCGGCGCACAACCGGAACGCCGCGGCGGGTGCGGCGCAGCGCGCGATTATCGCCGAGCGTCTGGGGTTGCCACCGTCAGGTCGCCGCGGCGCGCAGCGCCGCCGGCCTCAGCCCGCCAGCAGCGGCATCAGTTCGCCGCGCCGGTCGAGTGCGATCAGGTCGTCGCAGCCGCCCACGTGCTGGGCGCCGATGAAGATCTGCGGCACGGTGCGCCGGCCCGTGAGCTCGACCATGCGCTGGCGCTCGGCCGGGTCGCGGTCGACGCGCACCTCGTCGATCGCCTGCACGCCGCGCTCGGCGAGCAGCGCCTTGGCACGGATGCAATAGGGGCAGACCTCGGTCGTGTACATCTTCACCGGCTTCATCGCGCGTGCTCGCTTCGGGCGTGATCAGGACGCAGGCGAATTGGCCGCCTTGCCGGCGCCGTCCGCCGCGGCGGCGCTGTCCGCCGTGGCCGCCTTGTCGTTCCTGTCCAACTTGGCGTTCTTGGTGCTCCGGTCGGACTTGCCCGGCTTGTCCGCCTTCTCGGCGCCCTCGCCGCGTTCGATCGGCAGTTGCGCCTCGCGCCAGGCGCGCGTGCCGCCGGCCACCGAGACCGCGTTCGCATAGCCGGCCTTGCGCAGCAGCGACGCGGCGCGCGACGAGCGTGCGCCGCTGGCGCAGATCACCAGCAGCGGCAGCGTCTTGTTGGTCGGCAGATCCTTGCTGCCTTCGAGCCGGCCGAACGGGATGTTGCGTGCTCCGCCGGCGTGCGCCGCGGCGTACTCCTGCGGCTCGCAGACGTCGACGAGCACGCCCCTTTCGCGGTTGATGAGTCGCACGGCCTCGCCCGTGCTCACGCTGGCGCCGCCGACACCGGCGCCGGCGCCGCGCAGCGCCGGCCACGCCAGCATGGCGCCGGAGCCGAGGGCCACCACGATCAGGATCCAGTTCTCGAGCAGGAAGCTCAGCACGATGTTGCTTTCGGTCGGTTCGCTAGCGCGGGGCGCTATTGTCCACGGTCGGCGTTCACCCTGTCGTCACCCTGCCGGCGCGGCGAGCAGGCTCGGCTCGTAGCTCGCCGGCGCGACGTAGCCCAGCAGTTCCATCAGCGTTGCAGCGACGTTGGCCAGGCCCGCTTCGGGCAGGTCGTCGCGCAGCGCGAGCGCGCTGCCTGCCGGGCGCCAGACGATGAAGGGCACCGGGTTGCGCGTGTGCGAGGTGCGGCCGATCGGCACGCCCGCCGGCGTGCGCAGCGGCCGGCCGTCGGCGTCGCGCTCGACCATGTCGTCGGCGTTGCCGTGGTCGGCCGTCACGACCAGCACGCCGCCGCGGCGCTGCACCGCCGCCGCCACACGCGCCAGCGACAGGTCGAGCGCCTCGACCGCGATCACCGCGGCGTCCAGGTTGCCGGTGTGGCCCACCATGTCGCCGGCGGCGAAGTTGGCGCGCACGAAGCGCGCGCGTCCTGCGTCGATCGCCGCGATCACCGCGTCGGCGGTCTCGGCCGACTTCATCCACGGCCGCTGGTCGAACGGCACGCGGTCGGACGGAATCTCGAGATAGACCTCGTTGCGCTCGGAGAACTTGGACGACCGGTTGCCGTTCCAAAAGTAAGTGATGTGGCCGTACTTCTGCGTCTCGGCGCAGGCGAACTGCGTGCAGCCCGACTGCGCCAGGCACTCGGAGAGGGTGTCGCTCACCGTCGCCGGCGAAACGAGGAACTCGGCCGGGATGTGGCGGTCGCCGTCGTAGAGCATCATGCCGGCGTAGCACACCCGGGGCACGCGCACGCGCTCGACGCGGTCGAACGAGGCGTCGGACTCGAACGCCAGCGAGACCTCGATCGCGCGGTCGCCGCGGAAGTTGAAGAGCACGACCGAATCGCCGTCGACGATGGGCCCGAGCGCATGGCCGGCGGCGTCGGCGACGACGAACGGCGGCACGACCTGGTCGCTGAGGCCGGGCTGCTCGGCGCGCAGCGCGCTCAGGCCGGCCAGCGCGCCGGGAAACTTGCGGCCCTCGCCCAGCACCTGCACGCGCCAGCCGGCCTCGACGATGCGCCAGTCGGCCTCGTAGCGGTCCATCGTCGTCACCATGCGGCCGCCGCACGACGCGATGCGCGCGTCGCAGGTGCCGCTCTCACGCAGGCGCTCGAGACGTTCTTCGAGCCGCCCGAGATAGCGCTCGGCCGAATGATCCGGCACGTCGCGACCGTCGAGCAGCGCGTGCACCCGCAGCCGGCGGACGCCCTCGGCGGCGGCACGCTCGAGCAGGGCCTCGAGGTGGCGCTGGTGCGCGTGCACGTTGCCGTCGGACAGCAGGCCGATGAAGTGCAGCGTGGCGCCCTCACGCCGGGCGTTGTCGGCGACACGGCGCCACGCGCCCTGCCAGATGGCGCCGTTGGCGAAGGCTGTCTCGACGCTGCTCGCACCCTGCGGGAACACGCGGCCGGCGCCGAGGATGTTGTGGCCGACTTCGGAGTTGCCGATGTCGGCGTCCGACGGCAGGCCGACGGCCTTGCCGTGCGCGCGCAGCGTGCGCCACACGCCCTCGCGCCGCAGGCGATCGAGCGTCGGCGTGCGCGCCACGTGCACCGCGTCGAACTCGTCGCCGCAGCCGATGCCGACGCCGTCGAGCACGAGGAAGACGACCGGGCCGCTGGGCGCGGGACGGCGAGGGTTGGGTTCGAGCTTCAAGGTCGCATCGCTCCGTGACGGCTGAATCGAGAGACTGGAATCTGGAACTTCGAGGCGCGCGGCTCGAATGGATAGGCTCGATTCCGCAGGGGGCTGGCGGGCTGCCGGGTCCGGTGCGCGCGCGCCGCTCAGTGCAGAGCGGCCAGCGCCTGCGCCAGCAGCGGCAGCACGCTCACCACGTTGCTCGCGTGCAGCACGCTGTCGCTGCTCCACACGTGGCGCACGCCTGCGGTGTGCACCTGATCGAGCGCGTCGCCGACGAACAGGGCGTGCGTCACCGCCACGTCCACGCTCGCTGCGCCGGCGGCGATGGCGCCGCGCGCAGCGGCCGCCAGCGTGCGGCCGGTGCTGGCGACATCGTCGAACAGCACGACGGCACGCCCGGTGACGCTCGCGCCGGGCAGCGCGACATCGACGTCGCGGTCGCCATGGCGATGCTTGACGCACACCGCATGGTCGAGGCCGCGGCCGGCAGCGGCCAGCCGCACCCACTGCGCAGCCTCCTCGTCGGGGCCGAGCAGCAGCGCGCCCGGCACGCGGCGCGCGATGTATGCGCCCAGCAGTTCGGCCGCGCTCAGCGCGACGCCGCCACGGCCCGGAACCACCTCCTGCATCGTGCGCACGCGGTGCAGGTGCGGATCGACCGTGACCACGGCGTCGAAGTGAGCCGCCAGCAGGCGGCCCAAATGGCGCTGGCTGACGACTTCGCCCGGCGTGAAGGCGATGTCCTGCCGCATGTAGGCCAGGTACGGGCTGGCCAGCACGAGCCGCGCGGCACCGAGTTCGCGCGCCCCGGCCGCGGCGAGCAGCAACTCGGCCAGCTTGGCGTTGGGATGCTCGAGCCCGCACAGCAGCACGACCTGTGCCGGCAGCGCCGGCGGCAGCCGCAGCCGCGTCTCGCCGTCGGGGAAGCGGTGACGATCGATGACGGCGCTGTCCGTGCCGAGCGCCGCAGCCAGCGCCTCGGCGCGTGCGCGGTCGTCGTCGAAGGCGAGCACCAGATCCATGTCGGCGCGAGTATCGGCCCGATCAGGCAGACACGGCGGCCGGAGTCGGCGACCGCCCGGACGCGTCGATGGCGCCCTGCGCATCGAGCGCCGCCGCGATCTCGCCACGCAGCCGTTCGGCCAATGCGCGGCGGTCGGCGTGCGCCGTCACGAGCGCCGGCAGCACTTGCACCACGACGCGCAGGCGCTCGCCGCATGCGACGCGCCACAGGCTCTGGCCGAACGTGATGTCGCCGGTGAACAGCACGGCGCGGCTCACCGGCGCGCTGGCATCGGCGTAGCGCAAGGCCACCGGCTGCACGACGGCAGCGACGGCGATGGCGGCTTGCAGCAGGTTGGCGTGGAAAGGCAGCAGCGCGTGGCCGTCGCCGACCGTGCCCTCGGGGAACACGGCCACCGTATCGCCCTCGCGCAGCGCATCGGCGATGCGGTGCACGACGCGCGACGCGTCGCGCGTGCGCCCGCGTTCGAGGTAGAGGGTGCGCGCCGCGTCGGCCAGTCGCGCCACCAGCGGCCAGCGCCGCACCTCGGCCTTGGAGACGAAGCGCGCCTCGGGACAGGCCGCGTGCAGGACCAGGATGTCGAGCCAGGACACATGGTTGGCGACCACCAGCTTGGCGCCGGGCCGCCAGCGTCCGTGCAGCTCGAGCCCGATGCCGAAGGCGCGCAGCATGCGGCCCGCCCAGACGCCGATGCGCGCCTCGCGGTCGGCGCGTCGCAGCAGGGGAAACACGGCGCACACCAGCGCTAGGCCCCGCAGGCCGTGCAGCAGGGCGCGCGCCAGGCGCCAGCCGCCGAGCAGCGCGTTCAAGCGGCTGCCGGCGTCGCGCCCTGCGGCGCCGCGCGCTCGAAGGCCACGGTACCGGCCACCAGCGTGGCGCGCACGCGGCCGGTGAGCGGCACGCCGCTCGTCGCGTACGAGAACGGCGTGTGCTTGCCCTGGCTGCGCAACTCGGCCGGCGTCACGGTCCAGACCTCGTCGGGATCGAACAGGCACAGGTCGGCCACGCCGCCCTCGACGATGCGCCCGGCGCTGCCGCCCAGGGGCCCGAGCGCGTCGCCGAGCACGCGCACCGGATCACAGGTGACGCGGGCCAGGCTGCGCACCAGCGGCAGGCCCTGGTCGCGGCCCCAGCGCAACGCGAGCGCAAGCAGCAGCTCGAGGCCCGTCGCGCCCGGCTCGGCTTCGCCGAACGGCAGGCTCTTGGCGTCTTCGGCCACCGGGTCGTGGTCGGAGACGAGCGCGTCGATGCTGCCGTCGGCGAGCGCCGCGCGCAGCGCGTCGCGGTCGGCCGGCTGGCGCAGCGGCGGCACGAGGCGCAGGTCGGCATCGAAGTAGCCGATGTCGGCATCGCTCAGGTGCAGCGAGTTGATGCTCACGTCGGCCGTGATCGGCAGCCCCTCGGCCTTGGCCGCGCGCACCAGCGCCACGCCGGCGGCGCTCGACAGGCGCGCCACGTGCACGCGGGCGCGCGTGGCGCGCACCAGCTCGACGATGCCATGCAGCGCGATCGTCTCGGCCGCCACCGGCACGCCGGCCAGGCCGAGGCGCGTGGCCACCGCGCCCTGCGCCGCGACGCCGTTGCCCAGCCACGCGTCCAGCGGCCGCAGCCACACCGTGTAGCCGAAGGTCGATGCGTACTGCAGCGCGCGCAGCAGCACCATCGTGTCGCGCACCGGGCGGTCGGCCTGGCCGAAGCCGACGCAGCCGGCCTTGGTCAGCTCGACCATCTCGGTGAGCACGCCGCCTTCGAGCCGGCGCGTCAGTGCGCCGAGCGGAAAGACGCGACAGCGCGAGAGCTTGCGCGCGCGGAACTTGAGCATCTCGACCAGGCCCGGCTCGTCGAGCACGGGGTCGGTGTCGGGCGGGCACACCAGGCTGGTCACGCCGCCGGCGGCGGCCGCGTCCAGCTCGCTCTCGAGCATGCCCTCGTGCTCCTGTCCCGGCTCGCGCAGGCGCGCCGCGAGGTCGACCAGCCCGGGCATCACGACCAGGCCGTGCGCGTCGATCGTGCGCTCGGCGTCGAAGGCGCCGATCTGCCCGCCGTGCGCGATGTGCACGATGCGCCCCGAGGCGATGGCGATGTCGCAGCGCTCGTCGCGGCCGCCGGCCGGATCGACGAGGCGACCGCCACGCACCAGGATCTTCATGCCGCGTTCCCCGCGATCGTGCTCATCACCGCCATGCGCACCGCGATGCCGAAGGTGACCTGCGGCAGGATCACGCTGTGCGCGCCGTCGGCCACGCGCGAGTCGATCTCGACGCCGCGGTTGATCGGCCCCGGGTGCATGACGATGGCATCGGGACGCGCCAGCGCGAGGCGCTCGGGCGTCAGGCCGTAGCTGAGGAAGAACTCGCCGGCGCTGGGCAGCAGCGCGCCGCTCATGCGCTCGTTCTGCAGCCGCAGCGTGATGACGACGTCGGCGTCGCGCAGGCCTTCGGCCAGATCGTGGCAGACGCGCACGCCCATCGCGGCCAGGTCACCCGGTACCAGCGTCTTCGGGCCGACGGCGCGGATCTCGGGCACGCCGAGCACCGTCAGGCCGTGGATCGCGCTGCGCGCCACGCGCGAGTGCACGATGTCGCCGACGATGGCCACCGTGAGCTGCGAGAAGTCGCGCTTGTAGTGGCGGATGGTGTACATGTCGAGCAGGCCCTGCGTCGGGTGCGCGTGCCGCCCGTCGCCGGCGTTGACGACGTGTACGTGCGGCGCGACGTGCTGCGCGATCAGGTACGGCGCGCCGCTCTCGGCATGACGCACGACGAACATGTCGGCGTGCATCGCCGACAGGTTGGCGATGGTGTCGAGCAGGCTCTCGCCCTTGGCCGTGCTGCTGCGCGCGATGTCGAGGTTGATGACGTCCGCCGACAGCCGCTTGGCGGCGATCTCGAAGGTCGTGCGCGTGCGCGTGCTGTTCTCGAAGAACAGGTTGAAGACGCTCTTGCCGCGCAGCAGCGGCACCTTCTTCACGTCGCGCTCGTTGACGCTGAGGAAGGTGCCGGCGGTGTCGAGGATCTGCGTCAGCACCTCGCGCGGCAGGCCCTCGATCGACAGCAGATGGATCAGCTCGCCGTGCGCGTTGAGCTGCGGGTTGCGCGCGGCCGCCATCAGCGCGCCTCCCCGGCGTCGCGCACGTCGAAGGCGAAGCGTCCGTCGGCCGCGCGCGCCAGGCGCAGCCGGCGCGTGGCCGGCAGCACCACGCGCGCCGCGGCAAAGGCGGCGGCCATCGGCAGCTCGCGCCCGCCGCGGTCGACCAGCACCGCCAGCGTCACGCTGGCCGGGCGGCCGAAGTCGAACAGCTCGTTGACCGCGGCGCGGATCGTGCGTCCGGTGTAGAGCACATCGTCGACGAGCACGATGTGCGCGCCTTCGACGGCGAACGGCAGCCGCGTCGCGTCGCCGCCTGCGGCCAGGCCGCGCTGCGCGAAGTCGTCGCGGTGCAGCGCGCTGGTGATCGTGCCGTGGCTGCCGGGCAGGCCGAGATCGCGCTGCAGCCGCTCGGCCAGCCAGGCGCCGCCCGACCAGATGCCCACCAGCACGGCGCTGCCGCCCTGGTCGTCGAGCAGGCGGCGCACGCCCTGACGCAGCTCGGCGTAGAGCGCTTCGGCGTCAAGCTGCAGCATGGTCGGACGGCAGTGGCGCCTCGCGCTGCGTGCGCAGGAACTGCTCGAGGATGAGCGCCGCGCTGGCGGCATCGAGATCGGCCGCGCCGGCCGCGCGTGCCTCGACGGTGGTGTAGCGCTCGTCGACTTCGTGCACCGGCAACGCGAAGCGCGCGCGCAGGCGGCGGCCGAAGGCACGCGCCTGGCGCGTGTTGTCGTGCTCGGCACCGTCGGGGTGGAACGGCACGCCGACGACGAGCGCATCGGGCTGCCAGGCATCGACCAGGCGGGCGATGGCAGCCAGGCGCGCCTCACCCTGCAGGGCCAGCGTGGTGAGCGGCCGCGCAAGCGCGGTGAGCGTGTTGCCGACCGCGACGCCGACGCGCCGGGTGCCGAAATCGAAAGCCAGAAACGACTGCGCGCGCGCGGCGGCCGGCGCCGTCGCGCTAGGCATGGCCGACATCCTGCGACAGCATGCGCGGGTCGAAGCCGAGCAGCGCCAGCGCGCGCGCGTAGCGCATCTCGATCGGCGTGTCGAAGATGACCGCCGGGTCGGCACCGACGGTGAGCCAGCCGTTGCGCGAGATCTCGTCCTCGAGCTGGCCGGCGCCCCAGCCGCTGTAGCCGAGCGTAATCAGCACCTTGCGCGGCCCGACGCCTTCGGCCATGGCCTCGAGCACGTCCTTGCTGGTGGTCATCTCGAGGCCGCCGTCGGAGATCTCGAGCGTCGAGTTGTAGGGGCTGGCGCCCGCGCCGTGCCGCTCGTGCAGCACGAACCCGCGCTCGGTCTGCACCGGTCCGCCGAAGTACACCGGCTGCTCGGCGAGTTCTTCGCGCTCGAGGTGCAGGTCGACCTTCTCGAACAGGCTGCGCACCTTGATGTCGATCGGCTTGTTGATGACCAGTCCGAGCGCGCCGCGCTCGGTGTGCTCGCACAGATAGACCACGGCACCGCGGAAGGTGTCGTCGGCCATGCCCGGCATGGCGATCAGGAACTGGTTCGTCAGGTCGATGCGGGAGCCCGAGGCCATGCGCGACATTTTATTCCGCAGTCGCCGCACCGAGGGGCACGGGCGTGCGCCGGCTCAGCCCTCCTCGGCGACAAAGCCCAGGCTCGCGTACAGCGTCTCGGCCTGCGTGTTGCCGGCCGTCACGACGAGCCGCAGCAGGGGATCGCCGGCCGCGGCGAGCCGATTGATCGCGCGCGTCAGACCGGCGCGCGCCAGGCCCTGCCGTTTGAACTCGGGCGCGGTCACCATGAACGCGACGAAGGGCCGGCCCTGCCACACCGTGCAGATGGTCGCGGCGGCCAAGCGTCCGGCGCGCACCGTGACCTCGGAGATGTTCCACAGCACGACGCCGAACTCGCCGGCGAACAGGCGACGCACGACGTCGAGCGTCTCCTCCGGCGTTTCGCCCTCGTCGTCGATGGTGCCGCGATAGGCGGCGAGCATCAGTTCGGCGATCGCCGGCGCGTCGCCCGGAGTCGGCGCGCGCACCTGCGGATCGCCGTCGACCTCGCGGCGCATCACGCGCGCCACCATTGTCTGGCGGCGCCGCGGTGCGCCGGTGCCCGTTGGACTGCTCATGTGCAAGGTGATTCTGTCATGCGACGGGTCGAGGTACGGCTGTCGCCGGATCTCCGGCACGCCCCGGCCCGGCCCTTCGCGCTGGCGGCGCCGACGGCGCTCAGTGCCGGCTAAGTCGACCCGCGTAAGGTGGAGCGGCGCAAATTCCTGCGCGCCACCGGAAGTTCATCATGCATCGCAGCACCCGACTCTCACTCGTCGCCGTGGCCACCTGCGCCGTGGCGCTCGGCGCCTGGGCCGCCGCTGGCGGCCTGGCCAACGACGCGCTGGCGATCAAGGACGCCAAAATAGCGCTCGCGCAGGCTGTCTCGATCGCCGAGCAGCACGCCAACGGCAAGGCGTCCAAGGCCGAATACGAACGCTCGAAGAAGGGAGCTCGCTACGAGGTCGAGGTCGTCAGCGGCGACAAGGTCTTCGACGTCACGGTCGATGCCGACAAGGGAACCGTCCTCACCTCCGTCGAGGACCAGGCCGATCATGGCGACGGCGAACGCTGAAAACGGGCATTGCGCCAGGGCGGCCACAGCGGCCGCCCGGCGCCGATCGGGCCCGCGCACCGCATGGACACCATCAACCACGCACTGTTTCTCGAACTCAACGCGTCCGCCGCTCCGGGCGCATTCATGCTGGCGCTGGCGATCTTCTTCGCCGTGCGCCTGGTCTACGCGGTGCCGCTGCTGATCGCCTTTTTCTGGCTGCGCGGCGGCCCGAGTGCGCGCAAGGCGATGCTGGTCGCCAGCGTCGCCGCGCTCAGCGGCCTGCTCGTCAGCTACCTCATCGGCAAGGCCTGGCCGCAGCCGCGGCCGTTCGTGATCGGCCTCGGCCACCTGTGGATCCCGCACGCGGCCAACGCGACGTTTCCGAGCAACCACCTGACCTTCTGGTGGTCGGTGGCGCTGGCCTGGCTGCTGTGGCCGGGCTGGCGGGCGGCCGGCGCGGCGCTCGCCGTGCTCGGCCTGCCGGTGGCCTGGGCGCGCGTCTATCTGGGCGTGCATTTCCCCCTCGACATGGCCGGCGCCTTCGTCGTGGCGCTGTGCAGCGCCTGGCTGGCAAGCGCCGCCGCGCGCTGGTATCTGGAGCCGCTGCTGCGCCTGACCAGCGCACTGCATCGCAGGCTCTTCTGGCCGTTGATCGCGCGCGGCTGGCTGCGCGAATAGCGCCGCGCGTGGTGGGCCTATGCATGGCCTAAGTCGGGACCGCAAGACTGCGTCCGCGTTCCCAACCGACTTCAGGAGCATGCATGGACACGCTGCCCATGGCCACGGCGAGTGGCCGGACGATCGACCGGACGCTCGACGGCTACAGCGGCCGCAGTGCCGACCCGACCGCCGACTGGCTCGTCAAGGTCCCCGCCATCACGCTCGGCTTCTGGATCGTCAAGATCCTGTGCACGACAGTCGGCGAAACCGGCGCCGATTACTTGGCGGTCGGTGCCGGCCTCGGACAGCCGCTGACGCGCAGCCTGATGGCCGCGCTGCTCGCCGCGGCGCTCGCCCTGCAACTGCGCACGCGCCGCTACACGCCGTGGCTGTACTGGCTGACGGTGGTGCTGGTGAGCGTGGTCGGCACGCAGATCACCGACTTGCTGACCGACGGCCTGGGCGTCAGCCTGTACCTGAGCACCGGCGCGTTCGCGCTCATGCTGGCGGCGATCTTCGTCGTCTGGTACCGCAGCGAACGCACGCTGTCGATCCACGACATCGTGACGCTGCGCCGCGAGTCGTTCTACTGGGCCGCCATCCTGTGCACCTTCGCGCTGGGCACCGCCGCCGGCGACCTGGCCACCGAGGCGCTGCATCTCGGATTCGCGCGCGGCGCTGTCGCCTTCGGTGCGCTGATCGCCCTCACCTACGGCGTCTGGCGCCTGGGCGGCAACGCGGTGGCGACGTTCTGGATCGCCTACATCCTGACGCGGCCGCTGGGCGCCGCGCTGGGCGACCTGCTGACGCAGGACCGCAGCTACGGCGGCCTCGGCATGGGCGCGATGTGGACGAGCGCGCTCTTCCTGTCGGTGATCGTGCTGCTGGTGGCGGTCGAGCAGTTCGGCGCGGGCTCGGGCTCGCGTGAGCGCCCGGTCGAAACGAGCGGCGATTGAGCCTGCAGCCTACAAAGGAGTAGATCTTGAACACTCGACACCCCATCCAAACCGCAGCGCGCGCCGCGGCGGCCACCGGGGCCGCGCTGCTGCTGACGCTGGCTGCCGGCTGCTCGCGGCCGTCCGATCAGGCGCCGGCCGGCAAGGCGGCAATCACCGCCGGCACGGGCAACGCCGCAGCCGTCGCGACGGCCGCGAGCCCGCTCGGCGACCTGAGTGCCTTTCGCGGCATCGCCGCCGACGTGGCGGCGCTGGTCGACCAGGGCCAACTGCCGGCGGCGAAGACGCGCATCAAGGCGCTGGAACTGGCCTGGGATTCGGCCGAGGCCGGCCTCAAGCCGCGCGCGGCCGACGACTGGCATGTGCTCGACAAGGCCATCGACCGCGCCTTGAAAGCGTTGCGCGCCGATGCGCCGACCCAGGCCGACTGCAAGGCGGCGCTGGCGGCGCTGCTCGGGACCTTCGACGCGCTGCAAGGCAAGGCCTGAGCTTCCCCCGCATCGCACGCAAAGGCAAGTCGATGGACATCGCGGCGCTGGTCCACAGCTACGGCCTGCTTGCCGTCGGCCTGGGCGCCTTCCTCGAAGGCGAATCGGTGCTGCTGATCGCCGGCGCCGCGGCATCGCGCGGCCATCTGTGGCTGCCGGCGGTGGTCGCGGTCGCGGCGCTGGCCAGCTTCGTCGGCGACCAGTTCTACTTTTCACTGGGCCGCAAGTACGGCAAGACGCTGCTCGCACGCTTTCCCGCGCTGGCGCCGCGCGCGGCGCGCGTCGACGCGCTGCTCGCGCGCTGGCACCTGCCGTTCGTCCTGTCGATCCGCTTCCTGTACGGGCTGCGCGTGGCCGGGCCCTTCGCCGTCGGCATGAGCAGCGTGCCCTGGTCGCGCTTCCTGGCGCTCAACCTCGCCGGCGCATGGCTGTGGGCCTGGCTGGTCGCGGCTGCCGGCTACTTCGGCGGCCAGTTGCTGGGCCACGCCCTGGCCGCGATCGACGCCGACGAGCTGTGGGAACTGGCCCTGCTCGCGGCGGTGTTCGGCGGCGCCTGGCTGCTCGCACGCCGGGCTCGCGCCCAGCGGCGCTAGAGGATCCACGGTGGGGCGACGCGACGACGGCGACGGCGCATGGCGCCAGCCGCGCCTGCCGTGGCGCCTCACCGTGACGACGATGACGCTGCGCAGGCGGCTCGCCGCGTCGATCCTGGCGGCTGCGCTGGGCGGCTGCGCCAGCTACCGTGCACAGCCGCTGCCGCCGGCGCCCGACCTGCCGGCCGAAGCGGCGGCGATCGTCGTCGACCGCAGCCTCATCGCGCTGCCCGAACTGGCCGCGCAGCCCTTCGACGCGCGCGGCGGCCTCGGCAGCGACGAGGTCGCGATGCTGGCGGTGGTCAACAACCCCGAGCTGCGCGTGGCCCGTGCCGATGCCAAGGTCGCGCATGCGCAGGCCTTCGCCGCCGGCGTGCTGCCCGACCCGCAACTGGCGCTGACGCGCGACGTCCCGCGCAGCAGTCAGCCCGGCACGACCAGCGCCTTCAACCTCGGCCTGAGCGAGGACATCAATGCGCTGCTGCGCCATTCGTTCGACCGCGAGACCGGCCGGCTCGATGCGCGCAAGACCGACCTGCAACTGCTGTGGCAGGAGTGGCAGGTGGTGGCCAGGGCGCGCTCGCTGCATGTGCGTCTGCTGGCGCAGCAGCGGCTGCACGACGTGCTCGCCGCCAACCAGGCGCTGTTTGCCCAGCGCTGGCAGCGTGCGCAGGCCGCGCTCGCCGAAGGGCTGCTCACGCTCGACGCCGTCACGCCGCACCTGGTGGCGCTGCAGGACATCGAGCGGCAGCTGCGCGACCTCGAGCGCCAGCGCAACGCCAATCGCCACGAGCTGAACGCGCTGCTCGGGCTCGCGCCGTCGGCGGTGGTGCCGCTCAGGGGAAGCACCGCGCTGCGCGCGCTCGACGAGCCCGGCCTGCTGGCGCTGCTGCCGCAACTGCCGCGCCGTCGGCCCGATCTGCTGGCGCTGCAAACCGGCTACCGCGCCGAGGACCAACGCTTGCGCGCCGCGATCCGCTCGCAGTTTCCGACCTTCACCATCGGTTTCACGCGCGCCCGCGACACTGCCGGCCTGAACACGATCGGCTTGGGCGTCACGCTCGGACTGCCGCTGTTCGGCGGCGCGCGCGGCCCGATCGCGATCGAGGAGGCGACGCGCGACAGGCTCTACCAGGACTACCGCGCCCGGCTCGACGCCGCCGCGGGCGATGTGCACCGCATCCTCGCCGAAGAGCGCATCAACGCCGCGCAGTTGCGCGACGTGAACCGTGCGATGGCCGAGCTGTCGCAGGCCGCCGCCAAGGCCGATGCCGCGCTGCGCGAGCGCCGGATCGACGCCTCGGCCGATGTCGCGCTGCAGGCCTCGCTGCTGGCCAAGCAGCTCGAGCAGATCCAGCTCGAGCAGGCGATCGCGCTGCAGCGCGTGGCCTTGCAGACGCTCGTCGGCGGCGCGTTGCCGCTCGAGCCCGAATGAAGGAGACCCTGGGCATGACCCGGACCCGAACCGGCGCGGCCGTCGCCGCCATCGCCGCCTTGCTCATCGTCGTCGCCGTCGGCTGGGCCGTGGCGCGGCGTGCGGCAGCCGACGGCGCGGCGGCCGACCCGTCGAGTGCCGCGGCGTCCGTCAGCGCGCTGGTGCAGACCGAGCGCTTGAGCCGGCAGTCGCTGCCGATCGATCTCGTCGCCTACGGCGAAGTGCTGACAGGCAGGATCGAGGCTGTGGGCTTCGCGCGCGCCGGCCAGGTCGCGCAACTGCGGGTCACGCCGGGCCAGCGTGTGCGCAAGGGCGCGACGCTGGCGACGCTGGCGAGCGACCCGGCTTCGCGACTGGCCTACAGCCAGGCCGCCAACGCCGTGCGCTTTGCGCAAAGCGAGCTCCAGCGCACCGAGCGGCTGCTGGCACTGCAGCTGGCCACGCGCTCGCAGGTCGACGCCGCCAGCCGGCAACTGCAGGATGCCCAGGCCAGTCTCGACGCGCAGATCGAACTGGGCGGCAATCTGGGCAGCGCGACCGTGCTCGCGCCCTTCGACGGCGTCGTGACCTCGATCGCCGTGGCGCAGGGCGATCGCGTGCAGCCCGGCGCCAGCCTGCTGCAGCTCGGCCATGTCGACGCGATGCAGGTGCAGCTCGGCATCGAGCCCGACGACAGCCGGCTCGTGCGCCCCGGCATGACGGTCGACGTCCGGCCGCTCGACGCCGGCGCGCAGTCCGTGCCCGCCACGCTCACGCAGATCCAGGGCCTGGTCGACGCCAGGACGCGGCTCGTGATGGCGGTGGCTGCACTGCCCGCGCACACGAGCACGCTGGTGCCGGGCATGCGGGTGCGGGTGACGATCCACGTCGGCCGGCGCGAGGCCTGGGTGGTGCCGCGCCAGGCGGTGCTGGCCGATGCGCAAGGCGATCACGTCTTCCAGGTCGCCGGCGGCAAGGCGCGCCGCGTGGCCGTCACGCAGCAGCAGCAAACGGGCGAGCAGGTCGCCATCGACGGCGCCCTCGACGCGGCGCTGCCGCTCGTCGTGCTCGGCAACTACGAGCTGCAGGATGGCATGCGGGTGCGCGAGCAGGTGCAGCAGCAGGAGCGGGCGCGATGAACTTCGGCCTGTGGACGCAGACGCATCGCCGCTCGATCCTGTTCCTGTTCCTCGTGCTGGCGCTCGGCGGCATCGTCGCCGCGCTGCAATTGCCGGTGGCGCTGTTTCCGAACGTCGATTTCCCGCGCGTGCAGGTGTCGCTCGAGGCGGGCGACCAGCCGGCTCGGCAGATGGAGATGCAGGTCACGCGCGCGGTCGAGGAGGCCGTGCGCCGCGTTCCCGGCGTGCGCGACCTGCGCTCCAACACCAGCCGCGGCGCGGCCGACGTGTCGATCGACTTCGCCTGGGGCACCGACATGGCGAGCGCGACGCTGCAGGTCGAGTCGGCGATCGCGCAGATCATGCCGCAGCTGCCCGCGGGCACCCGGCTCGGCGTCAAGCGCATGGACCCGACGGTGTTTCCGATCATCGCCTACAGCCTGACGTCGCCGACGCTGTCGCCGACCGCGCTGCGCGACCTCGCGCAACTGCGCCTGCGGCCGCTGCTGTCGGGCGTCGACGGCGTGGCGCGCGTGCAGGTGCAAGGCGGTGCCATCGAGGAGCTGCGCGTCGCCGTCGACCCGGCGCGGCTGCACGCGCTCGACCTGTCGCTCGACGACGTGGTGCGGGCGCTGGCAGCGCAGAACGTGCTCGCCGCGGTCGGCCGTCTCGAGGATCGCTACAAGCTCGACCTCGTCGTCTCCGACGCGCAGCTGCAGGACGCCGCGCAGATCCGGCAGTCGGTGCTGCGCACCGGGCCGGCCGGCGTGGTGCGCCTGGAAGACGTGGCCAGCGTCGACGACGCCAGCGCGCCGCAATGGACCCGCGTCACCGCCGACGGCCGCAACGCGGTGCTGCTGTCGATCTACCAGCAGCCGGGCGGCAACAGCGTGCGCATCGCGCGCGACGTCAAGCAGCGGCTGGCCGCCATGCGCGCGCAGCTGCCGGCCGGCGTGACGGTCGCCAACTGGTACGACCAGAGCGAGCTCGTCACCGCGTCGGCGGCCAGCGTGCGCGACGCCATCCTGATCGGCGTCGCGCTGGCCGCGCTCGTGCTGCTGGTGTTCCTGCGCAGCGCCAAGGTCACGCTGATCGCCATCTGCGTCGTGCCCACCGTGCTCGCCGCCACCGTCGTGCTGTTGTACGCGCTCGGCATGAGCTTCAACATCATGACGCTGGGCGGCATGGCGGCCGCGGTCGGACTGATCATCGACGACGCCATCGTCATGCTCGAGCACATCATGCGGCGGCTGCGCGGTGCGCACGGGGCGCTGCGGCATCGCGTGACGACCGCGGCGCTCGAATTCTTCAGGCCGCTGGTCGGCTCGAGCGCGTCGACCGTCGTCATCTTCCTGCCGCTGGCCTTCCTGTCCGGCGTGACCGGCGCCTTCTTCAAGGCGCTGTCGGTGACGATGGCCTCGGGGCTGCTGATCTCGTTCGTCATCACCTGGCTCGCGGTGCCGATCCTGGCCGACCGCTTCCTCGGCGAGAGGGATGCGCGTCGCAGCGACGACGGCCGGCTGCAGCAATGGGTGCACACGCGCTACCGCAGCCTGCTCGGCCGGCTGCTCGACCACCCGACGGTGGCGCTGGCCGGCGCCGCCGCCCTGCTCGCGCTCGGCGGCTACGCCTTCTCGCACATCGGCTCGGGCTTCATGCCGGCGATGGACGAAGGCGGCTTCGTGCTCGACTACCGCAGCGCGCCGGGCACCGCGCTCGGCGAGACCGACCGGCTGCTGCGCCAGGTCGAAGCCATCGTGCGCGCCACGCCCGAGGTCGACACCTATTCGCGCCGCACCGGCACGCAGCTCGGCGGCGGCGTCACCGAAGCCAACCAGGGCGACTTCTTCATCCGCCTCGAGAGCGGGCCGCGGCGGCCGGTGGCCGAGGTGATGTCGGACCTGCGCGCGCGCATCGAGCGTGACGTGCCCGGCCTGTCGGTCGAGATGGCACAACTGATGGAGGACCTGATCGGCGACCTGACCGCGGTGCCGCAGCCGGTGGACGTGAAGATCTACGCCGACGATCCGGCGCGGCTGCCGGCGCTGGCGCGCAAGGTGGCGACGCGCATCGCCGCGGTCGGCGGCATCGTCGACGTGCGCGACGGCATCGACCCGGCCGGCGATGCGCTGCTGATCCACGTCGATCGCGTCAAGGCCGCGTTGGAAGGCATGGACCCCGACGCCGTGACGCGGGCCCTCGGCACCTATCTCGGCGGCAGCGTCGCAACGCAGCTGACGACCGACCTGAAGACGATCGGCGTGCGCGTCGGCGTGCCGGCGGCGCTGCGCCGCAGCGAGGACGACCTGGCGCGACTGCGGCTGCGCGCACCGGACGGGCATCTGTTTCCCTTGAACCGGGTGGCCCGCTTCGAGCGCGTCAGCGGCGAGCCGCAAATCCGCCGCGAGAACCTGCAGCAGATGATCGCCGTCACCGCACGCATCGAGGGCCGCGACCTGGGCTCGACGGTGCGCGACGTCAAGGCCGCGCTGAACGAGCCCGGGCTGCTCGGCGCCGGCGCCTACTACGAGCTGGGCGG
The DNA here is from genome assembly GCA_028869005.1 of Burkholderiales bacterium. Classification (GTDB taxonomy): domain Bacteria; phylum Pseudomonadota; class Gammaproteobacteria; order Burkholderiales; family Burkholderiaceae_C; genus Rubrivivax. The sequence continues at coordinate 9,192 of JAGWTJ010000005.1, read as the reverse complement.
CCTGTACCGCCAGCAGCAGATCGCCTTTCGCGGCATGGCGATGGTTTTCGCCGCGGCCACCGCGCTCGTGTTCTTCCTGCTGCTGTTCATGTACGAGAGCATGCGTCTGGCGGCGGCGATACTGGCGACCGCGCTGCTCGCGGTGTCGGCCGTGTTCGCCGGCCTGTGGGCAAGCGCGATCGAACTGAACATCACCGCGATGATGGGCATGACGATGATCATCGGCATCGTGACCGAGGTCGCCATCTTCTACTTCTCCGAGCAGCAGGAACTGGCGCGCAGCGCGTCGTGGCGCAGTTCGCTGATCGAGGCCGGCGTCAACCGCATGCGGCCGATCGCGATGACCACCATCGCCGCCATCCTGACGCTGCTGCCGCTGGCCTTCGCGCTCGGCCAGGGCGCGCAGATGCAGCAGCCGCTGGCGGTGGCGATCATCTCGGGGCTGGCGGTGCAGCTGCCGCTGGTGCTGCTCGTGATGCCGGTGCTGTTCGACCTGCTGCACCGCGCCCGGCCCCGGCGCAACGCCTAGCGACGCCCGACGACGCCGCTGCCGCGAAAGGAACCCCACGATGCGCGTGCTGCTGGTCGAGGACGACCCGATGATCGGCCAGGCGATGCACGACGCGCTGAAGGACGCGGCCTATGCCGTCGACTGGCTGCGCAACGGCCAGACCGCGCTCGAGACGCTGGCGCTGCAGCACTACGACCTGGTGCTGCTCGACCTCGGACTGCCCGGCCGCGACGGCCGCGAGGTGCTGGGCGTGCTGCGCGCGCGCGCCGACGCGGTGCCGCTGCTCGTCGTCACCGCGCGCGACGCGCTCGACGACCGGCTGCAGGGGCTCGACGGCGGCGCCGACGACTACCTCGTCAAGCCCTTCGAGATGGCCGAGCTGCTGGCGCGCATGCGCGCCGTGCTGCGCCGCAAGGGCGGCAGCGCGGCGCCGCTGCTGGGCAACGGCGTGCTCGCGCTCGACCCGGCCACGCACGAGGCGAGCGTCGAGGGCGCGACGCCGGTGCGGCTGTCGCAGCGCGAGTTCGCGCTGCTGCAGGCGCTGCTGCTGCGCCCGGGAGCGATCCTGTCGCGCGCCGAGCTCGAAGACCGCATCTACGGCTTCGGCGACGAAGTCGAGAGCAATGCCGTCGAATACCTGATCCACGCGCTGCGGCGCAAGCTCGGCAGCGACGCGATCCGCAACGTGCGGGGGGTGGGATGGATGGTTTCAAAGGCTGGCTGAACGCCTCGGTGCAGCGCCGGCTCGCGGCCGCACTGCTGGTGGCCATCGCCGCGGTGGCGCTGGTGGCGGCGGCGCTGTCGTTCCTCGCCGCCTACGACGAAGCGCGCGAGCTGCAGGACGACCTGCTGCGCCAGGTCGCGCAACTCGTCGACCGCCAGCGCCTGGCGCCGACGCCGTCGCCGCTGGATGCGCATTTCAAGGACCGCGACGAGGCCTCGCGCCTGATCGTGCAGCGGCTGGGCCAGGCCAATCCGGCCGGGCTCGACGTCGACGACGGCGGCCCGCTGCCGCTGACGGCGACGCTGGCCGACGGCCTGTACACGCTGGCGCTGTCCGGCGAGTCGTTCCGCGTGCTGGTGGCGACCACTGCTGCCGGCGAGCGCATCGCCGTCGCGCAGGAATCGGACTTTCGCGACGACATGGCGCGCGCCAGCGCGCTGCGCACCGTGATGCCGTTCGCCGTGCTGCTGCCGCTGCTGCTGGTGCTGGTGGCCACGCTGGTGCGCCGGCTGTTCCGGCCGATCGCCGCGCTGGCGCAGGACATCGACCGGCGCAGCGAGCAGGACCTGCGCGCCGTCGACCTGTGCGGCATCCCGTCCGAGGTGCGCTCTTTCGTCGGCGCGATCAACCGGCTGCTGGCGCGCATCGCGCGCACGATGACCGTAGAGCGGCGCTTCGTCGCCGACGCGGCGCACGAACTGCGCTCGCCGCTGGCCGCGCTGTCGCTGCAGGCCGAGCGTCTCCAGGCGACAGCGTTGCCGGCCGAGGCGCGCGAGCGGCTGCAGGTGCTGCGTCGCGGCATCGAGCGCGGGCGTTCGCTCGTCGACCAGTTGCTGGCGCTGGCGCGCGCGCAGGCGTCGGACGCCGCCGCATCGGCGCCTGCCGCGCCCTGCTCGGTGCAGGTCATCTACCGCCGCGTGCTCGAGGACCTGATGCCGCTGGCCGACGCCAGGCGCATCGACCTCGGCGTCGAAGGCGCGCAGGACGCCGCGGTGCGGGTGCAGGAGCCGGAGCTGATCGCGCTGGTCAGGAACCTGGTCGACAACGCCATCCGCTACACGCCCGAAGGCGGCCGCGTCGACCTGTCGGTGCGCGTCGAACGCGGCCTGGCCGTGCTGGGCGTGCGCGACAGCGGCCCCGGCATCGCGCCGGCCGAGCGCGGCCGCGTCTTCGACCCTTTCTACCGCACGCCCGGCAGCGAGCACAGCGGCTCGGGCCTGGGCCTGGCGATCGTGCGCGCCATCGGCGAACGCATCGGCGCGCGTATCGAACTCGACCATGGCGATGCGGCGACGCAAAGCGGCCTGCTCGTATCGGTGTTCATCGCGCAGGCCGAGCCGGGTACGGCGCCGCCGGCCTGAGCCTGTGCCGTCATCGGGAGCGAGGCGCCGTGCCGCATGGGCCGCCGCGCGTCAGCCGGCGCGCCGGGCGCGCAGCCGCCAGGGCCACATGCGCTGCAGCGTGTCGTCGCGCGTCAGGTAGTGGTGGAACAACCCGGCGGCAGCGTGCAATCCGATCAGGAAGTAGCCGATGTTGCCGATGGTCTCGTGGATGTCCTCGAGCTTGCGCCCGAGCGGCTTGTCCGGCGCCAGCAGGTGCGGCAGCTCGAACCCGAAGAACGGCACCACCTGGCCCTTGGCGCTCAGCGTGAGCCAGCCGAGCAACGGCATCACGATCAGGAACAGGTACAGCGTGACGTGCATCGCCGCGGCCAGCCGCAGCTGCCAGGCCGGCGGCAGCGGCGCGATCGGCGGCGCGCGGAACAACAGCCGCAGCGCCAGCCGCAGAAACACCAGGGCGAACACCGTCAGGCCCAGCATGTAGTGCCAGGTCTTCATCGCCTCGCGCGGCGCGCTGCCCTTGGGGTAGAGGTCGCGCAACTCGATCAGCGCATAGGCGGCGACGAGCAGCGTCAGCGTCAACCAGTGCGTGGCGATGGACAACGGGTGGTAGCGGTGGTCGCGGTCGTGCGTGCTCATCGTCTTTCCCGGGAGGTCGCGCATCATGCCGCAGCGAGTCCGCGCGGCGTGGCGTCAGAACAACTCGACGTCACCCGAGCGCGACTCATCGGCCAGCAGTCCCCGGGCCACCAGTTCGTCGTGGTCGCACAGCCGGTTGCGCCCGTTCTGCTTGGCGAAGTAGACCGCCTTGTCGGCGCGCTCGAAGCAGGCCGTGGGCGCGTCGCCGGCCCGCATCCGGGCCACGCCGATGCTGACGTGGATGTGGCCGACACGCGGAAAGACATGGTGCTCGACCGCGAGGCGCAGGCGCTCGAGCGCGGCGTGCGCATCGGCCGCGCCGGCACAGCGCATCAGCACCACGAACTCCTCGCCGCCGAAGCGAAACAGCAGGTCGTGGTGACGGAACGTGGCGCGCATCAGGCGCGACAGCAGCAGCAAGACCTCGTCGCCGATGAGATGGCCGAAGCTGTCGTTGACGCGCTTGAAGAAGTCGATGTCGACGATGCCCAGCCAGGCCGTGCCGGCCGCCGATGTGCGCCGCGTGTCGGGCGCGATGGCGCCGGACTCGCGCACGCATGCGGCGGCACGCAGGAAGCATTCGTCGAAGGTCTTGCGATTGAGCAGCCCGGTGAGCGTATCGCGCTCGCTGTAGTCGAGCAGCCCCTGGAAGTTGCGGTAGATGCGCAGGATGCTGCAGACCAGGTGCCTGGCATCGGCGTCTAGCGGCTGCCCGGACCGCACTTCGAGCACGCCCAGCGCCTCGCGCTCGTTGGCGATCGGGAACAGCGTCGCCGCGGGCATGCCGTCCACGCCTACCGTGCGGTTGTCCTGCACACACTGCGCGTGGTGCGGCAGCGCGGCCAGCGCCGGCAGCTGCTCCAGCTCCGTCCACAGCGAATCGGCCGTCGGCGCGCCCTCGGCGCCGCCGACGCGGGCCCGCAGCAGCCAGTGCTGGCGGCCGGTTTCGCCCACCAGACGATGGACGAGGATAGCCTCGGGGCGCAGCAGATCCTTCAGCGCCATGGCGAGGCTGAAGTCGAGCGCATCGCGATCGCGGAAGGCGGTGAGCTCCGCGATCTGTTCCACGAGCTGCGACATCTTCGGCCGGGTTTCGTCGTCGATTCGTTACGGGCCGCCCGGCATGGGGCGGGCTGATCGGGCAACTTCCCCGTCGCTTTAGCAGGCTGTTGAAATACCGGATAGGGGTCGACCCCCATCCGGTGTTTCAACAACCTGTTAGGCAGTGATATCGGCGCCGGCGTAGCGCGCCACCAGCGCCAGCAGTTCCTCTTCGGCATACGGCTTGCCGAGATAATGGTCCGCACCCAGCTCGGCAGCGAAGTCGCGGTGCTTCTGCGCGGTGCGCGAGGTGATCATGATGGTCGGCAGCCCGGCCAGGCGCTCGTCGGCGCGCACGTTGCGCAGCAGATCGAAGCCGTCCATGCGCGGCATCTCGATGTCCGACAGCAGCACCGCGGGGCGCTCTTCGGCGAGGCGCTGGAGTGCCTCCAGGCCGTCCTTGGCGGTGACGACGCGATAGCCCTCGCGCAGCAGCAGGCGCTGCGTGACGCGGCGCACGGTAAGCGAGTCGTCGACCACCAGCACGAGCGGCGCCTCGCGCTCGAGCACCGCAGCGGCCGCCGGTTGCGGCGTCGCCGCGCTCTGCCGCATCAGCCGGCGTGCGCCGTCGGCATACAGCGTGGCCAGCGCGACCGGGTTGTAGATCAGCGCCACCGCGCCCGAGGGCAGCAGCGTCACGCCGGCCAGACCCGGCAGGCGCGCGAGCTGCGGCCCGACGTTCTTGACCACCACTTCCTGGTTGCCTAGCACCTCGTCGACGTGCACCGCGACGCGCTGCGCCGCCGATCGCACGACCACCACCGTCTGCGCACGCCCGGCGATCTCGCCGCGCGTGCCGGCATGCAGCAGCGCGGCCAGCCAGAAGAACGGCACCGGCTCGCCGCCATGCTCGAGCACTCCCGTGGCATAGGCGCGTTCGGTCTCGGCCAGCGTGACCCGGCGCACGGTCTCGACGAGCGTCGACGGCACGGCCACGGCGCGCGCGCCGCTGCGCAGCATCACCACCTGCGTGACGGCGGTGGTGAGCGGCATCAGCAGCCGAAAGCGCGTGCCCGCGCCGCGTTCGCTGGCGGTCTCGATGCGGCCACCCATGGCGTCGATCTCGGCGCGCACGACGTCCAGGCCGACGCCGCGGCCGGCCAGCCCCGTCACCGTGTCGGCGGTGCTGAAGCCCGGTTGGAACAGCAGTTGCGCGAGCTCCGCCGCGCCGGGTTCGGCGTGCGCGAGCAGGCCGCGCTCGACGGCGCGCGCACGGATGCGCTCATAGTCGAAGCCGGCGCCGTCGTCGGCGAACTCGACCGCAACCTCGTTGCCGCTTTGCGCCACGCTGACCTGGATGCGGCCGCTGGCGTCCTTGCCGGCGGCCTGCCGCGCCTCGGGCGGCTCGATGCCGTGCGCGACACTGTTGCGCAGCAGGTGCTCGAACGAGCCGACCATGCGCTCGAGCACGCCACGGTCGATCTCGATGGCACCGCCGACGATGTCCAGCCGCACCTGCTTGCCGGTCTCCTTGGCCGCCTGGCGCACGGTGCGGTACAGGCGCTCGGCCAGGCTCTCGAATTCGACCATGCGCGTGCGCAGCAGATCGTCCTGCAGATCGCGCGTGAGCCGCGCCTGCGCGGCCAGCTCGTCTTCGGTGCTCTGCACCGTGCGCTGCAGACTGCGCTGCAAGGTGGCGACGTCGTTCACCGACTCGGCCATGAAGCGCGTGAGCTCCTGGAAGCGCGTGAAGCGGTCCATCTCGAGCGGATCGAAGGTCTGGCCGGCGGCGCGCGCGGTCTCCATGCGCGTGCCGATCTGCGTCTCGGCCTGCAATTCGATGTCGCGCAACTGCCGGCGCATGCGCTCGAGGCTGTCGGTGAGCTCGCCGAGCGATCCCTGCAGCTGCCTCATGTCCGCGGCGATGCGCTCGCGCGTGATGGCCACTTCGCCGGCCTGGTTGACCATGCGATCGAGCACGCCGGCGCGCACGCGCACGGCGGCAGCGGCACCCGCCGCGCCCGCGCGCGACTCGTCCGCCTGCTCGGGTGGGGCGGCAGCGACGGAGAAGCGAGTCCAGTCGATGGTCGTGGCGGCGTGGGCAGCAGCCGGCACGGCCGCGGCCGCGGATGCGGAGGCCGATGCGGCACGCTCCTGGGCAGGTTCCTGGGGAGGCACTTCGGGAGCCGCTTCGCCAGTCGTCGCAGAAATCGCCTCGGAAGCCGGCTCGGTGGTGGCCTCGGCAAGCTGTTCGACGCCCGCCGCGACCTCGCGCGCAGCGGTGTGCTCGGCGGCGGACACGACCGGCGCAGCGCCGCCGCGCAGCGCCTCGAACGCACCGGTCATCGCGTCGCAGCGCATCAGCAGCGGCTCGATCTGCGCAGCGGCCACGCTGTCGCGCGCCGCCAGGTGTTCGACGGCTGTCTCCAGCCGGTGCGCCATCTCGCCCAGGCGCATCGCGCCGGCCAGGCGGGCACCGCCCTTGAAGGTGTGCAGCGTGCGCATGCACGCCGTGCCGGCGTCGCGGTGCGTCGGATGGTCGTGCCACTCGCGCAGCCGCGCCTGCAGCTGCGGCAGCAACTCGCCCGCCTCCTCCTCGAAGATCGGGAACAGCTCCGCGTCCACGTCGTCGACGGCGTCGATGTCCTGGTCGTCGTCGAAGGCATCCGCCGGCGCCGCCGGCATGGCCTGCGACGCGGCGTCGAGCGGCGTGAACGCCGACATCGAGACGGTGGCGGCGAGCGGCACCGCGGCCGACAAGTCGCCCAGGCCCGACGACGGCGCCTCGGCCGCCGCAGGCGCGTCCGGCCAGCGTTCGTGATCGGCCAGGCGCTCGAGCAGCAGCTCCGGTGCCGGGCGCAGGAAACCGGCCGCAAACTGGTGCAGCAGGCGCCGGATCTCCTCGGCGCAGTCGCCGAACAGCTCGGCCTCGCCTTCGCGGCCGTGGCCCACGGCGTGCGAGCGGCCGAGCGCGTGTTCGAGCGCGCGCGCCAGCGCCGACAGCTCCGCATAGCCCACGGTCGCCGAGCTGCCGGCGAGCTTGTGCGCCAACGCTTCGCTGGTCTCGGGAACGGGATGCCGGAGCGCATCGACGCCCCATTCGCCGATCTCGGACAGCAGGCGCCGCGAAAGCTCGTCCGCCTCGTTGAGGTAGATGTTGAAGAGCGGGATCGCGATGCGCAGCGGTCCGATGGCCTTGACCTGCTCGTCCTCGAAGGTCGCGGCGGCGCTGTCGTCCGGCTCAGGCGTGGCGTCGGTGGCATCGGCGGCGCCCGCTGCGTCCGGCGCGACGCCTTCGAGCTCGGCCTGCAGCGGCTCGGTGCGCGGCGCAGCGGGCTCGCCGAGCCCGATGTCGAGCTCGAAGGCCGGCGCCGGCAGGTGTAGATGTGCGCTGCGCGGCGGTTCGGGCAACGCGGGCGCCAGCGCCAGCGGCAGATCGACGCCCGCGTGGTCCGCCTCGGGTGGCGGCAACTCGGACACCGCCGGCACTGGGGCGTCCTGCGCCGCACCCGCTGCGGGCTCGTCTTCGAGCGCGCCGAGATCGAGGTCGAAGCTCACTTCGGACGGCAGCGCATCCTGCGTTGCGGATTCGGGAGCGGTACCCGCCCAACCGAAGTCGAGGTCGGCCGCGGTCGGCAACTGCGGGACATCGTCGGTCAAGGTCCTCGCATCCGCCGCATCCGCCGCATCCGCCGCGACCGGCGCGGCTGTGGGCAGGAAGTCGAAGTCGATGTGCGCCAACTCGTCAGGCACGGCGCCGACCGCGCTCGACGGCTCCAGCCGCTGCGGCAACTCCGGCAGGTCCGGCCATTGCGCAAGCTCGGCCAGTTCGGGCAGCGCCGAAGACTCGGACCACGCCGGCAGCGACAACTCGCCCGGCATGGCCAGACTGTCCGGCACCTCGGTCGGCGGCACGGGGACTTCCGTCACCTCGGGCAGGGCGAGCGGCTCGATGGCGTCGAAGTCGGGCGACGCCGCAGGCGTTTCGCCCAGGCCGGACGGATCGGCGAGATCGACCATGTCGATCAACTCGGGCACCAGCTCGGGCACCCCCTCGGGCACCAGCTCGGGCACAACCTCGGGCTGCGGGCCAGGCTCGGGCGACTCGTCGACGACGTCCGCGACGAGTTCGGGAAGCTCGGTGTGCGCGGGCTCTGCGGGCACCTCCTGCGCCGCAGCGGCCTCGATCGGCTCGAGCCGCAACGGCGGCAGCGTCGCATCGTCCGGCGTTGCGGGCACCGCGTCGGCCCGGGCGACGGATTCCTCGGGCGGCGCGACAGGCTGCGCCGGTGCCGCCGGGGCCGCCGGTGTGATAGGCAGCAGCGTGTCTTCCAACCGCAACAGATCGGCACTGCGCACCACCGCGGCGCTGCGATGCCCGTCGTCGCGCCCGGCTTCGATCGCGTCGACCCAGGCGCCGAGATAGGCGAGCGCCTCGGTGCTGAGTTGCCGCAGGGGAGGATCGGCGCGCGGCCGGTCGGCCAGCCGCGCGTTGTAAAGCTGCTCGCAGGCCCAGGCGGCGTCGCCGAAGTCGCGCAGACCCACCATGCGCGAACTGCCCTTGAGCGTGTGGAAGGCGCGCCGCACGACGGTCATGTCGCCGGCACTGTCGGGCGCGTCGGCCAGGCGCAGCAGCGCGGCGCCGGCATCGCCGACGACTTCGCGCGCTTCCTCGATGAAGATCTCGCGCATCTCGGCGTCGTCTTCGAGGCCGGTGTCGCCGGGCGCCGCCGGCGGCGTGACACGCACCGGCGCCGCCGGCGCCGGTGGCGGCAACGGCGCGACGGCCGGGGCGAAGGCGGCCAGCGTACGCGCCAGATCCTCGCGTGCGCCGCGTCGGCGCACATCGTCGCTCGCACCGCGCAGCGCGCCGAGCGCGCTGCTCGCGGTACGTGCCAGCGCCGGCTGCTCGGCGGCCGTCGCCTGCTGCGCAAGAC
>JAGWTJ010000424.1 GCA_028869005.1 Burkholderiales bacterium | reverse complement strand
GGCCTGGGCAGCTCCGGCCCGGCGCGCTACCGCGCCCGCCTGGCGCTCGACGCGGCGCCGGCCGAAGTGTGGGCGCTGAGCATCGATCGCCTCAGCACGCGCGCCGACGTGCGCATCAACGGCGCCCTGGTGCACGGCACGCTGACGGCGGGCCCCAATGCGCTGCGCCGCCCGGTGCCGGCGCTGATCGCGCTGCCGCCGGCGCTGCTGCGCGCCGGCGAGAACCTGATCGAGATCGACGTCGACCACGGCGCGCGCGGCGGGCTCTCGCCGCTGCAGCTCGGCCCGCTCCACCAGGTCGAAGCCGCCTTCGTGGCCGGCTACCACCTCGCCGTCGACCAGCCGCGCGCCCTCAACATCGTCAGTGCGGGCGCCTGCCTGGTGGCGCTGCTGGTCTGGTGGCGGCGCCGCAGCGAGGTGGCGCTGGGCAGCTTCGCGGCGCTCGGGCTGCTGGCCTCGCTGCGCAACGTCTCGTACTCGGCGGTCGGCTCGCCGCTGCCGCTCGAGCTGGTCGACTGGATGTTCTTCGCCACACAGGTCGCCTCGGTCGTGCTGGTCGGGCTGTTCGCGCTGGCCGTGGCCGGGCGCTTCGACTCGCGCTGGCGCAGCGTCTGGCTGATCGGCGGCGCCGTGATGGCCGTGCTCGGCAGCGTCGCTGCCGCCGGCCACTGGCTGCAGCAGGCGCGTGCGCTGCTCTACCCGATCCTGCTGCTCGGCCTGCTGGTCGCGCTGACCCTGGTCTGGCGCACCATGCGGCGGCTGCCCGGCCCGACGCAGCTGCTGCTGATGCTGGGCATGGCGGCGGTATTCGGCGCCGGCGTGCACGACTACTTCTACCAGCAGGGCCTGACCTCGGTGATGGACAGCTACTGGATGCCCTACGCCGTGCCGCTGGCGGTGCTGGGCTTCACGGCCATGCTGGTGCGCCGCGTGGTCGACGCGATGCACGGCGTCGAGGTGGCCAACGCCGCGCTCGAGCTGCGCGTGCGCGAGCGCACCGAGGCGCTGGAGCAGGCCAATGCCGCCAAGGGCCGCTTCATCGCCGCGGCCAGCCACGACCTGCGCCAGCCGGTGGCGAGCATCGGGCTGCTCGCCGGCCTGCTGCGCGAGCCGATGGGCGAGGCGCGCCAGCGCTCGCTGATCGAGCGCATCGAGCAGGCCACGGCCGCGCTCGAATCGCTGCTCAAGGGCCTGCTCGACCTGTCGCGCCTGGATGCCGGCACGGTGCACCCGCGCCTGGCCGCGGTGCCGCTGCAGCCGCTGTTCGACGCCATCGCCGCGCACGAGGCCGCCGGCGCGCGTGCGCGCGGCATCCACCTGCGCTTCCGCCACACCGGCTGCGTCGTCGTCTCGGATGCGCTGCTGCTCGAGCAGATGCTGCGCAACCTGGTCGGCAACGCGGTGCGCTGCACCTCGCACGGCGGCGTGCTGGTGGCGGTGCGGCGGCGCGGCGAGCGAGCGCTGCTGCAGGTGTGGGACAGCGGCGTCGGCATGGATGAGGCGCAGCAGGCGCAGGCCTTCGACGAGTTCGTGCAGTTCGAGGCGGCCGGTGCCGAGGGCGCGGTGCGCGGCCTGGGGCTGGGCCTGGCGATCGTGCAGCGCAGCGCGCGCCTGCTCGGCCATGCGCTCACGCTGCGCTCGCAGCCCGGCCGCGGCAGCTGCTTCACGCTCGAGCTGCCGCTG
>JAGWTJ010000148.1 GCA_028869005.1 Burkholderiales bacterium | reverse complement strand
GCTATGCAGCACGGCCGGCAGGCGGCGCATGGCTTCACGTTGATCGAACTGATGATCGCGGTGGCCGTGGTCGCCGTGCTCGCGGCGATCGCGCTGCCGAGCTACCAGAACTCGATCCGCAAGGGCCGCCGCAGCGAGGCCTTCGCGGCATTGGCCAACGTGCAGCAGCTACAGGAGCGTCACCGCAGCAGCCAGCCGGTGTACGCCGCGTCGCTGACCGACGCAGTCAATGCCGCGCCGCCCGGCCTCGGCATGGCCGTCACGCGCACCACCAACGGCTACTACGACCTCGCGCTGTCCAACACCGATGCCGGCGGCTACACCGTCACCGCGGTGGGAGTGGCCGGCACATCGCAGGCCGACGACAGCGCCTGCCGCGCGCTCGGCGTGCGCATGCAGGCCGGCAACGTCCTTTATGCAGGCGCCGCGAGCGCCCTTGCCATCAACTGGAACAACCCCGACCCGGCGCGTTGCTGGGCACGCTGACGATGAGGCTGCGCCCGCACCGCCCCCCCTGCGCGCCGCAGCGGGCTGCGCGCGCCCTCACGCTGCTCGAGGTGATGATCGTCATCGCCATCGTCGGCGTCCTCATCGCCCTCGTCGCGCCGTCGATGCGCGAGATGATCGGCATGCAGAGATTGCGCGCGACTGCCGCGCAACTCGTCACCGACGTCCAGTTCGGGCGCAGCGAGGCCGTCTCGCGCAACCAGTACGTCGGCTTCTCGTTGCGCAACATCGCTGCCGAGGCGATGACCTGCTACGTGCTGTTCACGAGCGACGTCAATCCGCTTCAAGTCGCCGGGCTCGACGCGTCCAAGTGCAACTGCACGGCCACGCCCGGCAGTGCCTGCGTCGGCACGCAGCGCGAGGTCCGCACGGTTCAGGTCGCGCGCGACCTGGGTCTGGAACTGCGCAAGCCCGCCCCGCAGCAGAGCACGGCCGCGTTCAACCCGGTCTCCGGCGGCATCATGCCCGCGGCGCCCGTCGGCGCCGGCGGGGCGCCGGTCGCGCCGGGCGACTTCTGCCTGGAGGTGACGCGGCGGCCACGAGGGCGGCTGCGCGTGACGATCAGCGCTGCAGGACGGCCCACGACCTGTTCCCCGGATCTGTCGGTGCCCGGCTACGACGCCTGTCCGCCAGTCAACCTGGCCCTGAATACCTGCGCGGCGATCCCGGCACCATGATCGGCGCGCCCGCACTGCATCTCCTGCCGCAGCCGGCGCGCCGGCGCCGCGGCCTGTCGCTGGTCGAGCTGATGGTCGGCGTCGTGGTCGGCCTGTTCGTCGTCGCGGCCGCCTCGCTGCTCGTGAGCGGACAACTCGCCGAAAACCGCCGGCTGCTGCTCGACACACAGTTGCAGCAGGACCTGCGCGCCAGCGCCGACATCATCGCGCGTGAACTGCGCCGCGTCGGCGCCTGGAGCCTTTCCTGGAACGGCATGGCCAATGCCGGCGTCGCGGGGCAGGACGATCCTTACAACGTCAGCACGGCGCCAGCCAACGTCGCCACGAGCGACATGACTTACAGCTACGAGCGCCTGGGCGTGCCGGTGGCGCCGACGCCGTGGCGCTTCCAGCTGCAGAACAATGTCATCCGCATCAAGGTCGATCCGGGCGCTGGCGGGCTGATGCAGGACCTGACCGATCCCAACGTCATGGTCGTCGACACCTTCAGCGTGACGCGCGTGCCGCTCACCAGCGTGCAGCTTCCCTGCCCCAAGCTGTGCCTGGACGCAGCCGGCAATCCAGGCGTCGCCTGCTGGCCGGTGCAGACCGTCAATGAGTACGTGGTCGAGATCACGGCGCATGCCAAGTCCGACGCCACCGTCGTGCGCTCGATCCGCAGCCGCGTGCGCCAGCGCAACGACAAGATCGCGTTCAACGTGGCCGGCGCAACGCCGCAGGCCTGCCCCAACTGAGGCCCGCGGTCAACGTCATGTCGGCGCAAGTTCATCATCGCTCTCACCGGCGGCCGGCACGCGGCGCCGCCTCGCTGATCGTGGTGATGGTGCTGTTCTTCATCATCTCGCTGGTCGCCGCCTACACCAGCCGCAACCTGATCTTCGAGCAGCGCACCTCGGGCAACCAGTACCGCTCGACGCTGGCCTTCGAGGCCGCCGACGCCGGTATCGAGTGGGCCCTCGCGCGGCTCAACGACGCGCGCATGAGCGACGACTGCAAGCCGCTGCCCAACGCCGCCGCCGTCAACGCCGCCGCGCCGCAGCCGTCGTTCCGCGAGCGCTATCTGAGCATCGACGTGAGCACCGGCAACATCACCCCGCAGCCGGATGCGGCGGGCGGACAGCCCAATCGGCTGGCCGGCTGCGTGTTCAACGGCAGCGACTGGTCGTGCGATTGCCCGGCCACCGGCGAGCCGAGTCCGGTGTTCGCGCAGAGCGGCGCCGGGCCCTACGTCGCATTCTGGATTCGCTTCAGCGTCGCTACGCCGGCCCTGGTGACGCCACGCCCCGGCATCGTGCGCGTCGACGTCAATTCCTGCACCCGGCTCGACCCGGCCTGCCTGCGCTTCAGTCGCGCCGCGCAGTCCGGCGACGGCCTGGCCACACTGTCGGCCGTGCTGGCGCTGCGCAGCGGCCTGGGGTCGCCGCCGAATGCGCCGCTGCTGGTGCGCGGCAGCACGGTGGTCGATCCGGGCGCGACGCTGACGGCGACCAATACCGATGCCGCCTCGACCGGCATGACGGTGCTGTCCGGCGCTGCATTCAACCCGGCCATCGCCACCCTGCAGACGCTGCCCGGCACGCCGGTCGCGAACTCGGTGATCACGGGCGATCCGCTGGTGGTGCTGCCCGACATCGTGCCGGCCCTGGTGCCCGCCACGCCGGCCAGCAACGGCGTCGACCGCATGTTCAACAGCGTCTTCGGCATGTGGTCGACGACCTATCGGGAGCAGCCCGCCGCCGTCGTCATCGACTGCGCCGGCGGCTGCAACGCGAGCGATGCCAACGGCGTCAACGACATGGCCCTGCTCGAGCCCGGCCACGTGATCTACGTGACGGGGGCCGGCCCGCTGCGCATCGATGCCGATGTCGGCACGGCGGCCAACCCGGTGCTCGTCGTCGCCGAAGGCAGCGTGGAGTTCGGCGGCGCGCCGCAGACCCTGCGCGGCGTGCTCTACAGCCGCGCCGCCACCTGGACCACGGCCAACGCGGGGACCGTGCAGGGCGCCATCGTCGCCGAGCAGGACCTGCGCATCCAGGGCAACCAGAACCTGGTCTACGACGCCGACGTGATGAACCGGCTGCGCAACCTGTCCGGCTCGTTCGTCAAGGTGCCGGGCGGCTGGAGGGACTTCGCGCCATGACCGGCCATCGCCCGCCGTCTGCACCGCGCGGCCGGCCGCGCGCCGCACGCGGCGTCTCGCTCATCGAGGCGCTGGTCGCCTTCGCCGTGCTCGGCTTCGGCATGCTCGGCGTGGTCGGTCTGCAATCGACGCTGCGCTACAACGCCGACATCGCCAAGCAGCGTTCCGAGGCGGTGCGCATCGCCGAAGAGGCGCTCGAGGACTGGCGCACGTTCTCCGTGCTCCAGCCGACGCCCGGTCACGCGTTCGCCTACGCGGCCATCGCCAGCGCCCCGCAGGCCAACGTCGCCGGCTACACGACCAACACGGCCTACCGGCGCACGGGCACCGTCGTCGAATCGGTGCCGCCGGGCCAGAAGACGCTCGTCGTCGATGTCGAATGGACCGACCGCAGCGGCGCGACGCAAAGCGTGCGCCTGTCCTCGCTGGTAGCGGGCGTAGCGCCCGAACTCGCAGCAACGCTGGTGGCGCCGAGCACCGGTGTGCCGTCGCGCCGGCCGCTGGGCCGCCACAGCGCCATCCCGCTGCAGGCGCGCGACTTCGGCAACGGACAGAGCGGTTTCCTGCCGCCGCAGCCGGGCGTCGCCTGGCTGTTCGACAACCTCAGCGGCATGTTCAGGGTGTGCGGGACGGCGGTGCTGAACAACGCCGTGCTGCAACTCGCAGACCTCGTCTGCAACAACGCGCAGAACAACATGCTGCTCGGCGGCTACGTGCGCTACGCGACGAACAACGCGCTGCCGCAGCCCGGCGACCTGAGCGATCTCAACGCCAACGGCCCCGACTTCGCGCTGCCGGGCATTTCGATCGTGCAGACCGCTCCCGTCGCCTTTGCGGGCGCGCACAACTGCGTCGTCTCGCAGATCAACGCCGCCACCTTCCGCAGCTACTACTGCGGCGTGCCGATCGACATGGCCCAGACGCCACCGCGGTGGAGCGGCTCGATCCGGTTCGGCGCGCCGCTGGCGATCGCCGCCAACGCCGCCGATGCCTCGGTGAACCGCTACCGGGTCTGCCGCTATGCCTTCGTGCCGGCGAGTTACCTCAATGTCACCGACGCCCTGCAGAACCAGAACTTCGTGATCATCCTCGCCGGCGACGGCGTGAATGCCTACACCTGTCCGGCCGGCGTCACCGCGACGCACCAGCCGTGAGCTAGCCGACGGCGCCGTTGCGCTGCCGCGGCTGCACCTGCGGCGTTTGCGCCGCAGTGACTGCACCTGTGGCGCGTGCGCCGCCTGTCACCCGAAGGACGCGGGCGACCAAAGCCCGGCCCCACGCGCCTAGACTCGGGGTCATGCCGCTCGCCGCGCTCGACCACGCCCGCCTCGCCGAGGCTCTCGCGCTCGCCGAAGAGGCCATCGGCGTGAGCGACCCCAATCCGCGCGTCGGCTGCATCGTCGGCATGGCCGACGGCCGCGTGCTCGGCCGCGGCGCCACGCAGCGCGCCGGCGGTCGGCACGCCGAGATCGTCGCGCTCGCCGCGGCACGCGCGGCAGGCCACGATCCGCGCGGCGCGACCGCCTGGGTGACGCTCGAGCCCTGCGCCCACCACGGCCGCACGCCGCCTTGCTGCGACGCGCTGATCGCAGCCGGCATCGCGCGCGTCGTCGTCGCCGTCGGCGACCCGTTCGCTGCGGTGAACGGCAGCGGTCTGGCCCGCTTGCGCGCTGCCGGCGTCGAGGTCGAGCTGGCCGGCGCGGCGTTCGCGTCGGCAGCGCGCGAGCTCAACATCGGGTTCTTCTCGCGCGTGCTGCGCGGCCGGCCCTGGGTGCGCATGAAGATCGCGGCCTCGCTGGACGGCTGCACGGCGTTGGCCGACGGTCGCAGTCAGTGGATCACCGCGGCGCCGGCGCGCGCCGACGGACACGCCTGGCGACGGCGCGCGTCGGCGCTCCTCACCGGCGTCGGCACGGTGCGCGAGGACGACCCGCGTCTGGACGTGCGCGAGGTGCCGACGACGCTGCAGCCGGCCCTCGTGGTGGTCGATTCGCGTCTGCAGACGCCGCCCGCGGCGCGCCTGTTCGACGTGCCGGAGCGCGCGCTGTGGATCTACGGTGCGATGCCGGACGCGGCGCGCATGGCCGCACTCGGCGCGCGCGGCGCCCAGGTGCGCCTGCTCGCCGATGCGCGCGGCAAGGTCGACCTGGCCGCGCTGCTCGCCGACCTCGCGGCACGCGGCGTCAACGAATTGCACGTCGAGGCCGGCGCCAAGCTCAACGCGTCGCTGCTGGCCGCCGGTCTCGTCGACGAGTTGCTCGTCTACCTCGCGCCCAAGCTGATCGGCCCCGGCCGCGCCATGGCCGCGCTGCCGCCGCTGGCCGCGCTGGACGAGGCACGGCCGCTGCGTTTCGTCGACGTCCAGCGCGTCGGCGACGATCTGCGCATCGTGGCGCGCCCGCCGGGCCGCGAAGCGTTCTAGGGCCTGTCAACGCTGTGGGACGGCCCGCGCCGGCGCGGCACGTCGGGTGCCACCGTCGCCACGCGGCGCGCGAAGGCGCAGAGCGACGGCGCGTGCGGTCAGCCACCTACAATCCGCGCATGCCCATCTCCCCGGTTCCCGAACTGGTGGCCGAACTGGCCGCCGGCCGCATGGTGATCCTCGTCGACGAAGAGGATCGCGAGAACGAAGGCGACCTCGTGCTGGCCGCCGAACATGTCAGCGCCGAAGGCATCAACTTCATGGCGCGCCACGCGCGCGGCCTGATCTGCCTGACGCTGACCAAGGAACGCTGCGAGCGGCTGCGCCTGCCGCTGATGTCGCAGCGCAACGGCTCGCAGCACGGCACGGCGTTCACGCTCAGCATCGAGGCCGCCAGCGGCGTGACCACCGGCATCTCGGCGGCCGACCGCGCGCGCACCGTGGCCGCGGCCGTGGCGCGCGATGCCCGCGCCGAAGACCTGGTCCAGCCCGGCCACATCTTCCCGCTCATGGCGCAGGAAGGCGGCGTGCTGATGCGCGCCGGCCACACCGAAGCAGGCTGCGACCTCGCGGCACTCGCCGGCCTCATGCCGGCGGCCGTGATCTGCGAGGTGATGAAGGACGACGGCACGATGGCACGGCTGCCGGACCTCGAGGTCTTCGCACGCCAGCACGGCCTGAAGATCGGCACCATCGCCGACCTCATCAGCCACCGCGTGCGCCACGAGTCGCTGATCGAGCTGCAGGGCCGCCGTCCGCTGGACACGCCGTTCGGCAGCTTCGAGGCCAGCGTCTACCGCGACCGCAGCGGCGGCGTGCACCTGGCGCTCACGCACGGCCGCTGGAGCGAGAACGACGAGGTCCCGGTGCGCGTGCACGAGCCGTTCACGGCGCTCGACCTGCTCGACCGCGCTGCGGTCGGCCACTCGTGGCCGCTGCCGCGCGCCCTGTCCACGCTGCACGACGCGCCGTGCGGCGTGGCGGTGCTGCTGAACTGTTCGCACGACGCCGCGCGCCTGGCGGCGCAACTGCTGCCCGAGACCGTGGGCAGTGCGCCGGCGCCGGCGCGCACGCAGTTCGACCTGCGCCTGTACGGCGTGGGCGCGCAGATCCTGCGTGACCTCGGCGTGCGCCGCATGCAACTGCTGGCCAACCCGCGGCGCATGCCGAGCATGGCCGGCTACGGTCTCGAGATCACCGGCTTTCGCGCCGCGCAGTGAGAGCCTGTCCGAGAGGAGATCAGCCATGCAGGAAGCCGACCAGGGCCGCTCGGGCGAACTCGAAGGCGAAGGGCTGCGCATCGGCATCGTGCGCGCGCGCTTCAACGACCCCATCACGCATGACATCGCCAAGGCCTGCGTCGCCGAGCTCGAGCGGCTCGACGTCGAGAACGACGACATCCGCCTGGTCAGCGTGCCCGGCGCGCTCGAAGTGCCGCTCGCGCTCAAGGTCATGGCCGAGTCCGGCGACTACGACGCGCTGGTGGCCATCGGCTGCGTGATCCGCGGCGAGACCTATCACTTCGAGCTCGTCGCCAACGAGAGCGGCGCCGGCGTGACGCGCGTGGCGCTCGACCACCTGGTGCCGGTCGCCAACGCCATCCTCACCTGCGACAACGAGGCCCAGGCCTGGCAGCGCGCGGCCGACAAGGGCCGCGACGCCGCCCGCGTGGCGGTGGAGATGGCCAACCTGCTGGAAGAGCTGTCGTGAGCGGCGCACGGCCGCAAGGCGCGGACGGGCCGTCCGCGCCGGCAGGCGCTCGCCGAGGCGAAACGCGTGCGACAGCGACGAAGCCGGCCCGCGGCGCCAAACCGCCGCGGCGCCGCGCACGCGAACTGGCGATGCAGGGCCTGTACGAGTGGCTGATCGCGCGGGGCGACATCGGCTTCATCGAGGCGCACATCCACGAGATGGACGGCTTCGGCAAGTGCGACCGCGCGCATTTCGATGCGCTGCTGCAGGGTTGCAGCGCCGGCGCCATGGCGCTCGACGCCATGCTGGCGCGCCATCTGGACCGTCCGCTGGCGCAGCTGTCGCCGGTGGAGCATGCGGTGCTGCTGATCGGCGCCTACGAGCTCAGGCATTGCCTCGACGTGCCGTACCGCGTCGTCATCAACGAGGCGGTCGAGCTGGCCAAGGCCTTCGGCGGCACCGATGGCCACAAGTACGTCAACGGCGTGCTCGACAAGGCGGCCGCCGAGTTGCGCGCCGCCGAGGTCGCCGCGCGCGCGCGATGAACGCACCGCAGCGGCCGTGGCGGCTGGCGCGACGGCTCGACCACATCGAGCCGTTCTACGTGATGGAGTGCGCCAAGGAAGCGGCACGCATCGCCGCCACGCGCGAATGCAATGCGGCGCAGGGCGGCGAGCCGATGATCTTCCTCAACATCGGCGAGCCCGACTTCACGGCTGCCGCCGGCGTGCGCGAGGCCGCCGAGCGATGCCTGCACGCCGGCCGCACGCAGTACACGCAGGCCACCGGGCTGGTCGAGCTGCGCGAGCGCATCGCCGCCTGGTACGGCACGCGCTACGGCCTGGCGATCGACCCGGCATGCATCGTCGTCACCGCGGGAGCCTCGGCCGGCCTGCAACTCGCCACGCTGGCGCTGTTCGAGCCCGGCGACGAGGTGCTGATGCCCGATCCGAGCTACCCGTGCAACCGCCATTTCGTCGCCGCCGCCGGCGCGCAGGCGCGGCTGCTGCCGTGCGGGCCCGAGGCGCGCTTCCAGCTCGACGGCGAGCGCGTGCGGCAGGCCTGGACGCCGTCGACGCGCGGCGTGCTGCTGGCCAGCCCGAGCAACCCGACCGGCACGTCGATCGCGCCCGAGGTGCTGGCCGACATCGCCGCGGTCGTGGCCGAGCGCGGCGGCGTCACGCTGGTCGACGAGATCTACCTCGGGCTCGGCTACGACGAGCACTATGGCCACAGCGCGCTCGGCCTGCCCGGTGCGCTCGGCGCGGACGTCATCTCGATCAACAGCTTCTCCAAGTACTTCGGCATGACCGGCTGGCGCCTGGGCTGGCTGGTGCTGCCGCCGGC
>JAGWTJ010000423.1 GCA_028869005.1 Burkholderiales bacterium | reverse complement strand
GCGAAGGCGCGGTCGAAGCTCTCGGGAACATGGGCGTGGTGGCCGTGATCGTGGCCATGGTCGTGCCCGTGATCGTGGGCATGGTCGTGGTCGTGCGCGTGCGTCGAACTCATGGCGGATCGGCATCCGGAAGTTGCCACAGCCAGGCGGCCATGGCGAGGCAGACGAGGGCCGGCAGCCAGCGCCAGGGCGCGGGCATCACCCAGCCGGCCCAGACGCTGCCCAACGTCATCGTGGCCCAGGCGAGCTGCTTGGCGCGGCGCGGCACGGCGCGGCGCGCGCGCCAGTCGGCCACCATCGGCCCGAAGCGCGGGTGCGTGAGCAGCCAGGTCTCGAAGCGCTCGCTGCCGCGCGAGAAGCAGAACGCCGCCAGCAGCACGAAGGGCGTGGTGGGCAGCAGCGGCAGGAAGATGCCGAGCACGCCGAGCACGAGGCTGGCCAGCCCCGCGGCCGTCCAGCTGGCGCGTTGCCAGAGCGGGCGGTGCGGGGGCGGCGGCGCGGACATGCGGCGATTGTGGCCCGGCGTGTGCCCGATACTGCGGGCTTCGCGGCAATCGCGCCGTTCGCGCAGGGAGATCGCCTCCGATGTCTTCACGTGTCCGCCGCAGCGTGCTGCTGCTCGTGTCGTGCCTGCTGTCCGCATTCGCCCAGGCCGAGCCGAGCGCGGCCGACTGCGTCGCAATGGCCGACCCGGCCGCGCGCCTGGCCTGCTACGACCGCCTGCACGGCCGCGCCGAACCCATGCCCGCGACCGCCGACCCGATGGCACCCGTCGCGCCGGCGGCCGCGTCGCGCGCCGTGGCGGCGGCTGCTGCCGACGACGACTCCAAGCTCGGCCCGCGCTGGGATCTCGACGGCCAGCGCCCGCCGCTGTTCGCGCCGCGCGCCTACAAGCCGGTCTACCTGCTGCCGGGCACCTGGACCGACCGCGTCAACCGCGACCCCGCCTCGCCCTCGCCGCAGCACGGCGTGGATGCGCCGCTGGTGCTCAAGTCGGTCGAGGCCAAGTACCAGATCAGCCTCAAGTCCAAGTTCGCGCATTCGCTCGCCGGCATGCCGCTCAGCCTGTGGGGCGGCTATACGCAGTCGTCGCGCTGGCAGGTCTACAACGGCGCCGATTCGCGCCCCTTCCGCGAGACCAACTACGAGCCCGAGCTGATGGTGGTGGCGCCGCTCGATCTCGACCTGCCCGGCTGGAAGCTGCGCATGGCCTCGCTGTCGCTGAACCACCAGTCCAACGGCCGCGCGCTGCCGCTGTCGCGCAGCTGGAACCGCCTGATCGGCGGCGTCGCGCTGGAACGCGACGACTGGGTGGCCGAACTGCGCGCCTGGAAGCGCATCACCGAGGCGCCCGAGGACGACGACAACCCCGACATCTCCGACCACGTCGGCCGCGTCGAGCTGCGCATGGCGCGCTACTGGGGCGAGCACGCGCTGTCGCTGCAGCTGCGCCACTCGATGCGCAGCGGCAGCCACTCGCGCGGCTCGGCGCAGGTGGACTACGTGTTCCCGCTCGCCGGCGCGCTGCACGGCCAGCTGCAGCTGTTCAGCGGCTACGGCGAGAGCCTGATCGACTACAACCTGCGCCAGACCAAGGCCGGCCTGGGCGTGACCATCGCCGGCTGGCGCTGAGCGCGGGCGCCGGGCGCGGGCGCCGGGCGCGCGCTCATGACCGGGTGCGGATGACCT
>JAGWTJ010000004.1 GCA_028869005.1 Burkholderiales bacterium | reverse complement strand
TCGGTGGCGAGCTGGGTCAAGACGCTGCTGGCCGACGCCTACTACTGGACCGACAACGACATCGTCGTGCAGACGCGCTCGATGTATGCCGGCGCGCCGCGCGCCGGCGGCGCGAGCTTCCTGCTGGACCGCGGCGGCAAGACCACGCATTTCGCCTACTTCGCCAACCCCGCCACCGCCGACGCCGTGGTCGACGCGCTGGTGCAGCCCCAGCCGCCGGCAGGCTTCGCGCCGATCGGGCCGCTGTCCTGGGCCGGCGAGGATGCCTCCGGCGCGCGCGGCCTGGAGCGCGATCCCACGCTGCCGGCGGTGTTCGTGCTGCCCGGCATCCTCGGCAGCAACCTGCAGCAGGATGGCCGGCGCGTCTGGCTGAGCATCAACCTGTTCGCCAACCTCGACGCGCTGGCCTACCAGCCGAACGGCGCCGACGGCGTCGCGCCGGACGGGCCGATCGACCTGATCTACGGCAAGCTCATCGACCGCCTCGGCGCCACGCATGAGGTGCGGCCATTCGCCTTCGACTGGCGTCGGCCGATCGAGGAGGAGGCGCGGCGCTTCGCGCAGGAGATCGACGCCGCGCTTGACGCGCGCAAGGCGAGCGGACAGCCGGTGCGCATCGTCGCGCACTCGATGGGCGGCCTGCTGGCGCGCTCGCTCGCGCTCGAGTGCCCCGCCATCTGGCAGCGCATGCTGGCGCAACCCGGCGCGCGCGTGCTGATGCTCGGCACGCCCAACGGCGGCTCGTACGCGCCGATGCAGGTGCTGTCGGGCGACGACACCTTCGGCAACCTGCTGGCCGCGTTCGGCTCGCCGCTGCGCGACCGGCATGCGCGCGACCTGATGGCGGCGATGCCCGGCTTCATCCAGTTGCAGGCCGATCTCACCAGCAGCACCGACCCCGCGCACCGCCTCGACCAGGAGGCCACCTGGCGCCGGCTGGCCGAGGACGACTACGCGCACACGCAACAGCTGAACTGGTGGCATCGCTCGGCCGGCGAAGCGATGAACGCGGCCTACCGCTGGGGCGTGCCGCCGCAGGCGGTGCTCGACGCCGCGGTGGCGCTGCGGCGCCGGCTCGACGCACAGCGCGCACAGGACCTGCCGTCGTTTGCCGATCGCATCGTGCTCGTCGTCGGCCAGGCCAAGGCGACGCCGGTGGGCTACGACGACAGCGCGCCCGAAGGCTTCGTCTACCTCGAATCGGGCGACGGCGACGGCCGCGTCGCGCGCGCCAGCGCGCTGCTGCCCGGTGTTCCGACCTGGAGCGTCGACGCCGAGCACGGCAGCCTGCCGAGCACGACGGGTGCGTTCGATGCCTACGTCGAGCTGCTCGCCAGCGGCACCACGGCGCGCCTCGAGCGCGTCGAGGCGACGCGCGGGACGCTGTCCGCGCCGGTCGCGACGGCCGCGCTGTTGCGCAGCCGGCCGTCGCGCCAGAGCGTGCCGGTGCAGCCGCCACGCGGCGAGGACACGGTGCTCGGCGCCGCGCCCGAAGCGCGCGCCGCTGCGGCGCCGGCCGCCGGTGCGGCGCTGCAGATCGCGGTGCTCAACGGCAACCTCGCCTTCGTCGCGCAGCCGCTGCTCGTCGGCCACTATCGCAGCTCCGAGCTCACCGGCACCGAGGCGGTGGTCGACCGGCTGCTCGGCGGCTCGATGTCGGCCGCGCTCGGCGCCGGCATCTACCCCGAAGAGCGCGGCGCACACCGCGCTTTCGTCAACGGCTGGCCCGACCCGGCCAACCCGTGGGCGCTGCCGCGGCCGCGTGCCGTGATCGTGCTCGGCCTGGGCGACGAAGGTGGGCTGCGCGAGTCCGAACTGGTGGCCGGCGTATGCCAGGCGGTGCTCGGTTGGGCGCAGCGCCTGACCGAGGAGCGCGCGGCCGCGGCGACCACCGGGCTGGCCGCGACGCTGCTCGGCAGCGGTGGCCTGGGCGTGTCGGCCGGCGCATCGGCGCGTGCCGTGGCGCGCGGCGTGCGCGAGGCCAACCTGCGGCTGGCCGCGATCGGCTGGCCGCTGGTCGAGCGGCTCACGCTGGTCGAGCTGTACCTGGACCGCGCCACCGAGGCCTGGCAGGGCCTGCAGGTGCTGGCGGCGTCCGGCCCCGAATCGTTCCGGCTGGACGCGCGCATCGCCAGCGGCACCGGGCCGCTGCGCCAGCAGCTCGTCAGCGGCTACCGCGGCGTCGACTACGACCTCATCACCGCCGTCACGCGCGACGCCGGGGTGATCGAGTTCGCGCTCGACAGCCGGCGCGCGCGCAGCGAGCTGCGCCAACAGCCCACGCAGATCGGCCTGGTGCGGGAGCTGGTGCTGAAGGCCGCCACCGATCGCGCCGGCGACGCCGCGATCGGCCGTACGCTGTACCAGCTGCTGGTGCCGCTCGAGATGCGCGCCTTCCTCGGCGGTACCGACCGCATGGTGCTCGACCTCGACGCCTCCACCGCGGCCATCCCCTGGGAGCTGCTCGATGCCGGTACCGACGCCGGCGGCGCCGACCTGCGGCCCTGGGCGATTCGCGCCCGCCTCATGCGGCGGCTGCGCAAGACGGTGTTCCGCACCGCGCCGCACGACGCCGACGCCGACGCCCACGTGCTGCTGGTCGGCGCGCCCAAGGTCGACGCCGGCTCCGGCTACGGCCCGCTGCCGGCGGCGCGCGACGAAGCGCTGGCCGTGCAGGACGCGCTCACCGAGCAGGGCGGCCTGCCCTACGAGCGCGTGCTTGCGCTCGTCGACGAGCCGGACGCGGCGACCGTGGTCGGCGGCCTGCTCGAGCGGCCGTGGCGCATCGTGCACATCGCCGGCCACGGCGAGTCGGTGCAGGACGGCGGTCGCGGCGTCGTGCTCAGCAACGGACACTTCCTCGGCGCCACCGAGATCGGCGCGATGGACACGGTGCCCGAGCTGGTCTTCCTCAACTGCTGCCATCTGGGGGCGTTCGGCAGCGCGCAGGTGCTCGGCGGCGGCGACCCGTCGGCGTTCGCGGCGAACATCGCCGATGCGCTCATCGCCATCGGCGTGCGCTGCGTGGTGGCCGCCGGCTGGGCCGTCGACGACACGCCGGCGCTGGTCTTCGCGCGCACCTTCTACGCCGAGCTGACGCAGCGCCATGCGCGCTTCATCGATGCCGTCAGCCGCGCGCGCGAAGCCTGCTGGCGCAGCGCGCCGCAGGGCAAGACCTGGGCCGCCTACCAGTGCTACGGCGATCCGAACTGGGTGTTTCGCCGTGCCGGCGCCGACGCGCAGGCGCCGCGCACCGAGGGCGACGAGTTCGCCGCCATCGCCTCGCCGGCGGCGCTGGCGCTGGCGCTCGAGACGCTGGCGGTGCAGTCGCGCTTCATGGGCAAGCGCGCCGCCGAACAGGGACCGAAGCTGCGCCAGCTCGAGGCACGCTTCGATGCGGCCTGGGATGCGATTGGCGCCGTCGCCGAGGCCTTCGGCGTCGCTTGGGCCGCGGTGGCCGACGACGGCGGCCGCGCCGTCGCCTGGGAGACGTCCGACGGCTGCGAGCGCGCCATCGCCTGGCTGGAACGCGCCGTGCAGGCCAACGACGGCTCGGCTTCGATGCGTGCCGAGGAAATGCTGGCCAACCTGCGTGCGCGCCGCGCCTGGGCGCAGGCTGCGGCGCAGGCCACCGCGCAGGCCGGCGCGGCGACGGGCGGGCACGCGGCGCGTTCGCGCGAAGCCGACCGTGCCATCGCCAGGGCGCTCGCCGACCTGCGGGCGCTCGCGGCGCGCCGGCCCACCGCCGAGCGTTTCAACCTGCTCGGCTCGGCGCACAAGCGGCTGGCGCTGATCGAACGCCAGGCCGGTGACGCGGCCGCCGAGCGGCGCGCGCTAGGCGCCGCGCTCGACGCCTACCGGCACGCGCTACGTCTGGCCCGCCGCGCCGGCGTCGCCGACGTCTTCTATCCCGCGCTCAACTGCCTTGCGCTCGAACTCGTGCTGCAGCGCCTTGCCGGCAAGCCGCTGCGGCTGGCGGCGTCGGTGCGCAGCCTGGCGCGGGCGAGCCTGGCCGACAAGTCGCAGCGCGACCCCGACTTCTGGAGCCAGGTCGGCGGCGCAGATCTCGCGCTGTACGACGCGCTGGCCGCTGCGCGCCTGGCGTCGCAGCAGGCCGTGCTGGCTGCGGCCTGGGCCGACCTGCATGGGCGGCTCGACAACGCCGCCTGGTGGGCGTCGGTGGCCGATCAGGCCGATCTCGTGCTCGGCGCCTGGATGCGACACGGCGATGACGCCGAGCGCGCTGCCGCCGCGACGCTGTGGCGGCAGCTCGCCGGCTATGCGGGCCGCGAAGACGCCGCGGCGGCCGCTGAGCGCGCCGGTGCGGGCGGCCATGTCCAACGCGCCAGGCCGCCGGCGTTCGCGCTCATCGCGG
The DNA here is from genome assembly GCA_028869005.1 of Burkholderiales bacterium. GTDB lineage: Bacteria > Pseudomonadota > Gammaproteobacteria > Burkholderiales > Burkholderiaceae_C > Rubrivivax. The sequence continues at coordinate 33,238 of JAGWTJ010000004.1, read as the reverse complement.
AGCCGACTAACGAGTCGCGTGGTCGCGACGATCGTGTGGCGCCCGCTGACGCGGCATCGGAAGCGGCATCGCCACCGCCACCCTCACCCTCACCCTCACCCTCCCCGCCACCGCCACCGCCACCGCCACCGCCACCGCCACCGCCACCACCGGCGCCGGAAGCGGCGGGCGCCGCACCTGTGGAGCTTGCGGCCGCGGCACCGGCCGCGGCGGCGCTGCCGCCGTCGATCCCGTCGAACTCCACCGCGCCGACGCGCGCCCTGCCGACGCCCGCAGCCGAGCCGGTGGACGCGGCCGTCTTCTGCCCGCCGCGCGTGGCACGCGCCGCCAGCTTCATCGTGCAGGTCTACCTATACCCGCCGCCCGAAGCCGACGCGGTCGACGCGCGCGCGCGCCAGGCCGACGCCACGGCCGGGCGTCGCCAGACCTGGTCGCTGCCGCTGGACCTCGCACCGGGGGCGCGCGTCGATCTGCATCTCGAGATGCCCGGCTTCGTCGTCGCCGAAGCCGACGCCTGGGTGGTCTGGAGGAGCCGCGCCGCCAATGTGCAGTTCGAGGTCGCGGTGCCGGCCGACGCCGCGGGCGACGCCGCCGGCAACGTCACCGGACGCCTGCGCTTCGCGATCGACGGTGCGCCGGTCGGCACCCTGCGTTTCCAGGTCGCGGTGGCCGCCGCCGGCAGCAGCGCCGAGCCGGCCGCCGTGCGCCAGACGCAGGGCGTGCGCTACCGGCGCGCCTTCGTGTCCTACGCGTCGAAGGACCGCGCCGAGGTGCTGCGCCGCGTGCAGGCCTTCAAGATCGCCGGCCTCACGGTGTTCCAGGACGTGCTCGACCTCGACCCGGGCGAGCGCTGGGAGCGGCGCCTGTACACCGAGATCGACGACTGCGACGTCTTCATGCTGTTCTGGTCGAGCGCGGCGCGCGACTCGGTCTGGGTGGGTAAGGAGATCGACTACGCGCTGGCGCGCAAGCACGGGCACGACGACGATCCGCCGGCGATCCAGCCGGTACCGATCGAGGGCCCGCCGATCCCGCTGCCGCCCGCTGCGCTGCGCGGTCTGCACTTCAACGACGCGCTGCTGGCGCAGATCTTCGCCGCCGACGCGACGCGCAGCCCGCCTGCACCGCCTGCGTCGCCTGCACCCCCCGCCCCTTCCACATAGCCGGCCCCATCAGCATCCTGACATCGAATCCGCCGCGTGCCATGCTTGCCCCATCGCACGGAGACCCGAAGATGATCGAACTGACTCGCGAGGCGCGCGCCCAGGCCGTGGCATCGATCGAGCGCTACTTCCAGGAGGAACTCGACCAGCGCATCGGCAACATCGCCGCGGGGGCGCTGCTCGGTTTCATCGTCGAGGAGATCGGTCCGCTCATCTACAACCAGGCGGTGCAGCGGGTGCAGGAGCAGCTGCTCGAGCGCGTGCAGGAACTCGACATCGAGTTCAACGAGGAAGCCTTCCAGTACTGGCGGCGACGGCAGCCGCCGGCGAAGGGCGGCCGGCGCTGACGACTGCGCCCATGATCGGCTAACGTCGCGATCCCGGAGCGTTGCGCCATGGCCTCACCACCCCCGCCTCTGCCGCCCGACGTGCTGGCCGCGCTCGAGCGACGGCAGCCGCTCGAAGCGCTGCGGCTGCTGCTCGGCGGACGTGGCGTGACCGCGCGTGCCGAGGCCCGACGTGCCGAGACACCGGCCTCCGCAAGCTTGGGGCCGAAGCCGGCGCCCGGCCCGGGCCACGTCACCCCCGCGTTCGACAGCGCGCTCTCACCGGGCGAGGTGCCGCGCTCGCGGTCGACGGTCTGGGGCTGGATCGTGTTCGTGCTGCTGCTGTACCTCACGGTGCGCCTGCTGCGCATGTAGCCTGCGCCACGCATCGCCCTTGTCGCCAACGGAGCCGACGCCCATGTCGCACGCCTATGTCGTCGGTCACATCGCGGTGAAGGACGAGGCGCGCTGGGCCGAGTACCGCAGCCGGGTGCCGCAGACGCTGGCGCCGTGGGGTGCGGAACTGGTCTTTCGCGGCACGCGGGTGGCGGCGCTGGGCGGCGCGCAGCCGCATCCGGACATCGTCGTTATCCGCTTTGCTTCGGCGGCCGATGCCGACGCCTGGTTCGCCTCGCCCGCCTACCAGGCTTTGATCCCGCTGCGGCTGCAGGCCGCGGACGTCGTGCTGTCGTGCTACGAGGCATAGCGCCGGCGGGTTGCCGCCGACGCCGCTGACTCCGGAGTTGCCGACCGCGCGGCCAGGCATGGCACAGTGCGGCCATGCTCGCCTACCGCCACGGCTTTCACGCCGGCAATCATGCCGACGTGCTCAAGCACCTCGTGCTCGCCGAAGTGCTCACGTACATGAACGACAAGCCGGCGGGCTGGCGCTATGTCGACACGCACGCCGGCGCGGGCGGCTATTCGCTCGAGGGCGAACAGGCCGGCAAGCGGCGCGAGTTCGAAAGCGGCATCGCACGCCTCGCTGAGCGCGCCGCCGCCGCACCGGCGCCGGTGCGCCGCTACGTCGATCTGGTGCGCCGCTTCAACGGCGGCGGCGCGCTGCGGCAGTACCCGGGCTCGCCCGCCATCGCGCACCTGCTGATGCGGCCGCAGGACCAGTTGCGGCTGTTCGAGCTGCATCCCACCGACGCGCGCATCCTCGCCTCGTGGCTAGGCGACGAGCCCGGCGTGCAGGTGCGCGCCGCCGACGGCTTCGAGGCGCTCAAGTCGGTGCTGCCGCCGCCGACGCGGCGAGGCGTCGTGCTGATCGACCCGCCGTACGAGATCAAGACCGACTACGCACGCGCGCTGGCCGCGCTGCGCGAGGCACTCACGCGCTTTGCCGAGGCGGTGGTCATCGTCTGGCTGCCGCAGCTGCAGCTCGTGGAGGCGGCACGCCTGCCCAAGCGGCTGCAGGCCGCCGCCGACGCGCAGGCCAAGAAGGGCTGGCTGCACGCTCGTTTGACTGTGGCGCAAGCCGACGCGCGCGGCTTCGGCATGATGGGCAGCAGCGTCTTCGTGGCCAACCCGCCGCACACGCTGCGCGCCACGCTCACGCCGCTGCTGCCGTGGCTGGCGCAGGCGCTGGCGCAGTTCGACGGCGCCAAGGGCGTCGTCGAATGCTCGCGCGCACGCTGAGCGGCGCTACTCGACACCGCGCGCGCGTTCGGCCTTGAAGCGCGCGCGAAATGCGTCGAAGCCACCCGTGTCGAGCGCCGCGCGCACTTCGCGCATCAGGTTCACGTAGTAGTGCAGGTTGTGGATGCTGGCCAGCATCGGCGCCAGCATCTCGCCGCAGCGCTCGAGGTGGTGCAGGTAGGCGCGGCTGAAGCCGCCGCTGACGCTGCCGTCGGCGAGCGTCGTGCCGCGGCAGGCGTGGCAGTGGCAGCTCGGGTCGAGCGGGCGCGCATCGGCTTTGTGGCGCGCGTTGCGGATCTTCAGGTCGCCGAAGCGCGTGAAGAGGTGGCCGTTGCGCGCATTGCGCGTGGGCATCACGCAGTCGAACAGGTCGATGCCCTGCGCCACGCCTTCCACCAGGTCCTCGGGCGTGCCCACGCCCATCAGGTAGCGCGGCTTGTGCGCCGGCAGAAGGTGCGGCGTGTGCGCCATGATGCGCAGCATGTCCTCCTTGGGCTCGCCGACGCTGACGCCGCCGATGGCGTAGCCGGGGAAGTCGAGCTCCGCGAGGCGTGCCGCCGACTCCTCGCGCAGCGCCTCGAACATGCCGCCCTGCACGATGCCGAACAGCGCGTTGGGGTTGGCCAGCCGCTCGAACTCGGCCTTGGAGCGCGCCGCCCAGCGCAGGCTCATCTGCATCGACGAGTTCGCCTCGCGTTCGGTGGTGGCGCGGCCGTCGGTCTGGTAGGGCGTGCACTCGTCGAGCTGCATCGCGATGTCCGAGTTCAGCACGGTCTGGACCTGCATGCTGATCTCGGGCGTGAGGAACAAGCGGTCGCCGTTGATGGGGCTGGCGAAGTGCACGCCTTCCTCGCTGATCCGTCGCATCGCGCCCAGGCTCCAGACCTGGAAGCCGCCGCTGTCGGTGAGCATCGGCCGCGGCCAGCCCTCGAAGCGGTGCAGGCCGCCGAAGCTGCGGATCACGTCCAGCCCCGGCCGCAGCCACAGGTGGAAGGTGTTGCCGAGGATGATCTCGGCGCCCATCTCGACGAGCGAGCGCGGCAGCACGCCCTTGACCGTGCCGTAGGTGCCCACCGGCATGAACACCGGCGTCTGCACGACGCCGTGGTTCAGCGTCAGGCGGCCGCGGCGCGCACGGCCTTCGGTGGCGAGGACTTCGAAGTGCAGCATCGGCGCGATTGTCGCGGCCGCCGGTGGCGCCCGAGTCGACGAAGGGCCGCTCCCGAGTCGACTCACCCCGTCGGGGGGCGGACGACGTATCTCGTCGGCCCGGGGGCGCTGTCAGGCGCGCGCCAGCAGCATCGCGTCGCCGTAGCTGAAGAAGCGGTAGCGTGCCTCGACGGCGTGCCGGTACAGCGCCTGCATGTGCTCGAAGCCGGTGAAGGCGGCCACCAGCATCAACAGCGTGCTGCGCGGCAGGTGGAAGTTGGTGAGCAGCAGATCGACGGCGCGGAACTCGAACCCCGGCGTGATGAAGAGGTCCGTGTCGCCGCGGCACGGCTGCACGGTGCCGTCCGGCAAGCGCAGCGCGGCCGCTTCGAGCGCACGCAGCGAGGTCGTGCCGACGGCCACGATGCGTCCCCCGGCGGCGCGCGTGGCGGCGATGGCGGCGGCGCTGTCGGCGCCGACCTCGAACCACTCGCTGTGCATGCGGTGCGCGGTAAGGTCTTCGACGCGCACCGGCTGGAAGGTGCCGGCGCCGACGTGCAGCGTGATGGCGGCGCGGCGCACGCCGCGCGCGTCGAGGGCGGCGAGCACGCCCGCGTCGAAGTGCAGCGCTGCGGTCGGCGCCGCGACGGCGCCGGGACGCGCCGCGAACACCGTCTGGTAGCGGCGCTCGTCGTCGGCGCTGTCGCCGTGCTCGACGTACGGCGGCAGCGGCACATGGCCGTGACGCGCCATCAGCGCGAACGGGTCGTCGGGCCAGCGCAGGCGAAACAGCGCGCCGTCCGGACCGCCGCGGCCCAGCACCTCGGCGTCGAAGGCGTCGGCCAGGCGCAGCACGCTGCCGGGCCGCGGCGACTTGCTCGCGCGCAGATGGGCCAGCACCTCGTTGGCGGGCGGGCCCGGCAGCACGCGCTCGACCAACACCTCGACCGCGCCGCCGCTGGTCTTGGCGCCGAGCAGCCGTGCCTTGACGACGCGCGTGTCGTTGAACACCAGCAGGTCGCCCGGAGCGAGCAGCGCCGGCAACTCGTGAAAGACGCGGTCGACCGGCAACGCGTTGCGACCGTCGAGCAGGCGCGCCGCACTGCGCTCGGCTGCGGGATGCTGCGCGATCAGCTCGCGCGGCAGATCGAAGTCGAAATCCGCGGTGGTGTAGCGAGGCATCGGTGAACCGGGGGCAAGTGGGATCCGCGACGTGCGACGCGCGTCGCGAGCGAGCGGCGCCGCTGCGGACGGCGAGAATTGTTCCATGTCCGCCCCGCCGTCACCGTCGCCGGCACGACCTGCGCTCAGCGCTCCCGCGCGCGCACTGCGCAAGCTCGGCCTGGTGCGCGACATCGACCTCGCGCTGCACCTGCCGCTGCGCTACGAGGACGAGACGCGCCTGGTGCCGATCGCCGCGCTGCACGACGGCGAGCACGCTCAGGTGCAGGGCGTGGTGCGCGACGCGCGCATCGAGACGCGCAGCCGCCGCCAGCTCGTCGTGTGGCTGGCCGATGCCAGCGGCGAGCTCGTGCTGCGCTTCCTGCATTTCTACCCTTCGCAGCAAAGGCAGATGGGTGCAGGCCGGCTGCTGCGCGTGCTGGGCGAGGTGCGCGCCGGCCTGCTCGGGCGCGAGATGGTGCATCCGACGGTGCGCGCGGTGGCACCCGACACGCCGCTGCCGAGCGCGCTCACGCCGGTCTATCCGGCGAGCGCGCAACTGCCGCAGGCCTATCTGCGCAAGGCGGTCGAAGCGGCGCTCGCGCGCGCGCCGCTGGCCGCGCTGTGGCCCGACGCGCTGCTGCCGCCCGAGCTGGCGGCGCTGCCGAGTCTGCGCGATGCGCTGCAGATGCTGCACCACCCGGTGCCCGGCCAGCCGCTGGCCGCGCTCGAAGACCGCAGCCACCCGGCGTGGCAACGGCTGAAGTTCGAGGAACTGCTCGCCCAGCAGCTCGCGCAGGGCCAGGCGCAGAGCGCGCGCGCCGCGTTGCGCGCACCGGCGCTGGCGGCGCGTAGCGGCGCGCTGTACGACGCGCTGGCCGCCGCCTTGCCGTTTCGCCTCACCGCGGCGCAGCGGCGCGTGGCGGCCGAGATCGAGCGCGATCTGGCGCGCGCGCAGCCGATGCACCGGCTGCTGCAGGGCGACGTCGGCTCGGGCAAGACGGTGGTGGCGGCGCTGGCCGCCGCGCGCGCCATCGACGCCGGCTGGCAGTGCGCGCTGATGGCGCCCACCGAGTTGCTCGCCGAACAGCATCTGCGCAAGCTCGTCGACTGGCTGCGGCCGCTCGGCGTGCAGGTGGCGTGGCTCAGCGGCAGCCGCAAGGGCCGCGCGCGTGCCGAGGCGCTCGCGCAGGTGGCCTCGGGCGCGGCCGCGCTCGTCGTCGGCACGCACGCCGTGATCCAGCGCGACGTGGTGTTCGCGCGTCTCGGACTGGCGGTGGTCGACGAGCAGCACCGCTTCGGCGTCGCGCAACGGCTGGCGCTGCGCGACAAGCTCGACCAGCAGCAGCTCGAGCCGCACCTGCTGATGATGAGCGCGACGCCGATCCCGCGCACGCTGGCGATGAGCTACTTCGCCGACCTCGACGTGAGCACCATCGACGAACTGCCGCCCGGCCGCAAGCCGGTGGTGACGCGCCTGTTCGGTGAAGACAAGCGCGCGCAGGTGGTGGCGCGCATCCGCGACGAACTCGCCGCGGGGGCTGCGCGTCAGGTCTACTGGGTCTGCCCGCTGGTCGAGGAAAGCGAGCATGTCGATCTGCAGAACGCCACTGCCACCCACGCCGAACTGGCCGCGGCGTTGCCCGGCACGGCGGTCGGCCTGCTGCACGGGCGCCTGGGCGCCGCGGAGAAGGCGGCGGTGATGGCGCGCTTCACGTGCGGCGAGCTGCGCGTGCTGGTGGCCACCACCGTGATCGAGGTCGGCGTCGACGTGCCGGCCGCCAGCCTGATGGTGATCGAGCACGCCGAGCGCTTCGGGCTGGCGCAACTGCACCAGTTGCGCGGCCGCGTCGGGCGCGGCGCGGCGGCCAGCGTGTGCGTGCTGCTGTACGCCGCGCCGCTGTCGGCCACCGCCAAGCAGCGCCTGCGCGCGATGACCGAGACCAGCGACGGCTTCGAGATCGCACGGCGCGACCTCGCCCTGCGCGGTCCCGGCGAGTTCATGGGCGCGCGCCAGAGCGGCGACGCGCTGCTGCGCTTTGCCGACATCGACGGCGACGCCGCGCTGCTCGACGCGGCACGCGCGCTCGCGCCGCGCCTGCTGCGCGAGCAACCCGAGGCGGCGGCGGCGCATGTGCAGCGCTGGCTGGGTGGGCGCGCCGAGTTCATGAAGGCCTGAGCGTCATGAAGGCCTGAGCGCGGGGTTCGCGCTGCCTCGCACCGCACGCCGCTTCGCACGGCCCGCGTGGCCCGCGTGGTCCGCAACGGGCCTGCCCGGCGCCCCTCGATAATCGCGCGATGGATGTCCTGCTGCCGCTGGTCGACTTCGTGCTGCACGTCGACCGCCATTTGCGCGAATTCGTGCTCGCGCACGGCGCCTGGGTCTACGCGCTGCTGTTCGCGATCATCTTCGTCGAGACCGGCCTGGTCGTGATGCCGTTCCTGCCCGGCGACTCGATGCTGTTCGTCGTCGGCGCGCTGTGCGGCGTCGGCCTGATGCACCTGGCGCCGTCGATCGGGCTGCTCTGGCTGGCGGCGGTGGCGGGCAACCAGACCAACTACACGATCGGCCGCGCCGTCGGCCCGCGCGTGTGGCAATGGGAGCACAGCCGCTGGTTCAACCGCCGTGCCTTCGAGCAGGCGCATGCCTTCTACGAGCGCTACGGCGGCATCACGCTGGTGGCGGCGCGCTTCATGCCGTTCCTGCGCACCTTCGCACCCTTCGTCGCCGGCGTGGCGGCGATGACGCGGCGCCGCTTCACGCTCTATGACGTGACCGGCGGCGGCCTGTGGGTGGCGAGCGTGGTGCTGGCCGGCTACCTGTTCGGCAACCTGCCTTGGGTGCAGGCCCACTTCTCGATCATCGTCTGGCTGATGATCGGCCTGCCCGGCGTGCTCGCGCTGGCCGGCGCCTGGCGCGCGCGCCGTGCCGCGGCGCGCGTGAGTGCGCCATGACGCTGACCGAGCTCAAGTACGTCGTCGCCGTCGCGCGCGAGAGGCACTTCGGGCGCGCCGCCGAGGCCTGTTTCGTCTCGCAGCCGACGCTCAGCGTGGCCATCAAGAAGCTCGAGGAGGAACTCGACGTCAAGCTCTTCGAGCGCGGCACCACCGAGGTGGCGGTGACGCCGCTCGGCGAGCAGATCGTGCGCCAGGCGCAGCAGGTGCTCGAGCAGGCGGCGGCGATCAAGGAGATCGCCAAGCTCGGCAAGGACCCGGTGACCGGTCCGCTGCGCCTGGGCATCATCTACACGATCGGGCCGTATCTGCTGCCCGACCTCGTGCGCCAGGCGATCGAGCGCGTGCCGCAGATGCCGCTCATGCTGCAGGAGAACTTCACGACGCGGCTGCTCGAGATGCTGCGCACCGGCGAGCTCGACTGCGCGATCCTGGCCGAGCCGTTTCCCGACACGGGTCTGGCGGTGGCGCCGCTGTACGACGAGCCGTTCATGGCCGCGGTGCCGGCGCAGCATCCGCTGGCCAGGCGCAAGAGCGTCAGCGCCGAGGAGCTGAAGAACGAGACGATGCTGCTGCTCGGTACCGGGCACTGCTTTCGCGACCATGTGCTCGAGGTCTGTCCCGAGTACGCGCACTTCTCGAGCGATGCCGAGGGCATCCGCAAGAGTTTCGAGGGCAGCTCGCTCGAGACCATCAAGTACATGGTGGCCTCGGGCATGGGCGTGACCGTGGTGCCGCAACTGTCGGTGCCCAAGGAGCCGCAGCCGCACGTGCGCTACGTCAAGTTCGTGCCGCCGCCGCCGACGCGCCGCGTCGTGCTCGCGTGGCGGCGCACCTTTCCTCGCTACGAGGCGATCGCGGCGCTGCGCAACTGCATCTATGCCTGCCCGCTCGAGGGCGTGAAGCGGCTGTCGCGCTGAACGCCTGCGGGGCCGACCGCCCCGGGTCGCATGCGCCCCAGTGCCTGCACCAGCAGCACCGCGGCCGACGCGCTGAAGGCGGTGAGGCCCACCGGGCTGTCGACGATGGCGTTGGCCACCGACTGCAGCGCCTCCGGGCTGACCTGCCAGACGAAGTGCGCCAGTTCGGCGATCTGCTCGCCCGAGAAGCGGCTCACGTCGTCGAGCGAGACGCGGATGCCGTCGATGCCGCGGCGCTGCACGAAGATCGCGAACGCACCGGCGGCGACGGCGGCCATGCCGAGCGTGCCCAGCGGATCGAGCAGCCGCTGCAGCACGCGCGCCCGCAGCGCGGCGTCGCTGGCCGCATACATGCGGGCGACGAGGCGCGGGATCGGATTCGATCTGCGCTTGGGTGGGTCAGGGCTCGGATCGGACTGCGCGGCGACGGCCGCGTCTTGGAATTCGTCGAGCATGGTTGTGTCCTTGCGGCGTGGGCCGTAGGCGCTGCGCCGAGGCCGGCGCGATGCGCGGCAGGCCACTCTACCCCCGACGCAACAGCGCGTCGTGTCACGGCCGGTAAAGAAGTGATTCGCCGGCGCGCTTCGACGGCGTCGCGCGTTTCAGCCGCTGACGACGAAGTGCACCGCCAGCGCGAGCGCGAGCAGCGCGAGCGCGAAATTGAGCCAGACGCCGTGGGCGAGCCAGTAGCCGCGCGGGATCTCCTTCTCGCCGAGGGTGCGCACCACGGTGCGGAACTGCAGCGCCGAGACGACGACCACGCCGGCCCCGAGCACCAGCAGCGCGACGCCCAGCCACAGCGAGAAGCCGCGCTGCGACAGGCTCAGCGGCTGGTTGCTCACCATGCGCAGGAACAGACCGAAGCGCTCGACGACGAAGCCGAAGCCCATCAATGCGATGGCGGTGCGCTGCCAGGCGAGCAGCGTGCGTTCGGCGGCGAACAGCACGCGCGGGTCGTCGAGGTAGGACATGAGCGTTGCCGGTGAAGATCGGTGGCCGGTGGTGCGGTCGAAGGCGCCCAGACGCCGGGCCTATCGTAGAGCAGCGCGCTCGCAGCGTCAGAGGCGGCGTCCTTCGCCGCGCTCCTCGTGCGTGCGGCCGTCGCGGATGCGGTACAGGCGCCGGAAGGACGGAATGATCTTCTCGTCGTGCGTGACGACGATGATCGCCGTGCGGTACTGCAGCGCCATCTGGTCGAGGATGCGCACGACCGCCAACGCGCGCTCGCTGTCCAGCGGGGCCGTCGGTTCGTCGGCCAGGATCACCGGCGGCCGGTTCGCCAGTGCCCTCGCGATCGACACGCGCTGCTGCTCGCCGCCGGACAGTTCCGACGGCAGGGCGCGTGCGCGATGGTCGACCTCGAGCGCCGCCAGCAGTTCACGCGAGCGCGCGCGCGCCTCGTCGTTGGGCTGTCCGGCCAGCATCGGCAGCAGCGCCACGTTGTCGGTGACGTCGAGGAACGGGATCAGGTAGGGCGCCTGGAACACGAAGCCGATGCGGTCGCGCCGCAGCGCGCGCAGGTCGCCGATGCGCCAGCCGTCGTCGTAGATCGTCTGGCCGCCCAGCACCATCTTGCCGCCGCTCGGCTCGATGACGGCGCCCAGGCACTTGAGCAGCGTGCTCTTGCCCGATCCGGAGGGGCCGATCAGGCCGACGACCTCGCCGGCGTCGACGGTCATGTTCACGTCCTTCAGCGCATCGACGGCGGTGGCGCCGCGGCCGTAGCGTTTGCGCAGGCCTTCGACGCGGATGCCGGGCGTGCCCACGTCAGCCTCCGATGGCCGCCGCCGGATCGACGGCGAGCGCCGCGCGGATGGCCAGCGTGCTCGCCAGCGCGCACACCGCCGTCACCGCCGCCAGCGTCGCCACGGCGTCGCCCCACTCGAGCAGCACGTACTTCGGGAACACCGGCGCCCACAGCGTGGCGGCGATCTTGCCGACGACGAAGCCGATCAGCCCGAGGCCCAGCGCCTGCTGCAGGATCATGCCGGCGATGGTGCGGTCGCGTGTGCCGATCAGCTTGAGCACGGCGATCTCGCGGATCTTGCCCAGCGTCATCGTGTAGATGATGAAGGCGACGACGGCGGCGCTGACGACCGCCAGGATGACGAGGAACATGCCGATCTGCCGCGCCGAGGTCGCGATCAGCTTGACGATCAGGATCTTCTCCATCTGCGCGCCGGTGAAGGCCTCCAGGTGCTTCCAGCGGCGCACCTGGGCGGCGACGCGTTCGGGGTCGGTGCCGGGCCGCACCTGCACCAGCACGGCGTTGACGAAGCGGTTGCTCGCCTGCGAGGCCTGCACCGCCTCGAGCAGGCCGGGCACGCCCGGCCGGTTCAGCGCCGGATTGGCCGCCGTGCGCGCACGCTCGTTCAGGATGGCGTCGTTGTCCTTGAGGAACTGCGCCTCCTGGGCGTCGGCCAGCGGGATGAAGACCATCGGGTCGCCGCCCGAGGACACCATGCGCCGCGTCAGCCCGACCACGGTGTAGTCGTGGCGGCGGATGCGGACGCGCTCGCCTAAAGCGAAGCCGGTGCGCAGGTCGGCCACCGCCTCGTAGTGGCTGCGCGTGACGCGCCGGCCCGCCACCAGGTAGTCCGGTTCACCGGGCTGACCGGGCTCGAAGCCGACGACCATCGCGCGCACGTCGTCACCGGCCGCGCCGTTGCGCGACGCGCGGCGCACCTGCATCGTCAGGTAGGTGACGTTGGCAGCGCGCTGCACGTCGCTCAGGCCGAGCACGCTGCGCACGACGTCGTCGTGCAGGTTCGACGCTTCGGCGTACGGACCCTGGGTGTCCTGCTGCACGACCCAGACGTCGGCGCCGCTGTTGCGCAGCAGCGCACGCGCGTCGTCGACCATGCCGCGGTACACGCCGGCCATGGTCAGCGTGACGCCGATCAGCAGGCCCAGGCCGACACTCGTCAGCACGAACTTGCCCCATGAGTGCAGCAGGTCGCGGCCGGCCAGGCTGATCACGGCTGGCGGGCGACGAGCGAATCGACGACGCGGACGCGGCTGTCGGGGCCGAGTTCGCTGTCGCTGTAGACGACCACCGTCGTGCCGGCGGCGACGCCTTGCAGCACCTGAACCTGGCCGTCGACGCCGGTCTGGCCCAGACGCACCGGGGCGAAGCGCAGCGCCTTGCCGTCGAGCGTCCACACGCCGCTGCGGCCGCCGAACTGCCTGATCGCCGCGTTGGGCAGCAGCACCGAGCGCGCCGTGGCGGGCAAGGTCAGAGTGACTTCGGCCATCTCGCCCACCGACAGGCCGGCCGGCGGCGGCTCCAGGCTCACCTGCGCCATGCGCTCCTCGGTGATGCTGTCGCTCACCGGTTCGACGCGCGCCACGCGGCCCGCCAGCGTGCGCCCCGGGTCCGAGCGCAGCACGATCTGCGCCCGCAGCCCGGCCGCCAGCCCGGCGGAGCGCCCCTGGTCGAAGCGGACCCGGATCCACAGCGACGACGGCGCGACCAGCCTCAGCACCGCCTGGCCGGCGACGACGGTGGAGCCGGGCTCGGCGTCGCGGCTGGTGACGACGGCGTCGTCGGGCGCGATCAGGCGCACGCTGGCGCGCTGCACGCGCAGCCCGGCGCGCTCCGAGGCGAGCCGCTGCTCGTCCAGCCGTGCCGCGGCCAGATTGGCCTGCGCTGCGCCGAGCGCGGCCTCGGCCGACGCTTCCTCCTGCCGGCGCGCCTCGACGGCGCCGGCGCTGACGAAGTCCTGCGCGCCCAGATCGCGATAGCGGCGCGCGTTCGCTGCCGCCAGCTCGTGTCGCGCCAGCGCGTCGCGGCGCTGCGCCTCGGCCGCGACGGTGGCGCTGGCGGCGCGGGCGATCGAAGCGTCGAGCGCGGCCCCGCGCTGGTCCAGGTCCACCGGGTCCATCTCGGCCAGCGGCTGCCCGGCGCGCACCGCGTCGCCCACGTCCACCGCGACCGAACGCACGCGCGCCGCCGCCGTCGGGCCGATCAGGTAGCTGCGGCGCGCCTCGACGCTGCCGACGCCGAACAGCGTTGGCTCGAGACGTCCTTCGACAGCCTGCACGACGCCGACGCGGGTCGCCGCCAGCGGCCCCGAGCGCAGCGCCACGAAGGCCAGCGCCAGCGCCAGCGCCGCGCCGAGCGCGACGAGGACGATCCGGCGCGTGGCCGGCGGCGAGAGCTTCATGCGGCCGCTCCGAGGCCGCGCAGGTACAGCGCGAAGACGCGCTCGGCCTGCGCCCGCATGGCGGCTACGCGGCCGCTCAGCATCGACTGCATCAGCAGCCCCTGCACCAGGCCGATGAAGCTGGTGGCGGCGGCCTCGGCATCGACGTCCGGGCCCAGCAGGCGCTGCTCCGATGCCTGCGCCAGCGTGTCCAGCAGCAGCCGGCGGTAGCCCTGCAGCAGCGCGCGCACCTCGCGCTTGGTCGGCGAGTCGGCCGGTTGCTGCAGTTCGTGGAAGATCAGCCGCGGCACGCCCGGGTGGGCGATGATGAACTCGACGTGGGCGCGGAACATCGCCGCCAGCGCCTGCGTCGGCGGCGGCGCCGCGGACGTCGCGGCCGACTGCAGCCGCGCCAGCAGTTCTTCGCGCGCCCAGCGCATGGCGGCCAGCCAGATCGCGTCCTTGGTCGGGAAGTGCTTGAACAGGGCGCCCTGCGTGACGCCGATCTGCGCGGCGATGTCGCCGCTGGTGATCAGTGCCGGGCTCGACTCGCGAGCCAGGTGCAGCGCCGCGGCCACGATGCCGGCCTGGCGTTCCTCGGTGGGCAGTCGGAGCGGCATGCTGGAGCGTCGTCTTGGTAAGTTATTGAATACTTACCAGTGTACTCGCCTGCCCGGATACCATGCGCGCCTTCGGGTCACCGGTGCCCGCGCCGGCGCCGGCCCGCCGCCGCCTGCGCGGCGCAGGCCCGTGTTCGCACCCCACGAGAAGGCCGTATCGATGTCCAACGCCGCCATAGACGATCAGGTCCGGCGCAGAAGAACCTTCGCCATCATTTCCCACCCCGACGCCGGCAAGACCACGCTGACCGAGAAGCTGCTGCTGTTCTCGGGTGCGATCCAGATCGCCGGGTCCGTCAAGGCGCGCAAGGCCAGCCGCCATGCCACCAGCGACTGGATGGAGATCGAGAAACAGCGCGGCATCTCGGTCGCCTCCAGCGTGATGCAGATGGAGTACCGCGACTGCGTCGTCAATTTGCTCGACACGCCCGGCCACCAGGACTTCAGCGAGGACACCTACCGCGTGCTCACCGCCGTCGACGCGGCGCTGATGGTGATCGACGCGGCCAACGGCGTCGAGCCGCAGACGCGGCGCCTGCTGCAGGTGTGCCGCGCGCGCTCGACGCCGATCCTCACCTTCGTCAACAAGATGGACCGCGAGGTCAAGGCGCCGCTCGACCTGTTCGACGAGATCGAGCGCGAGCTCGGCATGAGCGTCGTGCCCTTTACGTGGCCGGTCGGCATGGGCCGCAACTTCGGCGGCGTGCTCGACCTCCGGCGCGACCAGATGCGCGTCTTCAAGGCCGGCGAGGATCGCTTGAAGGACGCCGGCGACGAGATCGTCGAAGGCATCGGCAACCCGCAGCTCGCGGCGCGCTTCGGCGTCGACTACGAGCACGCCGCGGGCGAGGTGCACCTCGTGCGCGAAGCGGCGCCCGCCTTCGACGAGGCCGAGTTCCTCGCCGGCCGCCAGACGCCGATGTTCTTCGGCTCGGCGATCAACAACTTCGGCGTGCAGGAGGTGCTCGACGCGCTGGTCGACCTGGCGCCGCCACCCGGCCCGAAGCCCGCGCTGCAACGCACGGTGCAGCCGACCGAAGACAGGTTCAGCGGCGTCGTCTTCAAGATCCAGGCCAACATGGACCCGGCGCACCGCGACCGCATCGCCTTCCTGCGCGTGGCCAGCGGCCGCTTCGTGCGCGGCATGCGCCTGAAGGTCGTGCGCTCGGGCAAGGAGCTGCGCCCCAATAGCGTCGTGAGCTTCCTGTCGCAGCGCCGCGAACTGCTCGACGAAGCCTACGCCGGCGACATCATCGGCATCCCGAACCACGGCGTGCTGCAGCTCGGCGACACGCTCACCGAAGGCGAGGCGCTGCAGTTCACGGGGCTGCCGTTCTTCGCGCCGGAGATGTTCCGCGCCGTCGAGGTCGCCGATCCGCTCAGGACCAAGCAGTTGCGCGCGGGCCTCACACAGCTCGGCGAGGAAGGCGCGATCCAGGTCTTCCGCCCGGTCGCCGGCGGCGCGCTGCTGCTGGGTGCGGTCGGGCAGCTGCAGTTCGAGGTCGTGGCGCATCGCCTCGAGCACGAGTACGGCGTCAAGGCGCGTGTGCTGCCGGCGCGCTACAACGTCGCGCGCTGGGTCACGAGTGAAACCGGCGAGGGTGCCGCCGCCGACCTGCGCGAGCTCCAGCGCTTCATCGACGGCAATGCGCACCGCGTGGCGCTCGATGCGGTCGACGCGCCCTGCGTGCTGCTGGAATACGCCGGCGAGCTGCGCGCGATGCAGGAGAACTGGCCGAAGATCCGCTTTCACGCGCTGCGCGAGCACGCGGGGCTGGTGTTCCAGAAGCAGCTCGAGGGGTGAGGCGCTCGCCCCGAGCGAGCAATGCCGCAATCCCGACGCGCCGGGTCAGGCGTGGGCTTCGGGCAGCTGCCCCAACAATTCGAGCAGAGCGGCGTGCAGGCTCGGCAGTTCCACGGTCACGATGTCCCACACCGTGGCTGGCGATATGCCTAGGTAAGCATGTGCCACGCGGTTGCGGGTGCCGACGATCTGTCGCCATGGAATCGCCGGAGCCAGCGCTCGTTGCGCGCTGCCGACATGGGTCGAAGCCTCGCCGATCAGTTCGAGGTTGCGCAGGACCGCGTCGTAGCGCATGGTGTCGGCGAGCAAGGCCTCGAGACCGTAGCCGCTCGCGTAGCGCATGGCGCGCTCGCAGAACTCGAGCATGTCCTCGACGTACAGGCGCACGTCGCGATCAGACGTCGAGGGCATCGCGCTCGACGTAGGGCCGCAGCCGCGGGCGCAGCGCGTCGGTTGTCACGAGGTCCACTTCGCGACCCAGCAGATCCTCGAGATAGAACTGCACGCCGAAGTAGCGCTTGGCGGTGGCGGGGCCGTCGAAATCGACCAGCACGTCCACGTCGCTGTCCGCCCGCGCGGTGCCTCGTACGGCACTGCCGAAGAGCGCGAGCCGCGTCACGCCGAAGCGTTCGGCGAGCACCGGCTTGTGCGCGGCTAGCAAAGCGAGGACCTGTTCGCGGTTCATCGGCTGATGATGCCGCAACCGCGCTTGCCAAGCCATCCTTGTGCTCGGAGCCCGTCCACCGACTCGCTCCCCGCTTGCCTGTCGTCGTGCCGCGCGGCGTTGTGGACGACGAACCGTGGCTGGCGGCGGGCCGTCGAGCGTGCGCGCTGCGGGGCCGTCCGGGCTGCCGATAATCCGTGCGGTGAGCCCTGCCACCGCCACTCCCGAGCCGCGCCCCGGCTCCCGACGCGCGCGCCTCGCGCTCTACCTGGACCTCATCCGCTGGGACCGCCCCGCCGGCTGGCTGCTGCTGCTGTGGCCGACGCTGAGTGCGCTGTGGATCGCCGCCGACGGCTGGCCGGGCTGGCATCTGCTCGCGGTCTTCGTGCTCGGCACCGTCCTCATGCGCAGTGCCGGCTGCTGCTACAACGACGTCGTCGACCGCGACTTCGACCGCCACGTCAAGCGCACGGCGTCGCGCCCGGTGACGAGCGGCGCGGTCTCGGTGCGCGAGGCGCTAGTGCTGGGCGCGCTGCTCGCGCTGGCGGCCTTTGCGCTGGTGCTCACGACCAACCCGCCGGCCATCCTGCTGTCCTTCGTCGGCCTGGCGGTGACGCTGCTGTACCCCTGGGCCAAGCGCTGGATCTCGATGCCGCAGGCGGTGCTCGGCGTGGCCTTCAGCTTCGGCATTCCGATGGCCTTCGCCGCCGCGCTTGGCGGCCGCGAGTGGACGCTGGCGTCGGTGCCGCCGCTGGCCGCGGCGCTGCTGGCGGCCAATCTGTTCTGGGTGCTCGCCTACGACACCGAGTACGCGATGGTCGATCGCGACGACGACCTGCGCATCGGCATGAAGACCAGCGCCATCACGCTCGGCCGCTACGACGTCGCCGGCGTGATGCTGTTCTACGCGCTGCACCTGGCGAGCTGGTTGCTGCTCGGCGCTCTGTTCGGCCTCGGCCGCTGGTTCGGGCTCGGCGTCGCTGTTGCCGCCGCGCAGGCGCTGTGGCACTTTGCCTTGATCCGCACACGCACGCGCGAGGGCTGCTTCAAGGCCTTCCGGCTCAACCACTGGCTGGGACTGGCGATCTTCGCCGGCGTTGCGCTCGACCTGGCGCTGCGCTGAGTTCAGCGACCGAGTTCCTCGGCACGCGTGCGCGCCGCGTGCAGCGCGCGCACGAACGCGGCCTTGACGCCGTCGCCCTCGAGCGAGCAGATCGCCGCGTGCGTCGTGCCGCCCTTGGACGTGACGCGCTCGCGCAGCCGCTCGGGCGGGTCGCTCGACTGCATGGCCAGCGCCGCCGCACCCGCGAAGGTCTCCTGCGCCAGGCGGCGCGACTGTTCGGCCGTGAGACCCATCTCGGTGCCGGCCTGCACCATGGCCTCGATGAAGTAGAAGACGTAGGCGGGGCCCGAGGCGGACAGTGCCGTCACCGCGTCGAGGTCGGCCTCGCGCTCCACCCACAGCGTCGAGCCGGTGGGCGCGAACAGCGCCTCGACGGCCGTGCGCTCGTGCGCCGCGACCGCGCCGGCGGCGTACAGCGCGGCGATGCCGCGACCGACCAGCGCCGGCGTGTTGGGCATGGCGCGCACGATGCGCGCGGCGTGCGTCTGGACGCCGAGCGCCGCGGCGATCCTGTCGATGCGGATGCCGGCCATCACCGACACCTGCAGCGCGTCGGCGACGAACGGCGCGCACGGGGCCGCCGCGTCGCCGAAGCTCTGCGGCTTGACGGCCCACACCACCATGTCCGCCGCCGCCAGGCGGGCGTCGGCCGACGCTTGCGCCGCGACGTCGAACGCCTGTGCGAGCCGCTCGCGCTGCGCCTCGAACGGCTCGACGACGACGATGCGCGCCGCCGCGTGCCCGCCGCGGCGCAGCCCGCCGATCAGCGCCGAGGCCATGTTGCCGCCGCCGACGAAGGCGATGAGGGATGCGTCCATGCGGTCAGTGTATCGACGCCCGATCGTGCGCGGTCATCGTGCCGCACGATCGCATCGAGCCAGTGCGCGCGGCCATCGCGCCGGACCATCGTGCCGCGCCGGGCGACCGGAGGCGGCCATCGCTGCACGCGAGCGCAAGTCAGGCGAAAATCGACGCATGAGTGCCTCCCCCCGCAATCCCTTCGCCGCGCACGATCCGTACGCCGCCGCCCAGACCGCCACCACGGGCGCCGCCACGGCCGTCGCACCCGGCGCCGCCATGCCGCCCGCACCCGCCGAGCGGGTGATCGACGTCACCGAAGCCGACTTCGAGCGCCTGGTGCTCGAGCGTTCGCTCGACGTGCCGGTGCTACTCGACTGCTGGGCACCGTGGTGCGGGCCGTGCCGCTCGCTCGGGCCGACCCTGGAAAAGCTCGCCCAGGACTACGGTGGGCGCTTCATCCTGGCCAAGATCAACACCGACGAAGCGCCCAACCTGTCGGCGGCGCTGCGCATCCGCAGCATCCCGCTGGTGGTGCTGTTCGCCGGCGGGCAGCCGGTGGACCAGTTCGTCGGCGCACTGCCCGAAGGACAGATCCGCCAGTTCCTCGACAAGCACCTCGGCCAGTTCGAGCCGCAGGGCTCGCCGCTCGAGGAACTGCGCAAGGCCGCGGCCGTTGCGATCGAGCAGGGTCACGCCGAAGAGTCCGAGCAGTTGCTGGAGGAGGCGCTGGCGCTCGACCCGGCGCATGCCGAGACGCTGCACGATCTGGCCGAGCGTCGCATCGCGCGCGGCGAGCTCGACGCCGCGGCCGGCCTGCTCGATCGCGTCCGGGCCGACGCGCGCGGCGAGCGCCACGAGGCGCTCGGCAAGCGCATCGAGATGGCGCGCCACAAGCCGGCCGGCGACCCGGTGCAACTGCGCGCGCGCATCGCCGCCGACCCGAAGGATTTCGAAGCCCGCTTCGGCCTGGCGGCGCTGCTCGCGCACGACGGCGACTTCGACGCGGCCTTCGAGCAGTTGCTCGAGGTCGTGCTGCGCGACAAGGGCGAGCAGCGCGAGGCGGCGCGCAAGCAGCTCGTCGAGTGGTTCGCGATGTGTCCCGATGCCGAGGCGGTGAGCCGCGGCCGGCGCTATCTGGGCATGTACCTGAACTGACGCGGCGGCGGCGCGCTCACGCCCGCGGCCGGCCGCCGAAGATCGCGCTGCCCACGCGCACGACGGTGGCGCCTTCGAGCACGGCGGCCTCGAGGTCGTCGCTCATGCCCATCGACAGCGTGTCCAGCGCCAGCCCGTCGCCGCGCAATACCGCCAGCAGCGCGGCGAGTTCGCGGTGCGGCGCGCGCTGCGCGTCGCGACCGGTGGCCGGCGCCGGGATGGCCATCAGGCCACGCAGGCGTACGCGCTCGGCGGGCAGCGCGACCACCGCGTGCGCCAGCGCACGCAGGTCGGCCGGCGCCACACCGCTCTTGCTCGCCTCGCCGCTGATGTTGACCTGCAGGCACAGATCGAGCGGCGGCAGACCGGCCGGGCGCTGCTCGGCGAGGCGCTCGGCGATCTTGAGCCGGTCGACCGAGTGCACCCAGTCGAACTGCTCGGCGACGGCGCGCGTCTTGTTGCTCTGCAGCGGGCCGATCAGATGCCACTGCAGCCGCGCGCGCAGGTCGGCCAGCGCCTCGATCTTGGCCAGCGCCTCCTGCACCTGGTTCTCGCCGAAGGCCTGCTGGCCGGCGGCGTGGGCCTCGCGCAGCGCGGCCGCGGGCCAGGTCTTGCTCACCGCCAGCAGCGTGACGCCGCACGGCGGCGCGTCGAAGGCGCCCGGCGCCGGCGCGCGCGTGAAGATGTTGGCATCGCGACCGGCTAGGGCGCAGGCGGCGGCGATGCGCCGCTTCACTTCTTGCAGGTTGCTTCCGATGCTGCCCATAATGCCCCGAGCTTAGCGGGATCCCGGCGGCGCGCGCGGCCGCCTGGCTGCGCACCGGACGGGCCGCGCGGCGACGGCCGCAGTGAATCGGGCGCGGCGCCTCACACCGGATCTGCATGGACATCACGCAACTGCTGGCCTTCTCGGTCAAGAACAAGGCCTCCGACCTGCACCTGTCGGCCGGACTGCCGCCGATGATCCGGGTGCACGGCGACGTGCGCCGCATCAACGTCGAAGCGCTGGACCACAAGACGGTCCACGGCATGGTGTACGACATCATGAACGACGCCCAGCGCAAGCACTACGAGGACACGCTCGAGTGCGACTTCAGCTTCGAGATCCAGGGGCTGGCGCGCTTTCGCGTCAACGCCTTCAACCAGAACCGCGGCGCCGGCGCCGTGTTCCGCACGATCCCGAGCAAGATCCTCACGCTCGAGCAGCTCGGCACGCCCAAGGTGTTCGCCGAACTCGCGCTCAAGCCGCGCGGCCTGGTGCTCGTCACCGGCCCCACCGGCTCGGGCAAGAGCACGACGCTGGCGGCGATGGTCAACCACCTCAACGAGAGCGAGTACGGCCACGTGCTGACGGTGGAAGACCCGATCGAGTTCGTGCACGAGAGCAAGAAGTGCCTGATCAACCAGCGCGAGGTCGGGCCGCACACGCTCTCCTTCTCGAACGCGCTGCGCTCGGCGCTGCGCGAGGATCCCGATGCGATCCTGGTGGGCGAGATGCGCGACCTCGAAACCATCCGCCTCGCGCTCACTGCCGCCGAGACCGGTCACCTCGTGTTCGGCACGCTGCACACCTCGAGCGCGGCCAAGACGGTCGACCGCGTGGTCGACGTCTTTCCGGCGGCCGAGAAGGAGATGGTGCGCGCCATGCTCTCCGAGTCGCTGGTGGCGGTGATCTCGCAGACGCTGTGCAAGCTGAAGGACGGCTCGGGGCGCGTGGCCGCGCACGAGATCATGCTGGCCAACAGCGCCATCAAGAACCTGATCCGCGAGAACAAGATCGCGCAGATGTATTCGAGCATCCAGACCGGCCAGAGCCTGGGCATGCAGACGCTCGACCAGAACCTGTCCGATCTCGTGCGCCGCAATCTGGTGAGCCCGGCCGAGGCGCGTGGCAAGGCCAAGATCCCCGAGAACTTCCCGGGATAAATGGTCCCCCCCGAAGCGCCTTCGGCGCCTCCCCCCAGGGGGCGCCGCGAGTGGACCGGCAGAGCCGGATCCACCGCGGCTGCTGGCCAGGCCCGTGGTGGATGGATGGCGGTGCCTGCGCCTACGCAGAGGAGATGACATCATGGAACGCGACCAGGCCTCCAAATTCGTCAATGACCTGCTGCGCCTGCTCGTCTCGCGCAACGGCTCGGACCTCTTCCTCACTGCCGACTTCCCGCCGGCGATCAAGGTCGACGGCAAGATCACCAAGGTCAGCCCGCAGCCGCTGAGCGGCCTGCACACCATCGCGCTGGCGCGCGCCGTCATGAACGACAAGCAGGCGGCCGAGTTCGAGCGCACCAAGGAGTGCAACTTCGCGGTCAGCCCGCAGGGCATCGGGCGCTTTCGCGTCAACGCCTTCATGCAGCAGGGCCAGGTCGGACTCGTGTTCCGCACCATCCCGCAGACGCTGCCGACGATCAAGGGTCTCGGGCTGCCGCCGATCCTCGAGGACGTGGCGATGACCAAGCGCGGCCTGGTCATCTTCGTCGGCGCCACCGGCTCGGGCAAGACGACGTCGCTGGCGGCGATGGTCGATTGGCGCAACGAGAACAGCTTCGGCCACATCATCACCGTCGAGGATCCGGTGGAGTTCGTGCACCCGCACAAGAACTGCATCGTCACGCAGCGCGAGATCGGCATCGACACCGACGGCTGGGCGATCGCGCTGAAGAACACGCTGCGCCAGGCGCCGGACGTGATCCTGATGGGCGAGATCCGCGACCGCGAGACGATGGAAAACGCCGTCGCCTTCGCCGAGACCGGCCACCTGTGCATGGCCACGCTGCACGCCAACAGTGCCAACCAGGCGCTGGACCGCATCATCAACTTCTTCCCCGAGGAGCGGCGCCAGCAGTTGCTGATGGACCTGTCGCTCAACCTGAAGGCGCTGGTCAGCCAGCGCCTGATGCCGCGCGAGCAGGGCCGCGGGCGTGTGGCGGCGGTGGAGATCATGATCAACACCCCGCTCGTCGGCGACCTCATCTTCAAGGGCGAGGTCGCCGAGATCAAGGACCTGATGAAGCGCAGCCGCGAGCTCGGCATGCAGACCTTCGACCAGGCGCTGTTCGACCTCTACGAGCAGCGTCTGATCACCTACGAGGATGCCCTGCGCAACGCCGATTCGGTGAACGACCTGCGCCTGACGATCAAGCTGCAGAGCGTGCGCGCGCGCAACCCGGACCTGGCGGCGGGCACCGAGGCGATGAAGATCGTCTGACGCGTCGTCGCGGCCGGCGCGCCACCGCGCCGTGGCACCATCGGGGGCATGAACAGCCCCCGCTCCTACGAACCCCTTCCCGCGCGCCGCGTCGCCTTCATCGGCCTGGGCGTGATGGGCCATCCGATGGCCGGCCACCTGGCGCGCGCCGGCCATCAGGTCTGCGTCTACAACCGCAGTGCCGACAAGGCCCGGGCCTGGGTCGACGTCTACGGCGGCGACAGCGCCGCCACGCCGCGCGCGGCCGCGGCGGCGCACGGCGGTGCCGAGTTCGTGTTCGCCTGCGTCGGCAACGACGACGACCTGCGCAGCATCGTGCTGGGTGCCGACGGCGCCTTCGCCGGCATGGCGAGCGGCGCCGTCTTCGTCGACCACACCACCGCGTCGGCGGCCGTCGCACGCGAGCTGCACGCCGCCGCCGGCGCACGCGGACTGCACTTCGTCGACGCGCCGGTCTCCGGCGGCCAGGCCGGCGCCGTCAACGGCGCGCTCACGGTGATGTGCGGCGGCGACGCCGCGCCTTTCGAGGCGATGCGGCCGCTGGCGATGAACTACGCGCGTGCGGTCACGCGGGTCGGCGCCAGCGGTGCCGGGCAACTGGCCAAGATGGTCAACCAGGTGGCGATCGCCGGCATGGTGCAGGCGCTGGCCGAGGCGCTCGCCTTCGGCCGGCGCGCCGGCCTGGACATGCCGCTCGTGCTCGACGTGATCGGCAAGGGCGCGGCGCAGAGCTGGCAGATGGACAACCGCGGCCGCACGATGCTCGACGGCAAGTTCGACTTCGGCTTCGCCGTCGACTGGATGCGCAAGGACCTCGGCCTCGTGCTCGACGAGGCGCGGCGCAACGGCGCGCCGCTGCCGGTGACGGCGCTGGTGGACCAGTTCTACGCCGAGCTGCAGGCCGCCGGCGGCGGCCGCGACGACACGTCGAGCCTGATGCGCAGGCTCGCGCCTTAGCCCCTCACTCCGGTTCGCGGCGGCCCAATGCCAGGCGCTTGAGCGCGAACCCGGGCGCCAGCAGCCAGGGCAGCGCCGCGTAGACGAACACGCGCAACCGTGTCGCGGCCGGCACGGCACGGTCGCCGAGCAGCCGACCGCAGCGCGCCGGCAAGCTGGCCGACGCGTCGAACTGCGCCGCGACGTGGCGCTCGCGCGCGAGCTGCCGTTCGAGCGTGGGCGCCACCTGGTCGCGCACGCCGGCGCGCTCGGCATCGCGCAGCAGGCAGGGCAGCTCGACCAGCGCGTGGCGCGCGTTGGCCAGCAGCTTGTGCCGCACCTCTCTCGCGTGCAGCGCGCGGCGCCGACGCGACAGGCCGCCGCGCCGGTACGCTACCAGCGGCTCGGCCAGCGTGATCGCCCCGCCGCTGACGACGGCGCGGAACACCATCACCAGATCCTCGGCGACCGTGCCCTCGGGCAGCGGACCGAAGCGCTCGACGAGGCGGCGCGTCCACGCCTGGCCGGCGCCGATCACGTAGGGCGGCTTCGCGATCCATGCGGCCGCGCTTCGATAGACGCCGAGGTCGCTCGGCCGCAGCAGGCCGCGCGCCTCGCCGCGGGCGTCGATATCGAGCAGCGGACTGGCGATCAGATCGGGGCGACGGCCGTGTGCGAGCCAGGCCTGCACCGTGCGTTCGCAGCGTTCGGGGCGCGAGACGTCGTCGCCGGCGGTGACGAACAGCAGCTCGCCGCGCGCTATCGCCGCCAGTTTCGACAGGTGCGCGCCGATGCCGAGGTTGCGCGCATTGCGGTTGCGCACGATGCGGTGCGGCCCCTTGTAGCCGGCCAGCGCGGCCTCGATCGCGTCCCAGGTCGCGTCGTCCGACGCGTCGTCGGAGACGATGATCTCGAGCGGCGAGTAGGTCTGCGCGAGCGCGCCGGCCACCGCCTCGCCGACGGTGCCGGCCTGGCGGTAGGCGATGAGCAGCATCGAGACCCAGGGCCGCGCGTCGGCATCGGCCGCTGCGGCGGCGTCGCCACTCTCGACGCGCCGCAGCCGGCCGATCGGGCTCGACATCGGCGACGCGCTCCTCAGCCGTGCGACAGCAGATCGCCGATCAGCTTGCTCTTGACGCCGCGGCGCAGCGCCTTGCCGCTGGCGGCCATCGCGTAGCGGCGATCGAGCGTGGCCAGCAGCGCCGCGTCGAGGGCGGCGTCGCCGCCGCGGCGCAGGCCGGCGAAGTACAGGTCGCGGCTGACGTGGTTGGTCCAGCAGCGCCAGTGCGCCAGCCAGCCGGGCAGGTGCGCGCCGCCTTCGAGGTCGCGCGCGCGCAGGTTGCGGTAGTAGTCCCAGCGTGCGGCGACCGTGAACGGCGAGGCGTCGGGGTTGGTGCGCGTCGTGCCGTGCTCCTTGCGCCCGGTGGTGGCGCAGCTCAGCAGCACCAGTCCGCCGGCGCGCGTCATGCGCAGCATGTTGGCCAGCGTCTCGCGCCAGAACGGGTTGTGCTCGAAGCACTCTGCCGAGACCGCGATGTCGAAGTGGCCGCTCGGGAACTCGAGCAAGTGGCCGGGGCAGGCCAGGTCGACGCCCGGCCCGGGTTGCAGATCGACGCCGGTGTACGTGCAGTCGTCGAACAGCGAGCGCAGCGAGCCGTTGATGTCGAGCGAGCCGACTTCCAGCACGCGCGCGCCGTGGAAGAAGCGACGGTAGGCGTCGCGGACGCTGCCGAAGAATTCGGCCTGCTGCGGATGAGCCATTCGATCGGGCTGCGGGCCGTTGGGCACCGGGGGCAACGAGGGGTGCCGGTCATGGTAGCGCAGCGTTGCGCAGCCGCTCCACCCAGCCGAGCAGCGCATCCAGATGCGCCTGCGCCGACGGGTCGTAGCGCAGCGACGCGCGCGGGTCGGCCAACGCCAGCCGGCCCGCGCGCCAGCGCTGCAATGCCTGCGCGATGGCGGCGTCCAGGCTCGCGCCATCGGCCACGTCGAACGGCAGCAGCGCGTCGCCGACGATCACCTCCAGGCAGCCCATGCCGCGCGCGCCGATGAGCGGCGTGCCGCACAGCACGCTCTCCACGCCGACCAGCCCGAACGGCTCGAAGCGCGACGCCATCACCGTGCAGTCGACGGCGCGATAGACGTCCTCGATGTCGCTGCGATAGCCCAGCCAGCGCAGATTGGGCGCGCTGGCGTCCACGGGACGGCCGGCCACCACCAGCAGCACCGGCTCCGTGCTGTGCCCCAGCGCACGCACCAGCAGATCGAGCCCCTTGCGCGCGTGGCCCGTGGAGGCGAGCAGGAACACCAGGCGGTCCTCGGGCAGGCCGAGCCGTCGCCGCAGCACCAGCCGGCGCTCGGCGCTCACCGGGTGGAAGCGGCGCGTGTCCACCGGCGGATGCAGCACCACGATGCGCGCCGCCGCCACGCCGTGGTGCTGCTCGAGCTGCGCAGCCATCAGGCGCGAGTGCGCGATGACGACGGCGGCGCCGTTGAAATGGTCGTGCTCGAGGGCGCTCGTCATGCGGTCGCGCCAACCGGGCCGCTGTCCCGTGACGGCCAGCCAGCCCGGATGCGTGCTGCCGCAGATCGCGATGTCGGAGGCGCGCGTCTGGTTCAGTCCGATCACCGGGTACCAGCCATGGCGGCGCTTGAGCTCGACCAGACGCCGGCTGAACCAGCGGTCGCGCAGCGCCGCCGGCAAGCCGTAGGTGCGCACCGCCACCGCATCGACCCAGTCGTATTCGGGCAGCGCGCGGTCGAAGCGCCGCGCGACGACAGTGGGACGGATGGCGCGCTCGTGCAGCGCGTCGACGAGCGTGAGCAGGTAGCGCTCGATGCCGCCGGAGTGCCGCAGGCCGTGGTTGGCAAAGACCAGCGCAGGCGTCATCGGATGCGTCGCGGCCGGCATCGGCGTCGTCAGCCGCGCGGCCGGCGCGGCGCGGGCAGGGGATGCGACAGCGGCTCGGCATCGAGCCAGACCTTGAGGTGGCGGTAGTACGCCGCCTCGGCGTCGAGCACCGCGAGCACGAAGCCCAGGCGCCCGTCGAGAAAGCCGCGCCGGAGCAGGTAGCCGCGCACGAACGCCCACAGCCCATGTCCGATCGCCGGGCCCAGGCCGCCGCGCCGCCCGCGCGCCGCCAGATCCTGCGCACGGCCGCTCGAATAGCGGTTCATCTTCTCCAGCGCCTGCTCGAGCCGAGGCAGGCTGTTGTGCAGCAGTCGCCCGGGCAGACGGGCGATCAGCCCGTCGCAAATCAGCCGCTCGTGAACGAGATCGTCGGAAAAGCGCGCGCTGCCGCGGCGAAACAGGCGCAGGCAGGGATCGGGCTGCCAGCTGCCGTGTTCCATCCAGCGCCCGCACAGCGCAGACAGCCGATCGACGTTGTAGGCCGTCGGCGCTGTCGCGTCGCCGTGCGCGGTCTCGGGCGACTCGACGACGCCGCGGATGGCCTGCGCCAGCGCCTCGTCGACCCACTCGTCGGCGTCGATGCTCAGCACCCAGGTGCCGCGTGCCGCATCGAGCGCGCGCTGCTTCTGGCGGCCGAAGCCCGGCCAGTCGGGCGTGACGATGACGCGCGCACCCAACTGCTGCGCCAGTGCCACCGTGCCGTCACGGCTGCCGCCATCGACGACGACGCATTCGTCGGCGAAGGCCACCGATTCGAGGCAGGCACGCAGACGCGACTCCTCGTCGCGCGTGATGACGATCACCGACAGGCGCGACGTAGCCGGCACGGGGGGCGCGGTGAGCGCGTCGTTCACGGCGGGCGCGCCGTTCATGTCGGCCCCGCCGTGTCGGCGTGCTTGGCGCGGCCCAGCACCTGATCGATCAGCGGCCGCGCGGAGTGCTCGGCACGCACCTGCGCGGCCGCCTGCAGCGCGCGCTGCGCGTACGCGGCGTGGTCGGCCAGGACGCGCTCGATGGCGGCGATGAGCGCCTGCGGCGTGCGTTCTTGCAGCACGACGCCGGCATCGAAGCGCTGCACCAGGCGTGCCATCCAGGTGTGATCGGTGGCGATCACCGGTGCGCCGGCGGCCAGCGCGTCCAGCGTCACGCCGCTCACGCGATCGGCGAACGTACCCGGCCGATACGGCTGCAGCACCACGGCGCCGTCGAACAAGCGCCGGTAGTCGGCCGGGCTCGGGGTGTCCTCGCGCAGCGTCAGGCGCGGCAGCTTGCAGGCACGCAGGCGCGCTATCCATTGCGTCAGCGCGGCGTCGTCGCGATGGCGCTCTTCGCGCGAGACCTGGATCGTGAGCGGCCAGTCAAGCCCGCGCTGCGCCATGAGCTCCGCCAGTTCCACAATGCAGTCGAAGCCCTTGTCGAGCCTGGCGCCGCCGGCCACCAGCAGGTGGTCGAAGGTGCCCGCCTGCGACGCCGCCGGGCGCGCATCGGCCGCGAGCGGATAGGGCACCGCGACGGCGTCGAAGCCGCAGTCGCGAAAGAAGCGCGCCACGCTGTCGGTGGGCGCGAGGATCTGCAGATGCGGCTGCCTGCGCGCCAGGCGCGTCAGCAGCCGGCGCTTGGACTCGCGCGCATTGAGCCAGTGCACGAAGGCGTGGCACTTGCCCGGCCCGAGCCGGCCCGGTGCCGCCCACGCCGCCAGCAGCAGGTCGGTGGTGCCGGCGGTGGTGATCAGCAGGCGGCCGGGCTCGCGCAACAGCCTGCGGTACAGCGCGAAGGCCTGCGGGCGGCGCCAGCCCCGGCTGAAATGCGCGTGCAACCGGCCCGGGCCGGTCCACGCGGAGCGGAACTCCCGGGCGGCCCAGACCTGCACCTCGCAGTCCGGCGCTGCCGCCTGCGCCAGCGCCAGCACCAGGGCATGACCGTGCCCGGCCGCATCGGCCAGCGTCGGCTCGATCAGGTGCAGGGTCTCGGCCACGGCCGGCGTCAACCGCCGTGCGCCGCCGGCGCGATGGCCGCGGGCACCTGCGTCGGTGCCGCCGGTGTCGCCGGCCCGCTCGCCTGCAAAGCGAGGAGTTGCAAGGCGGCCGCCAGCACCTGCTCGACCTCGGGCCAGCCGGACGCCGCCTGCAGCAACTGCACGTTCGGGCCCCAGGCACGATGCTGCGCAACGGTCGTCGGCCCGAGCACACTGAGCAGCGGCGCACCCACGGCCGCGGCGAGGTGGCCCGGCCCGGTGTCGTTGGCCACCACCAGGCGGCTG
This sequence comes from Burkholderiales bacterium, assembly GCA_028869005.1. Classification (GTDB taxonomy): domain Bacteria; phylum Pseudomonadota; class Gammaproteobacteria; order Burkholderiales; family Burkholderiaceae_C; genus Rubrivivax. The sequence continues at coordinate 4,299 of JAGWTJ010000004.1, read as the reverse complement.
CCGCGCAGCAGCGCGGCGTAGGTGTCGAGCGGCAGGTCCTCGACGATCTCGGCCTGCGCGAAGCGGCTGCGGGCCTCCGCCGTTTCGGCGCCGGGGCCGGGGCAGATCACGACGACGTGGCCCGCGCTCGCCAGCCGCGCGGCGAGCGCCGCGAAGCCCGGCCAGCGCTTGTCGCGACCGTTGACGATGCCGGTGGCGAAAGGCACGAGGCAGAGGTAGCCGCGCTGCCAGCCGCGCTCGCGCACGATGACGTCGGTGCGTGTCTGCGCCGCGGCGGCGACGCGAAACCCGATCGCCTGCGGCGCCGGCGCCGGCGCGCCGGTCAGCGCCGAGGCGAGCGCCAGCATGCGCTCCAGCTCGTGCGGCTGGCGCGGCGGGGCGATGCGTTGCGCCAGCAGCAGACCGCGGCCATCGCGCGCGTAGCCGGCCGTGCGCAGCCCCGCCAGCCGCAGCTCGAGCGCACTGGACAGCGAGTTCGGCATCACCAGGGCATTGACGCGGCGCGCAAAGTCCGCGTCACGCAGGCGGCAGGCCGCGGCCAGCGCCTTCAGCTCGTGCACACGCTGCTGCAGCGTGCCGCTGCGCACGTGCACGGTCCACGGGTAGCCACTGAGCAACGTCGCTGCCCAGCGCTTGCCGTAGAGCAGCGGCATGTAACCCTGCGCCTCGAGCAGCTCGAGCGCAGGCACGCCGAGCACGACATCGCCGATCCAGTTGCACAGGCGAACGATGAGCGGGCGCTGGAGCATGTTGCCGAGTTCATCCGGTCGTGCCGGGCCGTGCCCGCCGCTCCGTGCCGTTGCCGGCACGGCGTGCGTTCACTGCGGCGCGCTGGCGGCGAGCGCGGGCGCCGGCGTCTGGCCGAGGCGCGCCAGTTCGTCCTCGGTCAGGATGTCGAACACCTTCACCACCTTCCTCACGCCGGCCACGCCGCGCGCCACTTCGGCGGCGCGGTTGGCCTCGCGTTCGGTGACCATCCCCATCAGGTAGACGTTGCCGCGCGCGCTGACGACCTTGAAGGCATTGGCCTGCAGATCCTTGGCATCGACCAGGCTCGCCTTGACCTTGGCCGTCAGCAGCGAGTCCGACGAACGCTGGCCGAGCGAGGCGTTGGCGCCGACGGCGAGCTCGTTGTCGACGCTGCGCACGTTCTCGACGCCGGCCACCGCGCGCTCGACGCTCGCCTTGTCGGCCTCGGTCGGGACTTCGCCGGTGATGAGCGCGACCCGGTTGTAGCTCGTCACGTCGATGTGGCCGAGCGTGGCCAGGCCGCGCGCGCGGCTCTCGGCCTTGACCCCGATCGTCTCGTCCTCCAGCTGCGTGCCCGCGGTGCGACGGTCGGTGGCCACCAACCCGGTGCCCATGACCGCACCGCCCAGCAGCAGCACCTCGCAGCCCGACAGAAGAAAGACCGACGCCAGCAGCAGCGCCGCACTGCGCGGGCGCAGCGTGCGCCGCATCGCTTGGGACAGGTGTCGATTCACGGTTCGATGTCTCCCATCAACTGAAAGTCGATCGCGTCGCACAGGCAGTGCAGCACCAGCATGTGCGTCTCGGCCACGCGCGCCGCGCGCTCGTGCGGCACGGCGATCAGCACGTCGCTCTCGGCGAGCAGTTCGCGCAGTTCGTTGGCGCCGCGCCCGGCGAGCACGACCAGCGTCATGTCCTTGCCGCGCGCGGCGGCCATCAGCGCGGCGCTGTCGCCCTCGCCGTTGTCCATCAGCAGCAGCACGTCGCCGGGCAGGCCGAGCGCGCGCACCTGGGGCGCCGCCTGCGCGGCGGCGCCGGCCAGCGCCACCGCGGCCAGCGGCGGGCGCTCGCGCTCGAAACGACCGACCAGCAACTGCGCCATGTGCGGCGCGAGCAGCCGCGCGAAGCCGCTGCCGAACACCATCACCTTGCCGCCGCCGGTGATGGCACCGAGCAGTGCGCCGGCGGCCTCGGCGATCGGCCGCGCCAGCACTTCGGCGGACTGGTACTCGAGGTCCGCGCTCTCGAAGAAATGCTGCGTGATGCGCTGCTCGACCATGGTTGCCCATCATATGACAGGGGGTGCGCGCCGCCTCGGTGTAGGCTTGCCCGCGTGGATGGCAAACTTCCAGCGCTGCGCCGGAGCGATTCAGGGCTGCGGCTGCGGCGCGTGTGCCGATGAGCGCCGCCCGGCAGCTCCGAAGGCGCTCGCTCCCCCTCGGGGGGACGGGCCGCAGGCCCAAGGGGGCCATATGAGCGCAGCCGCGCCGGCACCGCCGTGGCTGGTCGCCGACATCGGCGGCACCAACGCACGCTTCGGCTGGGTCGCGGCGCGCGGGGCGCCGGTGGCGCAGGTGCGCACCCTGCACACCGCCGAGCATGCCGATCCGATCGATGCGGCGCAGGCCTATCTCGAGGCGCTGGCCGCAGAGCTGGGCAGCGACTACCGGCCGCCACGGGCCGCGGCCTTCGCGGTCGCCACGCCGATCGAGGGCGACCGCATCGCGTTCACCAACAGCGCCTGGAGCTTCTCGCGCGGCGCCGCCGAGCGCGCGCTCGCGCTCGACCATCTGGCGGTGCTCAACGACTTCGAGGCGCTCGCACTCTCGCTGCCCGCTCTGCAAGGGGCGCAGCTGCGCGTGGTCGGTGCGGTGGCGCTGGCGCACGCAGCCCGCACCGGTACGCCGGCGCAGCGGGCCGACGTTGCCGCGCGCGCCGTGCTCGGGCCCGGCACCGGCCTCGGCGTGGCCGGGCTGGTCCACGCCGACGGGCGCTGGGTCGCCGTGCCGGGCGAGGGCGGGCACGTGACGCTGGCCGCGGGCGACGACTTCGAAAGCGCGGTCATCGCTGCGGCGCGGCGCGAACAGCGCCACGTCTCGGCCGAACGGCTGCTGTCGGGCCTCGGCCTGCCCCTGCTGCAGCGCGCCGTGGCCAGCGTCGTGGGCGTCGCGGCAGCGCCGGCCAGCGCCGAGCAGATCGTCGCGGCGGCCGTGTCCGGCGACGACGCGCTGGCCGCCCGCACCATCGAGACGTTCTGCGCGCTGCTCGGCGGCTTCGCCGGCGACGTGGCGCTCGTGTTCGGCGCGCGCGGCGGGGTCTACGTGGGCGGCGGCATCGTGCCGCGGCTGGGCGCGTTGTTCGACCGTTCGCCGTTTCGTGCGCGCTTCGAGGCCAAGGGCCGTTTCGAGGCCTATCTGCGTGCCGTTCCGACCGCCGTCGTCGTCGACACGCTGGCGGCGCTGGCGGGCGCCGCGACCGCACTGGCGCAACGCGGCGCTCGAGTGCGTCCCGGGGATGCGGGCTAGGCGCCGCGCCGGCCGCACACGCGCGTTTCGGACCGATACTGCGCGCGATGAGCCCGCCCTCGCCCGTCTCGCCGCAGCCATCCCGCCCGGACGAGCCCAGGACGCTGCTGGTGCCGCGACGCGACCGGGGCGCCGAGTTGCCGCGCGGCACGCCTCTCGCACAGTTCACGGTCGAGCGCTGCCTGGGCGTGGGCGGCCACGGCATCGTCTACCGTGCCTACGACAGCGCGCTGCAGCGCTCGGTGGCGATCAAGGAGTACATGCCGGCGACGATCGCGGCGCGTGCGCCCGATGGCCGCATCGGGCCGCGTCTGCCGCGCTTCGAGCGCGCCTTCGCCGCCGGCCTGGCGAGCTTTCTCGAAGAGGCCAAGCTGCTCGCCCACTTCGATCATCCGGCGCTGGTCAAGGTGCACCAGTTCTGGAGCGACAACGGCAGCGCCTACATGGCGATGACGCTGGCCGAGGGCGTCACGATGAAGCGCTGGCTGGCCGAGCTCGGCGCGCCGCCACCCGAGCACGCGCTGCGCGCGATCGCGCTCGAGCTGATCGACGTGCTCGCGCTGCTGCACGAGCAGCGCTGCTTTCACCGCGACATCGCGCCCGACAACATCCTGCTGCGCTTGGAGCGCGGCGGCGACGGCGCACTGCGGCCGCGTCCGCTGCTGCTGGACTTCGGCTCCGCGCGCCGCGTCGTCGGCGAGGCCACGCAGCAGTTGACGGTGCTGCTCAAGAGCGGCTACTCGCCGCCCGAACAGTACGACGGCGAGACCGCGGCGCGCCAGGGACCCTGGACCGACGTCTACGCGCTCGGCGCGGTGCTCTACACCGCCATCACGGGCGCGCCGCCGCCGTCGTCGATCGCGCGCGTGGTGAAAGACGAGATGGTGCCGGCGGCGCGTGCCGCGGCGGGGCGCTACTCGGCGCCGCTGCTGGCGGCCGTCGACGCCGCGCTGGCGCTGCGCCCCGACGCACGGCTGCGTTCGATGGCCGAGCTGCGTGCGCGGCTCGACGCGCCCTGGAGCGA
>JAGWTJ010000422.1 GCA_028869005.1 Burkholderiales bacterium | reverse complement strand
GCCATCGGCCTCTTCGCCGCGAAGAAGGTGCAGATGACGCAGATGCCCGAGCTCGTCGCGCTGATGCACAGCCTGGTCGGCCTGGCGGCCTGCCTGGTCGGCTACGCGAGCTACGTCGACACCTCGACCGTCTTCGCCACGCCGGCCGAGAAGGCCATCCACGAGATCGAGGTCTATATCGGCATCCTCATCGGCGCCGTCACCTTCTCGGGCTCGGTGATCGCCTTCGGCAAGCTCTCCGGCCGCATCGGCGGCAAGCCGCTGCTGCTGCCGGCGCGCCACTGGCTCAACCTGGTGGCGCTGCTGGTGGTGCTGTGGTTCGGCCGCGCCTTCCTGGCCGCGCCCAGCGTCGACGCCGGCATCGTGCCGCTGGTGGTGATGACGGTGATCGCGCTGCTGTTCGGCCTGCACCTGGTGATGGCCATCGGTGGCGCCGACATGCCGGTGGTGGTGTCGATGCTCAACAGCTACTCGGGCTGGGCGGCGGCGGCCACCGGCTTCATGCTGAGCAACGACCTGCTGATCGTGGTCGGCGCGCTGGTCGGCTCGTCGGGCGCGATCCTGTCCTACATCATGTGCCGCGCGATGAACCGCAACTTCATCAGCGTCATCGCCGGCGGCTTCGGCAGCGGCGGCGGCGCGCCGGCGGCGGCAGCCGGCGACGGGCAGCCGGCCGGCGAGGCGGTGGCGATCAGCGCCGCCGAGACCGCCGAGCTGCTGCGCGAAGCCAAGAGCGTGATCATCGTGCCCGGCTACGGCATGGCGGTGGCGCAGGCGCAGCACACGGTGTTCGAGATCACCAGGGCGCTGCGCGACAAGGGCGTCAAGGTGCGCTTCGGCATCCACCCGGTGGCCGGCCGCATGCCGGGCCACATGAACGTGCTGCTGGCCGAGGCCAAGGTGCCCTACGACATCGTGCTCGAGCTCGACGAGATCAACGAGGACTTCCCCGACACCGACGTGGCGATGGTGATCGGCGCCAACGACATCGTGAACCCGGCGGCGCAGGAAGACCCGGCCAGCCCGATCGCCGGCATGCCGGTGCTCGAAGTGTGGAAGGCGCACACCTCGATCGTCATGAAGCGCAGCATGGCCTCGGGCTACGCCGGCATCGACAACCCGCTCTTCTACAAAGAGAACAACCGCATGCTGTTCGGCGATGCCAAGAAGATGCTCGACGAGGTGCTGGCGGCGCTGAAGGGCTGAGCGGGACGCGGGCCGCGCCGGCGCTGCGGCGGCGCGGCCCGCACGACGCACGACGCACGACGCACGACGGCGCACATGCCGCATCATTGCGCCATGTCTGCCCTCACTGCCTGCCTGCCGCCGATCGCCCAACTGCGTGCCCGGCTGGGCACGCCCGGCGCGCACCTGGCGCTGGTCGACGACGTGCTGGCCGCGGCGCGCTCGCCGGCCGCCGAGCATGTCTTCATCGGCGCGACGTTTGACGACGACGCGCGCGCCGCGGCCCGCGCTGCCGACGCGCTGCTCGCCGCCGGACGAACGGCGACTTCGCTCGGCCCGCTGGCCGGGCTGCCGGTGACGGCGAAGGACCTCTACGATATCGCCGGCCAGGTCACGCTGGCCGGCTCGACGCTGCGCCGCGAGGCCGCACCGGCGCGGCGCGACGCGCCGGCCGTGGCGCGGCTGCGCGCCGCCGGCGCGGCGATCGTCGGCCGAAGCAACATGAGCGA
>JAGWTJ010000421.1 GCA_028869005.1 Burkholderiales bacterium | reverse complement strand
TGCGGATCGACGCCCTGGCCGATGCGCCGCGGCGTGATGCCCTCGCTGGCCACGAGCAGCGGGCCGCGGTAGCCGGAGCTGCGCACCAGGCGCTCGATCCAGCCCTCGAAGTGCAGGCCGTTGACGATGACGAGGTCGGCGCGGGCGAGGCGTTGCGCATCGGCCGGGCGCGGCTCGAAGACATGCGCGTCGGCGTTCGCGCCGACCAGCGAATGCACCTCGGCCGCATCGCCGGCCACTTCGCGCGCCATGTCGGCCAGCAGCGAGAAGCTCGCCACCGCCTGCAGCGGCTTCGCCGTCTGCGCGCGCAGCGGCAGCGCCGCCGCGGCGAGCGCCATCAATGCAGCGCGGCGCTTCATGCCACCCGATGCGCGTGCAGCGCGAGGCGGCGGGCGAGCAGGCTGTCGTGGCGTCCGGCCAGGAAGGAGACGATGTAGGCCGCGCCGGCCAGCAGCACGATGGCCGGGCCCGAGGGCAGCTGCAGGTGGTAGCTCAGCAGCAGGCCGCCGGCGGCGCTGGCCAGCGCGATCAGCGTGGCCACGCCGGCCAGGCTCCAGACCTCGTGCGCCCAGAAGCGCGCGGCGGTGGCCGGCAGCATCATCAGGCCCACCGCCATCAGCGTGCCCAGCGCCTGGAAGCCGGCCACCAGGTTGAGCACCACCAGGCCGAGGAAGACGAAGTGCAGCGTGCGCTCGGCGCCGCCCACCGAACGCAGGAAGCCGGGGTCGACGCTGGCCACCAGCAGCGGCCGGTAGAGCGCGGCCACCGCCAGCAGCGTGAGGCTCGCCACCGCGGCCACGCCGATCAGCGCGCTGTCGTCGACCGCGAGGATGCTGCCGAACAGCACGTGCATCAGGTCCACCGGGCTGCCGTGGGTGGAGACGATCAGCACGCCGGCGGCCAGCGCGATCAGGTAGAAGGCGGCGAAGCTGGCGTCCTCGCGCTGGCCGGTGCGCCGCGTCACCGCGCCGGCCAGCAGCGCCACCGCCAGCGCCGCCGCGAAACCGCCCAGGCTCATCGCCGGCACCGAAAGCCCGGCCACCAGGTAGCCCGCCGCCGCGCCGGGCAGCAGCGCGTGCGCCATCGCGTCGCCCATCAGGCTCATGCGCCGCAGCACCAGCAGGCAGCCCAGCGGCGCCGCGCCCATCGACAGCGCCAGCACGGCCACCAGCGCCCGGCGCATGAAGCCGAATTCGACAAAGGGCTGGAACAGCAGCGCGGACCAGTCGCCCGGACCCGGCAGCGTCATGCACGCACCTCGTCGGCGAGCAGGCGCGCCGCACGCAAGGGCTCGGCCGACAGCGTGCTCGGCGTCGGACCCCAGGCCAGCACGCGCCGCGACAGCAGCACGGTCTGGTCGAAATGGGCCCGCACCTGCTCCATGTCGTGCAGCACCGCGACGATGCTGCGGCCCTGCGCATGCCAGCGGTGCACCAGCGCGAGCAGGTCGGCGGTGGTGCCTTCGTCGATGGCGTTGAAGGGCTCGTCGAGCAGGATCAGGTCGGCGTTCTGCAGCATCAGCCGGGCGAAGAGGACGCGCTGGAACTGCCCGGCCGAGAGGTCGGAGATCACCCGGCGCTCGCAGCCGGCGAGTCCCACCGCCGCCAGCGCCTCGGCGACCTCGCGGCGCAGCCCGCCACCCAGCGCCTTCCACAGCCCGATGCGCGACCACGCGCCCAGCGCCACCACGTCGCCGACGCGGAT
>JAGWTJ010000420.1 GCA_028869005.1 Burkholderiales bacterium | reverse complement strand
CGCGCCAAGAGCGCCTTCCTCGCCAACATGAGCCACGAGATCCGCACGCCGATGAACGCCATCATCGGCCTGACGCACCTGCTGCGCCGCGACGCCGACGACCCGGTGGCCATCGAGCGGCTGCGCAAGGTGGCCGAGGCGGCCGGCCTGCTGCTGCAGGTCATCAACGACATCCTCGATCTCTCCAAGGTCGAGGCCGGCAAGCTCGAGCTCGAGAGCACCGACTTCTCGCTCTCGCGCCTGCTCGAACGCGCGCGTGCGCTGGTGATCGACCGCGTGCAGGCCAAGGGCCTGGCGTTCGAGGTCGCCACCGACCCGCGCTTGCCCGACGCGCTGCGCGGCGACCCGACGCGGCTGGCGCAGGCGCTGCTCAACCTGCTGAGCAACGCCGTCAAGTTCACCGAGCGCGGCTCGGTCGAGGTGCGTGTCGAGCTGCTGGCGCGCGAGGGCGATGCGCTGCACGTGCGCTTCGTGGTGCGCGACACCGGCATCGGCATCGCGGCGGAGAAGCTGCCGCAGCTGTTCTCGGCCTTCGTGCAGGCCGATGCCTCGATGACGCGGCGCTTCGGCGGCAGCGGCCTCGGGCTGGCCATCACGCAGCGGCTCGCCGCGATGATGGGCGGCGAGGCCGGCGTGAGCAGTGAGCCGGGCCGCGGCAGCGAGTTCTGGTTCAGCGCGCGGCTGCTCGAGGGCGTGGCCGAGACGGCGCCGGAGGACGAGCCCGAGGCGCAGCACGCCGCGGCCGTGCTGCGACGCCAGTTCGGCGGCGCGCGCGTGCTGCTGGTCGAGGACAACGAGGTCAACCAGGAGGTGATGCGCGAGCTGCTGCGCAGCGTCGGCCTGCAGGTCGAGCTGGCCGGCGACGGCCTGGAGGCCATCGCGCGCGCCGGCGCCGCGCCGTACGCGCTGGTGCTGATGGACGTGCAGATGCCGCGCATGGACGGCCTGGAGGCGACGCGGCGCCTGCGCCGGCTGGACGGCTACGCCGAGGTGCCGATCATCGCGATGACCGCCAACGCCTACGGCGAGGACCGCATCGCCTGCCTGGCCGCCGGCATGGATGACCACCTGGCCAAGCCGGTCGATCCGCCACAGCTGCACGCCATGCTGCTGCGCTGGCTGGCGCATGCCGGGCAGGCGCGCAACGCCGCGGCCGCGACGGCGGTGACCGTCGCCGCCGACGGCCTGCCGGCGATCGAGGGCGTCGATGCCGCCGTCGCGATGCGCTACCTGGGCGGCAATGCCGCGCTCTACGAACGTGTGCTGCGCCAGTTCACGCTGCAGCACGGCGAGGACGTCGGCGAACTCGGCGGGCGGCTGCGCCGTGAGGGCACGGCGGCGATGCGCGACCTGGCGCATTCGCTCAAGGGCTCGTCGGCGGCGATCGGCGCGCTGCGCCTGCCGCGCAGCGCCGCGGCGCTGGAAGCGCGCATCCTCGCGCAGCGCCCCGAGGCCGAGATCGACGCGGCGCTGGCCGCCATGCTGGCCGATCTCGACGCGCTGGTCGGCGCGATCCGCGAAGGGCTCGCTTCAGGCGACACGCAGCCCGCGCCGCTGGACGACGAGGCGGTGCATGGCGACGTGCTCGATCACCTCGAGACGCTGCTGCGCGACGCCGACTACGAAGCGCTGGCGCAGTTCCGGCTGCTCGGCGCCGCGCTGCGCCGGCGCGATCGGCGGCGCGCCGAGGAGATCGAGGCGGCGCTGTCGC
>JAGWTJ010000419.1 GCA_028869005.1 Burkholderiales bacterium | reverse complement strand
TCGGCGGCAAGCCGCGTGTCGAGGGGCCGCAGCTCGAGGGCCACGCGCCCAAGAGCTCGCAGCTGAACTTCCTGCCCAACCGCGAGATCACCGCGGACCGCGCGATGGCCGAGTGGGTCGTGCGTGCGCCCAAGGGCACGCGCCTCGCGCTGAGTGCGCGCGCCGATCGGGCCGGGACGGTGCGCACCGAAGTCAGCCTTGACTGACCATTCCGTGGGCAAAACTGCCGCGTGGCCGGGAGGGTCCCGCGGCGCGCCGAGACTTTGTTCCCACACGCAGAACGTCGCGCTCCCTAGCATGACGTCCTAGAAACAGATGGATACGCCTTGTATCCATTTGAAGGACGTCAACGAGGGCAGGCCCATGTCGCCTGCGGGAGCTGAAGATGGGCCATCTGCTGCCTTTCATCGTCATCATCGAGCGCAGCATGCGCCGTGCGCGCACCTGGCTGGCCCTGCTGGGCATCGCGCTGGTCGCGGCGATGTGGGCGGCGCCGGCGCATGCCGCGCCGTGGTCGGAGCGCGTGCGCGGCAAGATCGCCCGCGACATGGACGGCGAGCTGCGCACCGACCGTGCGCCGCGCGAGCGCTGGGCTCGCGACGTGCGCGGCGTGCGCCACGTGCAGGCGATCGTGGTCGCCGAGCCGGGCCCTGATCCGGAACTGCGCGAGCTGCGCGCCGCCGTGCTCAAGCTGGGCGGCTCGGTGCACGCCTTCCACCGTGCGATGAACGCGCTGACGGTGCAGCTGCCGATGCAGAAGCTGCACGCGCTGGCCGAGCGCGACGACGTCGCCAGCGTCACGCCGAACCGCTCGGTGCAGCGCACCGCCAGCACGCTCGAATACGTCGCCGGCGTGCTCACTTCGCGCGGCCGCAGCTACTCGTCGGCCACGACCTACAGCGGCGTCGACGGCAGCGGCGTCGGCATCGCCGTGCTCGACTCGGGCGTGATGCGCTCGCACCACGACTTCGGCAGCGCCGGCGAACGCGTCAAGCGCAACGTCAGCATGCTCAACACCACGCTGGCGAACTGGAGCACCGGCGTCGATGCCGCCGCTTCGCTGCAGCCCGGCAGCAAGGCGCTGACGAACTACGAGAACCTGGTCGCCAACGAAGCCGCCACCACGCTCGACGGTTTCGGCCACGGCACGCACGTCGCCTCGGTGGCGGCCGGCCGCGGCTTCGGCTTCGTCGCCGCGCCCGACCACACCGGCGTCGCACCGGGCGCCGACATCTACGACGTCAAGGTGCTCGGCGACACCGGCACCGGCACGCTGAGCGACACCATCGAAGGCATCAACTGGGTCATCTACCACGCGAAGGAATACAACATCCGCGTGATGAACCTGAGCCTGGCCGCGCAGTCCACGCAGAGCTGGCTGAACGACCCGCTGTGCATCGCGGTGCGCAGCGCCAGCGCCGCCGGCATCACCGTGGTGGTGGCGGCCGGCAACTTCGGCAAGTCGACCGACGGCAAGGAAGTGTTCGGCGCGATCGGCGCGCCGGGCAACGACCCGTCGGTGATCACGGTCGGTGCGGTCAACATCAAGAGCACGCTCGCGCGCAGCGACGACAGCGTGACGCTGTTCAGCTCGCGCGGCCCGACGCGCGGCGCCTACGTCGACGCCGACGGCGTGCGCCGCGTCGACAACCTGATCAAGCCGGATCTCGTCGCGCCGGGCAACCGCGTCATCGGCGCCGCGGCGACCACG
>JAGWTJ010000418.1 GCA_028869005.1 Burkholderiales bacterium | reverse complement strand
GAAGACTGCGCCGCACGGGAGCGTGCGCGCGCGTCGCCCGGTGCGACGGAGGTGTTCTTCCTCTTGGGAGGCGTTCAGATCGACTGAGACCATCCCCAATTGGAAGAGGGCGTCTTGGGACATGGCGTCCTCCCCAACCAGTAGAAGGCATTCATCGCGGGCGCGAAGAATGCCGTGATTCTACCGGCAGGGGCTGCGCGGTACAGCACGCATGCGCAGCAGGGGGAACGCCTGCGCGCAGCGCGCGCGCCCGCGACAATCGACCCGATGCGCGCTGCCGACACCAGGTCGGCGGCCAGCGATCCAGACCCCGCGATCCAGGAGAAGACCATGCGAGAGAACCGTCTGCGTACGCTGTGGAACGCCGATCGCGCCGTGCTCAACGGCTGGCTGGCGCTGCCCTGCAGCTTCAGCGCCGAAGTCATGGCGCACCAGGGCTGGGACGCGCTGACCATCGACTTGCAGCACGGCCTCGTCGGCGAGCAGGCGATGGTCGGCATGCTGCAGGCCATCGGCAGCACCGACACGGTGCCGGTGGTGCGCGTGCCCTGGCTCGAGCCGGGCATCGTCATGAAGGCGCTCGACGCCGGCGCTTTAGGCCTGATCTGTCCGATGATCAACAGCGTCGACGACGCCGCGCGCCTGGTCGCCTACACGCACTACGCACCGCGCGGCACGCGCAGCTTCGGGCCCATCCGCGCGGCGCTGGTGCACGGCGCCGACTACGCCGAGCGCGCCGACGACCACATCGTCGTGTTCGCGATGATCGAGACGGCGCAGGCGCTCGAGCAGCTCGACGCCATCCTCGCGGTCGACGGGCTCGACGCCATCTACATCGGCCCGTCGGACCTGTCGCTGGCGCTCGGCTGCAAGCCGGTGTTCGACGACGTCGAGCCCAAGGTGGCGCAGGCCATCGAGCACATCGTCGCGCGCGCCAAGGCGCATGGCGTGGTGGCCGGCATCCACAACGGGCGCGCCGACGTGGCGCGTGCGCGCGTGGCCAAGGGCTTTCGCTTCGTCACGCTCGGCACCGACTCGCGGCTGCTGGCCACCGGCTCGCAGGATCTGCTGCGCGCCATGCGCACCGCATCATGACCCGGGCCGACCACACCCCCACCTGGACCACGCTGGCCGCGCACTACGAGGCGCAGGGCCGCCTCTTCGACCTGCGCGCGGCATTCGCGCGCGAGCCGCGGCGCTTCGACGCCTTCTCGCTGCAGGCGCCCGAAGTGTTCGCCGACCTGTCGAAGAACCTGCTCGACGCCCAGGCGCTGCGGCTGCTGCTCGATCTGGCGCGCGAGTGCGATCTCGAGGCGCAACGCGACGCCATGTTCGCCGGCCGCGTCGTCAACCGCACCGAGGGCCGCGCCGCGCTGCACACCGCACTGCGCGCTCCGCGCGGCGCGGCGCCGCACAGCGACGAGGTGCACGCCGTGCTCGACGCGCTGCTCGCCTTCGCCGAAGACGTGCGCGAAGGGCGCACGGCGCGGCGCATCACCGACGTCGTCAACATCGGCATCGGCGGCAGCGACCTGGGCCCGCGCATGGCGGTCGGCGCCTTCGAGGCCTATCGCGCGCCGGGCCTGCGCTTTCACTTCGTCAGCAACGTCGACGGCCACGACATCGCGCCGCTGCTGGCCGAGCTCGATGCGTCGCGCACGCTGTTCGTGGTCGCCAGCAAGACCTTCACGACGCAGGAGACGATGGCCAACGC
>JAGWTJ010000417.1 GCA_028869005.1 Burkholderiales bacterium | reverse complement strand
CGCATCTACCGCACCTTCATCGGCGCACGCGCGGCGCTCGGCGTGGCCCTGGTGCTGGCGCAGGCCATCACCGGCCTGTTCGGCGCGCGGCCCTCGCTCGAGGCGGCGCTGATCAGCGTCGCCTACGGCACGCTGGCGCTGATCCTGTGGCTGCTGCCGCGCAAGACGCCGGTCGAACCCAAGCTGCTCGCGCGCGTGTTCGGCGCGCCCTGGCTGAGCACCATCGGCGTCGACCTGCTCGCCTTCAGCGCGCTGCACATGCTCGCGCCGGGCGCCAGCCTCAACTACGTGGCGCTGCTGGTGCTGCCGGTGCTGATGGCCGGGGTGCTGACGCCGCGGCTGCTCGCGCTGGCGACCGCGGCCGCCGTGGCGCTGATGCTGCTGGTGGTGGCGTGGTTCGGCGGGCTGCAGGGCTCCAACCTCACGCAGCTGCTCACCCAGGCCGCGCTGGCCGGCAGCGGCTTCTTCGTCATCACCGTGCTGGCCGGCGAACTCGCCGGCCGCCTGGCGCGCGAGGAGCTCAGCGCGCGCGGCAACATGGAGATGGCGCGCCAGCAGGCGGCGCTGAACCGGCTGGTGATCGAGGAGATGCAGGACGGCATCCTGGTGGTCGACCGGCGCGGCCGCGTGCGCGCCGCCAACCCGGCGGCACGCCGTCTGCTCGCGCCCACCGGCATGAGCCGGCCGGCGCCCTTCCAGCTGCGCGGCGTCGAAGCCTGGCAGGGGCTGGTGCGCACCGTCGAGCAGGCCTTCGCCGAGTCGAGCTGGCCGGAGGCGGGGCGCGACGTCACGCTCGCGTTCGAGCCGGACGCCGCCCGCACGCTGCGCGTGCGCGTGCGCTTCACGCGCCACAAGGCGGCGCAGGCGAACGAGGACTTCTGCGTGCTGTTCCTCGAGGACGTGCGCAACATGCAGGCGCGCAGCCGCCAGGAGAAGCTCGCCGCGATGGGGCGCGTGTCGGCCGGCATCGCGCACGAGATCCGCAACCCGCTGGCGGCCATCGCGCAGGCCAATGCGCTGCTCGCCGAAGACGCCACCGATGCGGCGCAGCGCCAGCTGACGCGCATGGTGGCCGACAACGTCGACCGCCTCAAGCGCATCGTCGACGACGTGATGGAGGTGGCGCCCGGCGCGGTGCAGGACATCGTGGCGATCGATGCGACCGCGATGGTCGCGGCGATCTGCAGCGACTGGGCGCGCTCGGTGGGGGTGAAGCTGGGCGACCAGAGCGTGCTGCGCGTCGAGCTGCCGGCGCAGCCGCTGGGCGTGGCCTTCGACGCCGAGCACCTGCGCCGCGTGCTCGTCAACCTGCTCGACAACGCGCACCGCCACGCCAGCGGCGCGCCCGGCGCCGTGGTGCTGCGGCTCGATTCGCGCGACGATGCGCGCGCCTTCCTGAGCGTGGCCAGCGACGGCGCGCCGATCACGGCCGAGGTCGAGCGTTACCTCTTCGAACCCTTCTTCTCGACGCGCAGCCGCGGCACCGGCCTCGGCCTGTATATTTGCCGCGAGCTGTGCGAACGCTACGGCGCCAGCATCGACTACCGCGCCCGCGCGGCCGGCGACCCGCACCCGAACGAGTTCTACGTGGTGATGCGCCGCATGCCGCTGGCCGACACCGAAGCGCGACTGCACCTGACCTCATGACATCGCCCTCGCACTTCAGCCTGCTGGTCGTCGACGACGAGCCCGACCTGCGCACGCTGTACGAGCTGACGCTGCTGCGCGAGGGCTACGAC
>JAGWTJ010000147.1 GCA_028869005.1 Burkholderiales bacterium | reverse complement strand
TCAACGGCGAGCCCTCGATCACGCTGGCCATCCAGCGCCAGCCCGGCGCCAACACGGTGCGCGTCGTCGACGCGGTGCGCGCCGCGCTGCCGGCGCTGCAGGAGCAGCTGCCGCAATCGGTGCAGATGACGCCGGTCAACGATCGCTCGATCTCGGTGCGCGAGGCCCTGCACGACGTGACGCTGACGATGATGGGAACGATCGCACTCGTGGTGCTCGTGATCTTCCTGTTCCTGCGCCGCTTCGTCGCCACGGTGATCCCGACCCTGTCGCTGCCGGTGTCGCTGGTGGGCGCGATCGCGCTGCTGTGGGGCCTCGCGTACAGCCTGGACAACATCTCGCTGCTCGGCCTCACGCTGGCCGTCGGCCTGGTGGTCGACGACGCCATCGTGATGCTCGAGAACATCATCCGCCACGTCGAGGACGGCATGGCGCCGTTCGCGGCGGCGCTGAAGGGTTCGCGCGAGGTCGGCTTCACGATCATCTCGATCTCGAGCTCGCTGGTGGCGGTGTTCATCCCGATTTTCTTCATGCCCGGCGTCATCGGACTGCTGTTCCACGAGTTCGCGGTCGTCGTCGCGCTCGCCATCGTCGTCTCGGCCTTCGTCTCGCTGACGCTGGTGCCGATGCTGGCGAGCCGGCTGCTCACCGACGAGGCGCACAAGAGGGCGCCCGGCGCACTCGTGCGCAGCTTCGAGCGCGGCTTCGACGCGACGCTCGCGGCCTACACGCGCGTGCTCGACCTCGCACTCGCGCATCGCGGCGTCGTGTTGCTGGTGGCGCTGGCCACCTTCGTTGCCACGGCCTGGCTGTTCGTCGTCATCCCCAAGGGTTTCTTCCCCGAGGAGGACATCGGCCAGATCACGGTCAGCACCGAAGCCGCCGAGGACGTGTCGTTCGACGAGATGGTCAAGCTGCAGGAGCGCGTCGCCGTGATCTTCCGCGCCGACCCGAACGTCGAGGCCGTGAGCTCGTTCAACGGCGGCAGTGGCGCGCAGAACACCGGCCGCCTGTTCGTCACGCTGAAGGCGCGCGCGCTGCGCGCGCCTATGAAGCAGGTGATCGAGACCCTGCGGCGCAAGCTGCGCGACCTGGCCGGCATCAACGTCTTCATGCGCCCGATCCAGAACCTGCAGCTCGGCGGGAGGCCGAGCAAGGCGCAGTACCAGTACATCCTGCAAAGCGTCAAGGCCGACGAGTTGAGCGACTGGGCCACGCGCCTCATGGAGCGCATGCGGCCAGATCCGCTGTTCCGCGACGTGACGAGCGACGCCCAGCTGCGCGGCCTGGTGGCGCAGCTGGCCATCGACCGCGACCGCGCCAACACGCTGGGCGTGTCGATCGACGGCATCCGCACCGCGCTGTACAGCGCCTTCGGCCAGCGCCAGGTGAGCACGATCTACCTGCCCACCGACAGCTACCAGGTCATCATGGAGGTGGCGCCCGACGCCAAGCAGGACGAGCGCGCGCTCAACAACATCTACGTGCGCTCCTCGGGCGGCGCGCTGGTGCCGCTGGCGGCCTTCACGACGGTGCAGCGCCAGGTCGGACCGACCGCCATCAACCACGTCGGCCAACTGCAGGCGGTGACGGTGAGCTTCAACCTCGCGCCCGGTGTGGCGCTCGGCGACGCGACCAGGAAGATCGAGCAGATGCGCCGCCAGATCGCGATGCCCGACTCGGTGATCACGAGCTGGGGCGGCGACGCCGCCGTGTTCCAGAGCAGCCAGGGCAAGCAGGCGATCCTGATCGTCTCGGCGCTGCTCGTCATCTACGTGCTGCTGGGCGTGCTCTACGAGAGCTACATCCACCCGATCACGATCCTCGCCGGCCTGCCGTCGGCGGCGGTCGGCGCGCTCGCCACGCTGATGCTGTTCGGCATGGACCTGACGCTGATCGCCACCATCGGCATCCTGCTGCTGATCGGCATCGTCAAGAAGAACGCGATCATGATGATCGACTTCGCACTCGACGCGCAGCGCCAGCGCGGCATGGCGCCGGCGCAGGCGATCCGCGAGGCCTGCATCCTGCGCTTTCGGCCGATCATGATGACGACGCTGGCAGCGCTGATGGGCGCGGTGCCGATCGCGCTGGGCATCGGCGCCGGCGCCGAACTGCGCCAGCCGCTCGGCCTGGCGGTGGTCGGCGGCCTGGTGTTCAGCCAGGCGGTGACGCTGTTCATCACGCCGGTGATCTACCTCGTACTCGATCGCTTCAGCGGCCAGGGTCCGGTGACGACGCCCGAGGTTCAGCCCTCGACCTGAGCGGCGGCGATGCCCCGGATGCCGTCACGGGTATCGCGGCAGCGGCGGCATGCGAACAGGACGGCTCCACGACACTGCGCGCGCGACCACCTCAGCTCACCGCGGGAGCTTGCCATGTACGGACCCGTCACGATTCCCTTCGGCGCCAAGATGCTGTTCAACATGGTCAAGCTCCGGCCGGGCGTGACCATCGACGACGTCGAACTGGCGCTGGCCGAGATGTGCAACGTCGTCAAGGAGAACTACGGCGGCAGCCGGGGCGGATTCTTCGCCGGCCAGGTGTTCCGCCTGGCGGGTTTTCTGTCGGCCGAAGGCTCGCTCGGCGGCGGCAGTAGCGGCAGCGGCAGCGCGACCGCGGATCACGATCTCGTCATCGTGACCTACTGGCGCTCATTCGAGGAGCACGAGCGCTCGCACGCCGACGCACTCTTTCGCGCGAAGTTCGGCGCCCTCGCCGCACATTGCACCGAGTCGCGCGAGCTCGGCTACGACATGATGTGGCAGGGCGCGTACGAGGAGCCGAAGGCGCCGGTGCAGCGTGCGCTCGCCTGATCCGAGCCATCGGGCGGCGGCCACGCGCCAAGCGGAGCCCGCGTGCCTCGGTCTGCGGCCTGCAACGAGGCCCTGCGCAGCAAGCTGGCGGAGACGGAGGGATTCGAACCCTCGATGCAGGTTTTGCCCGCATACTCCCTTAGCAGGGGAGCACCTTCGGCCACTCGGTCACGTCTCCGGCGAAGTGGCGGCATTCTAGCCGCAGCGCCCGCTGCCAAGAGGCACGGAATACACGGGCGCGGGGCAGACAAGCACGGCGTCAAGAGTCGGGCGCCGCACTGCGGCGCTTCGACCAGCGCGCTCCGAGATGCGGGCCGCCGCTGCGAGCCGGCCCGGACGGCGCTCAGGCCTGCGCCTTGGGCGCCACGTCGAGCTCGAACGCCCTGTGCAGCGCGCGCACGGCGAGCTCCATGTACTTCTCGTCGATCACCACGCTGGTCTTGATCTCGCTGGTGGTGATCATCTGGATGTTGATGCCGTCCTCGGCGAGCGCGCCGAACATGCGCGCGGCAACGCCCGAATGGCTCTTCATGCCGATGCCGACGATCGAGACCTTGCAGATCCTGGTGTCGCCGCGCACGTCGGCGGCACCGATGGCCGGCCGCACCTTGTGCTCGAGCAGGTCCATCGCGCGCGGATAGTCGCTGCGCGGTACGGTGAAGCTGAAGTCGGTGCGCCCGTCGTTCGATACGTTCTGGATGATCACGTCGACGTCGATGTTGGCCTCGGCCACCGGCCCCAGGATCTGCGACGCGATGCCGGGCCGGTCGGGTACGCCGAGCACGCTGATCTTCGCCTCGTCGCGGTTGAATGCGATGCCGGCCACGATGGCTCGTTCCATCTTCTCGTCTTCCTCGAATGTGATGAGGGTACCCGACGCGGACTCTTCGGCGAGCGGGATGTCCCAGGGCGTGAAGCTCGACAGCACGCGCATCCGCACGCGGTACTTGCCGGCGAACTCCACCGAGCGGATCTGCAGCACCTTGCTGCCCAGGCTCGCCATCTCCAGCATCTCCTCGAAGCTGATGGTGGCCAGGCGTCTGGCCTCGGGCACGATGCGCGGGTCGGTGGTGTAGACGCCGTCGACGTCGGTGTAGATCAGGCACTCGTCGGCACCCAGCGCCGCGGCCACCGCCACCGCCGACGTGTCGCTGCCGCCGCGGCCGAGCGTGGTGACGCTGCCGCCCGCGTCGATGCCCTGAAAGCCGGTGATGATGACCACCTTGCCGGCAGCGAGGTCGGCGCGCACGCGCGCGTCGTCGATGCGGGCGATGCGCGCCTTGGTGTAGGCCGAGTCGGTCTCGATCGGCAGCTGCCAGCCGGCGTAGCTCACCGCCGGTACGCCCTCGGCCTGCAGCGCGAGCGCGAGCAGGCCCACCGAGACCTGCTCGCCGGTGGCGGCCACCGCATCGAGCTCGCGCATCGCCTCGGGCGTGGCCGCGTGCGGCATCAACTCCTTGGCCAGGCCGAGTAGGCGGTTGGTCTCGCCGCTCATGGCCGACGGCACGACCACCATGCCGTGACCGGCTCGCTGCCACTTGGCCACGCGCAGTGCGACGTTGCGGATGCGCTCGGTCGAGCCCATCGAGGTGCCGCCGTACTTGTGAACGATCAATGCCATCTTCGGGTGGTTCTCTGCGCGGGATAGGGTTGCGGCAAAACGAACGATTCTAGGTCGGCGGCTCGTGGTCAGACCGGCGGGCGGCCGCGGCCGGCATGAGCCATCCGCGGCGCAGCAGCAGCCTCGCGCCGGGGGCCGGCCACTCGGCGTGCGTGCAGTTCGGCAGCTCGGTGACCAGCCGTCGCACCAGCGTCTCGGGCACCGGCGAAGACAGCACGCCGCCGAGCCAGGCGCGCAGCACGCTCGCGCGCCGCGCCGACGACAAGGCGCTCCACGCCGCCACCGACAGCGCACGGGCATCGGCATCGGCATCGGTTCCTGCACCTGCACCCACGGTGCGCAGGTCGGCCGCGGCCGTCTCGGCCAGCACGGCGGCGTCGGCGGCGGCACGCTCGGCGGCGCGCGCCAGCGTCGTCTCGGCATCGGGAAATGCGCCCAGCAGTGCCGGCCAGACGAGCCGGCGCAGTCGTCCGCGCGCGAAGCGCTCGTCGTCGTTGCTGCTGTCGTCGACATGCGCCAGGCGATGGCGCCGCAGATAGGCATCGATCGCCGCGCGCGGCGTGTCGAGCCACGGGCGCGCCCACACGATGCCTTCGCGCAGCGCGATGCGGGGCATTGCCGCCAACCCGGCGGCGCCGCCGCCGCGCAGCGCCTGGATGAGGAAGGTCTCGGCCTGATCGCGCCGATGGTGCGCCAGCAGCACCAGTCCGATGCCGTGCGCGCACGCCATCTGCGCCAGCGCGCGGTAGCGGCCGCGCCGCGCCCAGGCCTCCACGCTGTCGCCCTTGACCGGGGCGCCGTCCAGCCGCGTCGCCGTGAAGGGGATGCACCAGCGCCGGCATTGCTGCGCCAGCCGGGCCTGCCAGGCATCGGCCTGCGGCATCAGGCCATGATGGACGTGCAATGCGTGGAGCTCGACGCCCAGCGCGTGCGCCGCGCGCCGGCTGCAGTGCAGCAGAGCGGTCGAATCGCCGCCGCCGCTGGTCGCCACCGCAACGCGCGGCCACGGCGCGGCGCGCGCGGCCACCTCAGCGCTCCTTGCTGTCGCCGAAGCGCCCGTAGGCACGCAGCCGCTCGTAGCGGCGGGCGAGCAGATCCTTGGGCTTGACGTCGGCCGTGTGGCGCAGCGCCTCGCCGAGTGCGCGCTTGAGTTGCGCGGCCATCCACGGCAGATCGCGGTGCGCGCCGCCGACCGGCTCGCTGACGATCTTGTCGATCACCCCGAGCGCCTTCAGGCGGTGCGCGGTGATGCCCAGCGCCTCCGCGGCAGCGCTGGCGCGCTCGGCGGTCTTCCACAGGATGCTGGCGCAGCCCTCGGGCGAGATCACCGAGTAGATCGAGAACTGCAGCATCAGCACCTGGTCGGCGACGCTGATGGCGAGCGCGCCGCCCGAGCCGCCCTCGCCGATGATGGTGGCGACGATCGGCACCTCGAGCTGCGCCATCTCGAAGATGTTGCGGCCGATGGCCTCGCTCTGGCCGCGCTCCTCGGCGCCGATGCCCGGGTAGGCGCCCGGCGTGTCGACGAAGGTGAACACCGGCAGGCCGAACTTCTCGGCCAGCTTCATCAGGCGCAGCGCCTTGCGGTAGCCCTCGGGCTTGCTCATGCCGAAGTTGCGCAGCGTGCGCTCCTTCGTGTCGCGGCCCTTCTGGTGGCCGAGCACCATGCAGGGCTGGCCGTTGAAGCGCGCCAGGCCGCCGACGATCGACAGGTCGTCGGCGTAGTGGCGGTCGCCGTGCAGCTCGTGGAAGTCGGTGAAGATCTGCGCGACGTAGTCGAAGGTGTACGGCCGCTGCGGGTGGCGCGCGATCTGCGTCACCTGCCAGGGCGTGAGGCTCGAGTAGATGTCCTGCGTGAGCTGCCGGCTCTTGGCCGACAGGCGGTCGATCTCCTCGGAGATGTCGACCGCCGACTCGTTCTGCACGTAGCGCAGTTCCTCGATCTTCGACTCGAGGTCGGAGATCGGCTGCTCGAATTCAAGGAAGTGGCGTTTGCTCAAACCTAGTACTCCACGGGCAGCGGGTCCAGGCTGCGCCAAATATACCAAGTGGCCACCGAGCGGAACGGCGCCCAGGCCTCGCCGAGTTCGCGCGCCTCGGCGCGCGACACCGGCTCGCCGCTGAAGTAGTTGTGGCTGATGCCGCGCAGCAGCCCGACGTCGTCGAGCGGCAGCACGTTGGGCCGCATGAGGTGGAAAATCAGAAACATCTCGGCCGTCCAGCGGCCGATGCCGCGGATGGCGACGAGCTCGTCGATGATGGCCTCGTCGTCCATCTCCTCCCACTTGGCCACGTGCACGCGGCCGCCGCCGAAGTGCCCGGCAAGGTCGAGCAGGTACTCGCACTTGCGCGCCGACAGACCCGCCTCGCGCATGCGGTCCGTCTTCAGCGCCGCCACCTTGCCCGGCGCGAGATGCGTGCTGCGGCCGCCGACGGCGAGCGCGAATCGGTCCCATACCGACTGCGCGGCCTTCACCGAAATCTGCTGCCCGACGATCGAGCGCGCCAGCGTCGTGAAGGCGTCGCCGCGGCTGGCCAGGCGCGCCTCGCCGAACTTGGGGATCAGCTTCTTCATCACGCGGTCGCGCCGCGCCAGATGCTTGCAGGCCTCGTCCCAGTAGCCGGGTGTCGCGCTCTGCGGCGCCGCCGCGCCGGTTGCCGCCTTGGCCATCGTTCAGGCCCGCACCCAGGTCGTGCCTTGCGGCGAGTCCTTCAGCACCACGCCTTCGGCGGCAAGCTCGTCGCGGATGCGGTCGGCGCGCGCGAAGTCGCGCGCCTGCTTGGCCGCCGCGCGCTCTGCGATGCGGGCGTCGATGGTGCCCGCGTCCAGCGTGGCACGCGGTGTGGCGCCCTGCAGATAGGTGCGCGGCTCCTGCTGCAGCACGCCGAGCACGCCGCCCAGCGCGCGCAGCAGCGCGGCATCCTCGCGTCGACCGCGGTGGATTTCGCCGGCCAGATCGAACAGCACGGCCAGCGCCACCGGCGTGTTGAAGTCGTCGTCCATGCCCGCCTTGAAGGCGGCAGCGCGCGGCTCGTTCCAGTCGATGCGGCCGAGCGCCGGCACCTCGCCGGCCGCCTCCAGCGCGCCATAGAGCCGCCTGAGCGCCGTGCGCGCTTCCTCCAGCACCTGGTCGCTGAAGTTGAACGGACTGCGGTAGTGCGTGCGCAGCATGAAGAAGCGCAGCGCCTCGCCGTCGTATTCCTTCAGGATGTCGGCGATGGTGAAGAAGTTGTCGAGCGACTTCGACATCTTCTCGTTGTCGACGTTGAGGAAGCCGTTGTGCAGCCAGTAGCGCGCGAAGCCGGCGCCATCCGGACCCTGCGCCCCCTCGCTCTGCGCGATCTCGTTCTCGTGGTGCGGGAACTGCAGATCCTGGCCGCCGCCGTGGATGTCGAACGGCTCGCCGAGCAGCGCGCCACTCATCGCCGAGCACTCGATGTGCCAGCCCGGGCGCCCTTCGCCGAAGGGGCTGGCCCAGCGCGCGTCGGCCGGCTCGTCGGCCTTGGCCGCCTTCCACAGCACGAAGTCGAGCGGGTCTTCCTTGTCGCCGAGCACCGCCACGCGTTCGCCGGCGCGCAGTTCGTCCGGGCTCTTGCCCGACAATTTGCCGTAGGCGGGGAAGCGCCGCACTGCGAAGTTCACGTCGCCGCCGGCGGCCCGATACGCCAGCCCGCGCGTCTCGAGCCGGTCGATCAGCGCGAGCATCTGCGGCACGTACTCGGTGGCGCGCGGCTCGTGCGTCGGCGCCAGCAGACCGAGCGCGCCGATGTCGCGGTGCATCGCGCCGATCATCTCGTCGGTGAGCGCGCGGATCGTGAGGCCGCGCTCGAGCGCGCGCCGGATGATCTTGTCGTCGATATCGGTGATGTTGCGCACGTACGTCACCTGAAAGCCGCTGGCCAACAGCCAGCGGTAGATGACGTCGAACGCCAGCATCATGCGCGCATGACCGAGGTGGCACAGGTCGTACACCGTCATGCCGCAGACGTACATGCGCACATGACCGGGTTCGATGGGCTCAAAGGGATCCAGACGCCGCGACAGCGAGTTGTAGATGCGAAGTGACATGGGGGAAAGCGGGACCGCCCCGGCGGGTCGGCGAAAGGTTCTCGGTCGGGGCCGGACGCAGGCATCGGCCACCACAATGCTGCAGGATTGTGGGCGCGAATGCAATGGCCGGCCAAGGGGGATCGACGGCCTGGCCGCCATACCCCCTCAGATACAATGCGCCAGTATAGCCAGCCGGCCGGTTTGCCCCTGCAGATTGCACAGGTGGCACGGTGCCGGCATGGGCCCGCCCGCGTTCGGTTCCTGTTGCACTTCGAGGCCTCATGTCCCACCCAATGAAATCTTCCGCCCTGTCGACCGGTCCTTCGCTGGTGTCCCGTTCCGGCCTGCGGCGCTCGCTGCGCCAGCTGGTGCTGGGTGCCGCCGTCACGGCGGCCCTTGGCGCACCGCTGGCCCAGGCCCAGGGGGACGACTACGCGGAAGTCAGCCGCCTGCTGCGCGCAGGCCAGTACAGCGAAGCCCTGGTCAAGGCCGACCAGTACCTGGGCAGCAAGCCGCGCGACCCCCAGATGCGCTTTCTCAAGGGCGTGGTCCAGACCGAAAGCGGCAAGACGGCCGAAGCCATCACCACCTTCTCCAAGCTCACCGAAGACTTTCCCGAACTGCCCGAGCCCTACAACAACCTGGCCGTG
>JAGWTJ010000416.1 GCA_028869005.1 Burkholderiales bacterium | reverse complement strand
ATCAGGACATGAAACTCGCCCAGGAAATTCGCGCCGGCAACGTCATCATGCAGGGCAAGGACCCGATGGTCGTGCTGAAGACCGAATACAGCCGCGGCGGCCGCAACGCCGCCACCGTGCGGCTGAAGATGAAGAACCTGCTCAACGGCGGCGGCGCCGAAGTCGTCTTCAAGGCCGACGACAAGATGGACCAGATCGTGCTCGACAAGAAGGAGTGCACCTACTCCTACTTCGCCGACCCGATGTACGTGTTCATGGACAGCGACTACAACCAGTTCGAGGTCGAGGCCGAGAACATGGGCGACGCGATCAGCTACCTGGAAGACGGCATGCCCGTCGAAGTGGTGTTCTACGACGGCAAGGCGATCTCGGTCGAACTGCCCACCAGCGTGGTGCGCGAGATCGAGACCGAGCCGGCCGTCAAGGGCGACACCTCGGGCAAGGTGATGAAGCCGGCGCGCCTGGTCGGCACGGGCTTCGAGATCTCGGTGCCGCTGTTCGTCGAGAACGGCGACAAGGTCGAGATCGACACCCGCACGCACGAATACCGCAAGCGCGTATAACGTCTATCGTCCAGACGGATGGCGGGCGCCCTGTTGGGCGCCCTTCTTTTTTGCTTTTCCGGAAGTGGCATGCCGTTCGATTTCAGCGCCGTCAGCACCCCCTTCCGCATGCAGCCCGGCCTGCGCGCGCTGGCGCCCGACGCCGTTCAACTGACGCCGATCCGCCCCGGCGAGCGCACGTTCGCTGAGAAGCTCGCCGTGCTGACGCAGCACGCCGATCAGGCGCTGGTTGCGCAAGCCGGCTTCGATGCCGGCCCGGCGCTGGCCGCGTTGACGGCGCAAGCCGAACGCGAGCATCCGCAGGCCTGGCGCGAAGCCCAGGCGCGCCTCGAGGGCCATCCCGTCATCGAAGCCTTGCCGGCGCCCTGGCGAGCGAGCGCGCGGCTGTGCCTCGCCTTCGCCGAAGACTTCGCGATCATCGATGGCGCTACGGCCTGCATCCCCTGGCTGGCCGTGTGCCTGCCCTCGCACTGGGCGCCGCAGGACAAGGTCGGCCGCCACTTCGCCGAAGTGCATGCGCCGGTGGCCGACAACCGCCTGCTGCTCACCGCCAGCGAGCACCTCGCGCGCCTGGTCACCGGCACGCAGCGCTGGGAGCGTTTCGTCTGGACGATCACGCCCGAGCCGCGGCTGGACATGCATCCGGCACGCGTCGGCCAGCCGAGCTGGGGCGACGACAGCGAAGCCTTCTTCCGCACCGAGCGCCAGACCTTCATCCCGCTGCCGGAAGCGCGCCAGGCGGTATTCACGATCCACGTCGAGAGCCGGCCGCTGGCCGAGGCGATCACGACGCCGGCCGAAGCCGCCACGCTGCACGCCGCGCTGGCATCGATGAGCGATGCCGTGCTCGCCTATCGTGGCCTGACGAGCGCGCGCGATCGCCTGCTCGCCTGGCTGGCAGAGCGCGCGGCATGAAGACCGCACCCATCGTCGCGGCGCGCATCGAGCGCTCGCCCGAAGGCCTGCCCTTCGCTGCGGCTTTCGGCGACGTCTACCACCCGCGCGCCGGCGCGCTCGAGCAGGCGCGCCACGTCTTCCTCGCCGGCAACGGCCTGCCCGAGCGCTGGCGCGGCCGCGCGCGCTTCGTGATCGCCGAGACCGGCTTCGGCCTGGGCAACAACTTCCTCGCTGCCTGGCGGACCTGGCGCGACGACCCG
Source organism: Burkholderiales bacterium (assembly GCA_028869005.1). Classification (GTDB taxonomy): domain Bacteria; phylum Pseudomonadota; class Gammaproteobacteria; order Burkholderiales; family Burkholderiaceae_C; genus Rubrivivax. Next base: position 34 of record JAGWTJ010000416.1, on the reverse strand, counting down.
CAGCGCAGCGAGCGGCTCGACTTCCTCTCGGTCG
>JAGWTJ010000146.1 GCA_028869005.1 Burkholderiales bacterium | reverse complement strand
GCCAGGTCCGGCGGGCTGCCGGGAATCGGCCGCAGCCACTTCTCGCGGCCCGTCGTCTGCGGCAGGCTGCCGATGAGTCCGAGCGTGTACGGATGCCGGGGTGTCGCGAAGATCGAGTGCACGTCCGCCGTCTCCACCACCTGCCCGGCGTACATCACGACCACGCGGTCGGCCATCTCGGCGATCAACCCCAGGTCGTGGCTGATCAGCACCAGGCTCGCGCCGGTCTCGCGCTGCGCGGCGCGCAGCACCTCCATGATCTGCGCCTGGATCGTCACGTCTAGCGCCGTCGTCGGCTCGTCGGCGATCAACAGCGAAGGCGCATTGGCCATGCCCATCGCGATCATCGCGCGCTGGCGCATGCCGCCCGAGTACTCGTGCGGGAACTGCGCATAGCGTTGTTCGGGTTCGGGGATGCCCACCGTGCGCAGCAGCGCCACGCCGCGACGATCGGCGTCGGCGCGCGTGCCCTTGGCATGCGCCTCGATCGCTTCGCGCACCTGGCGACCGACGCGCAGCACCGGATCGAGGCAGGTCATCGGATCCTGCGGAATCAGCGCGATGCGCCGGCCGCGGATGCGGCGGATCTCGCGCGTCGATGCCTGCAGCAGATCGCGGCCTTCGAACAGCACCTGGCCCGAGGTGAGCACGCGTGCCGATTGCGGGATGAGGCGCAGCGCCGACAGCATCGTCACGCTCTTGCCCGAGCCCGATTCGCCGACCACGCCGAGCGTCTCGCCGGCGTGGACGTCGAAGCTCACGCCGTCCACGGCGCGCACCGCTTCGCTGCGCGTCACGAACGTGATGCGCAACTCCTTGATCGACAGCAGCGGCGGCGCGCGTTCGCTCATCGCCCGGCTACTCCCGCAGGCTCGGGTCGAAGGCATCGCGCAGCCCGTCGCCCACCAGGTTGAAGCTCAGCACCGCGAGGAAGATGGCCAGGCCCGGGAACGTCAGCTGGTACGAGGCCTTGAAGATGAACGAGCGCGCCGTGCCGAGCATGGTGCCCCACTCGGGGGTGGGCGGCTGCACGCCGAGCCCGAGGAAGCCCAGGCCCGCGGCGACCAGCACCGTGACGCCGATGTTCAGCGTCGCGTAGACGATGATCGGCGTCAGCGCGTTGCGCAGCACGTGCCGGCCGAGAATCGCCGCCGGGCTCGAGCCGAACGCGACCGCGGCCTCGACGTACACCTCCTCGCGCAGCGACAGCGCCTGACCGCGCGCCAGCCGGATGAACTGCGGCGTGACGCCGATGCCGGCGGAGAGGGTCACGGTCTCGATGCCGACGCCGAACACCGCCACCAGCACCAGCGCCAGCAGGAAGGGGTTGAACGACAGCAGGATGTCGGTGAAGCGCTGGATCACCATGTCCACGGCGCCGCCGACATAGCCCGAGACGAGCCCGAGCGGCACGCCGATGAGTGCGGCGATCGACACCGCCACCACGCCGATGGCCAGCGTGGTGCGGGCGCCGTACATGAGGCGCGCCAGGATGTCCTGCCCGAGATCGTCGGTGCCGAACGGGTGCGCCAGCGACGGCGGCATGAACGCGCTCGACAGGTCCTGCGCAGTCGGGTCGTAGGGCGTGAGCAGCGGCGCGAAGACGGCCGCGCCGGCCAGGACCAGCAGGATGAAGACGCCGACCAGCGCCCCCTTGTTGCGCGCGAAGGTGCGCAACTGCCTGAGCGGCAGCCGAGACGTCTCGGGCGCCTCGGGCGTATCGGATGCGGTGGTCGCCTCGGGCATGGCCGAGGCCTCGGGCGCGGCGCCCGGCGTCACTTGTACAGCCTCACGCGCGGATCGACCACCGAATACAGCAGGTCGGTGACGATGTTGAGCACGATGAACATCGCCGCGAACACGAAGACGATGCCCTGCACCAGCGGGAAGTCCCGGTTGTTGATCGACTGCACCAGCAACTGGCCGATGCCGGGCCACGAGAACACGGTCTCGGTCAGCACCGCGCCGCCGAGCAGCGTGCCGAACTGCAGGCCGATCACCGTGAGGATCGGGATGAAGGCGTTACGCAGCGCGTGCCGCACCGCCACCCACTCGGCCACGCCCTTGGCGCGCACGGTGCGCACGTAGTCCTGGCCGAGCGTGTCGAGCATGGTCGAGCGCGTCATGCGCGAGACCACGGCGGTCGAGAACACGCCGAGCGTGAGCGTCGGCATGACGAGGCTGGCCAGCGAGTCGGCGCCGCCGATCGGCAGCCACTTCAACTGCACCGAGAACAGCACGATCAGCAGGATGCCGAGCCAGTACACCGGCATCGAGATGCCCACCACACCCAGCATCGAGCCGAGCGCATCGGCCCAGCGTCCCTTGTGCGTGGCGGCCAGCACGCCGAGCGCGATGCCGAAGACGGCACCGACCAGCGTGCCTAGGACCGCCAGCACGATGGTGTACGGCAGCCGCTGCCCGATCTCCGAGAGCACCGTGGTGCCGAAGCGCGCCGACATGCCGAGGCTGCCGTGCGCGAGGTTCACCAGATAGTGCCCGTACTGCACCGGCACCGGCTGATCGAGCCCCATCGCCAGCCGCACCTGCTCGACCTGCTCGGGCGTGGCCAGCAGCCCGGCGACGACGCGCGCCGGGTCGCCCGGCATCACGCGCACCAGCAGCACCATCACCAGGATCACGCCGAGCAGCGTGACGGCGGCGGCGACGAGCCGCCGCACGAGGTAGGTGGCGAAGCCGCTCACGCGTCGCGCATGGCCGGCGATCGCGCTGCCGTGTCCGGGCCCGCGCTCAGCGTGTGGGGTACACGCCCGTCGTCACGAACTTCTCGTTGGGCAGGTACGACACGCCGGCCAGCTTGGCGTTGTAGGCCAGGACCAGCGTCTGGCTCCACAGGTAGATCCACGGCGCCTGCTGCCACAGCGTCTTCTGGACCTGGCACAACTGCTGGTTGCGGCTGGCGTCGTCGAGGTTCAAGGCGGCCTCCGCGGTCAGCTTGTCGACCGTCGGGTCGGAGAAGAACGAGGTGTTCAGGCCCTTGGGAGGGATGGTGCTGCCGGTGAACATCTGCAGCTGCGTCGGACCGTCCAGCGCGCCGGGCGCCCAGCCCAGGACGTGCATGTCGAAGGGCCCGTTCTTCTGCTGGATCGCCGACACGTACGTCGGCCAGTCCATCGTGCGCACGGCGGCATCGATGCCCACCTTGCGCAGGAAGCCGGAAATGGCCTGCGCGAACTGGATGTCCTGGATGTAGCGGCCGGTGGGCGCCGCCAGCGTGAGCTTCAGGTCCTTGACGCCCGCTTCGGCCAGCAGCTGCTTGGCCTTGTCCGGGTTGTAGTCGTAGTTGCCGACCTTGCAGTAGCCGCTCAGCGACGACGGGAACGGCGAATCCATGACGTTGACGGCGTCGAACATCACGTTCTTGACCAGCGAGCTCTTGTCGACCGCGTAGTTCAGCGCCTGGCGCACCTTCTCGTTGTTGAACGGCGGCTTGGTGGTGTCGATGGCCACGAACACCGAGCGGTCGCTCGGCGCCTTCAGCACCTTGACCGCCGCATTGGCCGACAGCGCCGCCAGGTCGGTGACCGGCGGGTTCATGACGATGTCGATCTGCCCCGACAGCAGCCCGGCCTCGCGCGAGTTCGCTTCCGGGATGACCTTGAACGAGACCGTCTTGTAGTACGGCTTCTTGCCCCAGTAGTCCTCGACGCGCGTGTAGACGACCTCGCTGCCCTTGGTCCAGCGCGTGAACTGGTAGGGGCCGGTGCCCACCGGGTGCACGATGTTGGTCGGGCTGTTGCCGTCCTTGGTGGCCGAGGTCGGCGAAAACACCGACGCCATCGTCGTCGACAGGTTCGGCAGCAGGTTGGGGTCGGGGTTCTTGAGGTGGATGGCGACCGTGGTCGGATTCACCGCCTCGATGCTCTTCATTGTCCGAAAGCCCGCGCCGATCGGCACCTTGACCTTGCCGCCGATGAGCCGCTCGAGGCTGGCGGCCACGGCTTCGGCGTTGAACGGCGTGCCGTCGTGGAACTTCACGCCCTGGCGCAGGTTGAAGGTCAGCGTCAGCCCGTCCTTGGACGTGCTCCACGAGGTGGCCAGCAGCGGCTCGATCTTGCCCTGCGTGTCGAAGGCCACCAGCGTCTGCAGCCCGTAGTCGAGCACGTTCTGAACCGTGGTGGTGGTCTGCTGCGCCGGGTCCACCGTGTCCAGGTCGACGCCGATGCCGATGGTGAGCGTGGCGTTCGGCGACGGCGCCGGCATGCCCTGCGCCGCGGCGCCGGTGCTCGCGGCCATCGCCGCCACGGCGGCTGCTGCAAGCAGCGTGGCCGCGGGCCGCATGCGCGATCGCGGCAGCAGAGGATCGGCGGACATCGCAGCTTGCGCCATGCTCATTCGGTGCTCCTTGGTGTGTGGCGGAATCGGCGTCGTCGAGACCGCGGCGGCGCCGATCGGGTCGATCGGTTCGACCCGGTCGATCGGGTAACGCAATGTAGCAGCGATCACTCGAGCAGGGGCATCGAGCGGAGACCGAGGCGCTCTGCGCTACGAAGCGCCGAGCTGCGCGCCGTGGGAGCCTTCAGCCAGCGTATCCGGCCTCGCGCTGCGAGCGGATCGCCACCACGCGCACGACATCCTGCTCGGGTCGGTAGGCGTACAGCGCGATGTACCCGCGCGCGTCCTTGCCGATCACCAGTTCGCGCAATGGTGGCTCGGCCGGCCGGCCGATGCGCGGATGGCGCGACAGGATGTCGATCGCCGCCACGAGATCGGCGATGCGCTCGCCCGCGTTGGCCACGCCATGCAGCACCAGGTGATCCAACAGGCGCTCGAGGTCGTCCAGTGCGCGCGCCGAGAACTCGATGCGCATCACGCCGGTTTCGATCTGCCCGCGCCCGGCTTGCGTGCGCCCGCCGCGCGCTTGCGTGGCGCCACCGGCTCGACACCGCCGGCGCCCGCACGCCGCGCCGCCGGCCTGGGTGCGACCTTGCCGGCAGCGCGATCGAGCAGCCAGGCGCGCACTTCGTCCCAGGGCACGGCCACGCCTTCGGCCTCCATCTCGACGAGGCGTTTGCCGCCTTCGCGCAGGAACGCCGCCCGCGCTTCCGCCTGCAGCACACGCTGCTCGAGGGCTTCGAGCACGAAGGCATGGGTCGTGATGCCGGCATGCTCGGCGGCGCGCGACGCGCGCGCCTTCAACGCAGGCGGGATGCGGATGGTGGTGGTCGACATGGCGGTCTCGACTTTGCGATCGGTGTCAGGCAGCGTAGCACATCTGTGCTACATGCTCTCTTCCGCATTCGATGTCCGCCAGGACGAGGTCGCCGCATCCTGTCACGGCCGCCCGGCATTCGGGCTGTCGTCATGGCCCGCCGCACGGCCCGCCGCGCGGCGCGACAATTCGCCGCCATTCGTTAGCCGCCGGCAGGGATCCATGAACCCGAACACCTCCTCGCAACCCGTCGCCGTCGTCACCGGCGGCGCCCGCGGCATCGGCCTGGCCTGCGCCCGCTGGTTCCTCACGCACGACCAGCGCGTGGCGCTCATCGACATCGACAGCGCGACGCTGGCGCGCACCGTGGCCGAGCTCGTCGCGGCCGCCGGCGAGGCGCGTGTGCAGGGCATCCACGCCGACGTCTCGCAGCCGGCGCAGGTGGCGGACGCGTTCGCGCGCATCGACGCGCGCTGCGGCCGCGTCGATGCGCTCGTCAACAACGCCGGCGTCGCCGTCTTCAAGCGCATCGGCGACACCAGCTGGGACGACTGGCGCCATGTACTCGGCACCAACCTCGACGGCCCGTTCCTGTGCACGCAGGCCGCGGTGCCGATCATGCTGCGCGGCGCGCGCGACCGCAGCGACGGCCGCGGCGGCGCCGTCGTCAACATCGCCAGCATCTCGGGCCTGCGCGCCAGCACGATGCGCGTGGCCTACGGCACCAGCAAGGGCGCCATCATCCACCTCACCAAGCAGCAGGCGATCGAGCTGGGCAACGCGGGCATCCGCGTCAACTGCGTGGCGCCCGGCCCGGTGGACACCGAGATGAGCAAGCTCGTGCACACGGTGGCCATCCGCAGCGACTACTACGACGCCATTCCGCTCAACCGCTACGGCACCACCGAGGAGATCGCCGAGGCCGTGGGCTGGCTGTGCAGCCCGGCTGCCAGCTACGTCAACGGCCAGACGCTGGCCGCCGACGGCGGCTTCGACGCCAGCGGCGTGGGATTGCCGACACTGCGGCGGACGGCGTCCTGAGCGCGGCCGGCGGCCCGGGCCGCCGGCGAGGGCAGCGCATGACGGCATGACGGCATCGCGGACCGACTACAGGAACCCGGTCGAGAACCACTCCAGCGCCGCGATCACCAGCAGCGCGACGAACAGCGCCCCGAGGTGGGGCCAGACGCGCCAGATGGCCTGGTCGGGCGGCACCTTGCCGATGGCGCAGGCGACGTAGAAGCCCACGCCGAACGGCGGCGCGAACAGGCCCAGGCCCATCGCGAAGATGACGACCATCGCGTAATGCACCTCGTGCACGCCGAGCGCGCGCGCCGCGGGGAACAGGAGCGGCCCGAACAGCACGATCGCCGGGATGCCCTCGAGCACGCTGCCGAGCACGACGAAGGCCAGCAGCGAGACCACCATGAAGCCGACCTGCCCGCCCGGCACCGCCTTCATCCACTCGACCAGCGTGTTCGAGAAGCCCGACTGCGTGAGCGCCCAGGCCATCGCCGTCGCGCAGCCGATGATGAGCAGGATGGCGCCCGACAGCGACGCCGTCTCCACCAGCATCGGCAGCGCGCGCTTCCAGTCGAACTGGCGGTACACGAGCAGGCCGACGACGATGGTGTAGGCCACGCCCACCGTCGACACCTCCGTCGCCGTGGCCACGCCTTCGACGACGACGGTGCGGATGACGATCGGCAGCGCCAGCGCCGGCAGCGCGATCCAGAAGGCGCGCCACTTCTCCCGGCGGCTGGCACGCCGCACGCCGCTCATGTCCTCGTGGCGCGTCTGCCACCACACCACCACCGCCAGCGCGATCATGCCGACCACCGCCGGCATCAGCCCGCCGGTGAACAGCGCCGAGATCGACACGCCGGTGACCGCGCCGATGGTGATCAGCACGAGGCTGGGCGGGATGGTCTCGCTCATCGCGCCCGACGCCGACAGCAGCGCCACCAGGTCGCCGCCCTTGGCGCCGCGCTTTTCCATCTCGGGAAACAGCGCCGGCGCCACCGCCGCCATGTCGGCCGCCTTCGAGCCCGAGATGCCCGACACCAGGTACATCGCGCCGAGCAGCACGTACTGCAGGCCGCCGCGCAGATGGCCGATCAGCGCGGCCAGGAAGTCGACCATCGCGCGCGCCAGTCCGGTGGCGGCGATCAGCGCGCCGAGGAAGACGAACAGCGGCACCGACAGCAAGATGAGGTGGCTCATGCCCTCGTCCATGCGGCTGACGACGATGGTGAGCGGCGTGCCCGTGGTGAGCGCCAGATAGGCCAGTGTCGCCAGCCCGAAGGCGAAGCCGATCGGCAGCGCCAGCGCCACCATGACGCCGACGAGGCCGACGAAGAAGATCAGCAGGTTGACGTTGCCGAGCTGCACCAGCGCCGGCTTGATCGACGCCAGGCCGAAGCCGAGCAGCGCCAGCAACGCGACGCAGGCCAGCGCGTCGCGCCAGCCGGCGCGCTCGGCCAGCCGCACGAGGCAGATGAGCAGCATCAGCAGCGCGCCGACGCCGATGGCGGCCACGCGCACGCCGTCGTGCCATTCGAGCGCCGGCGTGGTGACGACCCACTGATCCTGGAAGTGCTCGTACGACGGCGCGAGCAGCGCAGCGCAGAACAGCGCCACCGTGCAGGTGACGAGCGTCTCGACCCAGGCGCGTGCGCGCGGCGGCATCAGGTTGACGAGGGTGGTGAGCCGCATGTGCTCGCCGCGGCGCAGCGCGATCACCGCGCCCAGCATCGCCAGCCACAGGAAGAGGATGGAGGCGAGTTCGTCGGACCAGGTGAGCGGCGCGTCGAGCACGTAGCGCCAGATCACGCCGGCCAGCAGGATGCCGGTCTCGACGAGCACCAGCGCCGCCGCCGGCCAGTCGGTGAGCACCGTCAGCAGCCGCTCGAAGGCGACGAAGGCGGCCGCGCGCTCGCGCGGCGCGGCCTCGGCGGTGGCATGCATCCCGGAGCGCCGGCGGTGACTCGCGCCGTTCGGTGCCGCGTCAGGCGAGCTTGCCCGAGTACTTCTCGAGCCGCGCCATCGCTTCGTCGCCGAACTTGCCGCGCCACTCCTTGTAGAAGCCCGCCTTGGACAGCGTGTCGCGGAAGCTCTTGACCTCGGGATAGTTGAAGATCATGCCCTTGGCCTTGAGCTGCGCCTCGATGCTGTTGTTCAGGCGCCGGATGTCGTCGCGCTGCTCGAGCACCGCCTTGGTGACGCCGGCGCTGATCAGGTTCTGGATCTCGGGCGGGGTCGCTGCCCAGCGCTTGCCGTTGGCGAGCACCCATTGGCCGTCCCACATGTGGCCGGTCATGCTGCAGTACTTCTGCACTTCGTACAGTTTGGCGATCTCGATGATCGCCAGCGGGTTCTCCTGGCCTTCGACCACCTTGGTCTGCAGCGCCGAGTAGACCTCGCTGAAGTTGATGCTGGTGGGCGAGGCGCCGAAGGCCTTGAACATCGAGGTCCACAGCGGGCTCACCGGCACGCGGATCTTGAAGCCCTTGAGGTCGGCGGCGGTGGCGATGGGCCGCGTGCTGCTGGTGATGTTGCGAAAACCGTTGTCCAGGCACTTGTCGAAGACGTGCAGGTTGACCTTGCCGATCGCCGCACGCACGTAGGCGCCGAGATCGCCGTCCATCGCCGCCCAGACCGTGGTGTAGTCCTTGAAGGCGAAGGCCAGGCCGTTGATGGCGGCCAGCGGCACCAGCGTCTGCAGGATCAGGCCCGACAGCGGAAAGAAGTCGATCGCGCCCGAGCGCACCTGGCTCAGCATGTCGGTGTCGCCGCCGAGCTGGTTGTTCGGGAACAACTGGATGTCGACGCGGCCCTTGCTGTCGCGCTTGAGCGCTTCGGCCATCTCGCGGATGCGGATCGTGCTCGGGTGCGTGGCCGGGATGTTGTTGGCCCACTTGAACGCGAACTCGGCCTGCTGCGCGAACACCGGCGCGCCGAGGCTGGCCAAGGCGCCGGCG
>JAGWTJ010000415.1 GCA_028869005.1 Burkholderiales bacterium | reverse complement strand
TGCTGATCCTGGCCAGCGGGCTCGGCATGCTGCTGCCGCTGGGCTTCCAGGCGGCGCCGGCCGGCTGGCACCTGATGTTCGCGCTCGGCCTGGTCATGGCCGGCGTGTATGCCTACGTCCATCTGGCGTTGCTGCCCCGGCTGCGTGCCCACTGCGCGGCGTCGACCTGGCCGGCAGCCGCCCAGGTGCTGAACGCCATCCGCCAGCTGGTGGCGCTGAACCTCGCCCTCGGTGTGATCGTCGTTCTTGCGGCGGTGTCCGCGCGCTAAGCGCTGCAGCAGAATGCCGCCGCACCCTCGCAGAAAGAAAGGTCCTCGCATGCTGTACGCATCCTTCGCCCGCGTCCGCCCCGACAAGGTCGACAAGCTGCAAGCCTGGCTCGCCGAACTGATGCGCCGCCGGGCGGAGGTGCTGGAATCGTTCCGCCAGGAAGGCACGCGCGAGGAGCAGGCCTACCTGCTGCCCGACGGCCAGGGCTTCGTGCTCGTGCACATCACGGACGCCGACGACAGCGACCAGGCCAACGCCGCCTACGAGACCTCGTCGCTGCCCATCGACATCGAGCACCACGCGATGCTCGAGGAGTGCCTTGCCGAGCGCCTGCCGCTGCGCCCCAGCTACCGCTGCACGGCGGCGGGCGACTGAAGCGCGAAGGAGACGCCATCATGGCGATTCGTGTCGTCCGCCTGGGCTCGCCGCGCGCGGCGCAGGAGGGCCTTCGGCTCGGCACCGTGCGGCGCCCGCCGCGCGGCGTGCCCAAGGCCGAGTTCGCGCGGCAGAACTGGTACGACCTCTGGTACCCCAACCTCGCACCCAGCGCAGAGACGATGAAACTCGGCCAGCAGGCGGTCACGCCGGCCGATTGGGCCGCCTTCGTCCGCGCATACCGCGCCGAGATGGCAAGGCCGGACGCCAGCCATTCGATCGCCCTGCTGGCCGCGCTCTCGCACCAGACCAGCTTCTCGGTCGGCTGCTACTGCGAGCACGAATCGCACTGCCACCGCTCCGTGCTGCGCGAACTGCTCGCCGCGCAGGGCGCGCACATCGCGCCCGAGGGCACGTGACGCGCGCGGCGCTCGGCGCTATCGTGGCAGTCTGCCTCCCGGAGTGTTCAGCATGACACAGCAAAGCCTGCGCATCGCGCTCTCGTTCTCCGACGAAGACCAGGCCTGGCTGCGCCTGTCGTCGATCGCCGTGCCGCGCTTCTTCGAGGGGCACGCCGAGGTGCCGCAGGCGGGCGATGCGCTGCGCATCGGCGGCCGGCAGTTCATCGTGCAGGGCCGCGTGTGGGAGCACGACGGCATGGGGCCCTCGCTGCGGCTGCTGCTGAGCAGCGCGCACGCTGCCAGCGACACGGTGTTCGGCTAGGCGTGAGGGCGCCTGATCAACGCTTGGCGGCGCGTCGACGAGCCACCGGCGCGGCGTCGGTGGGCCAGCCGCAGGCGGCCACCAGGCGCGTGCGCAGCGGCTGTGCGGGCAGGGTCACGGCCGCCGGCCGCGCTTCGGCGGGCCGCTGTGTCGTGGCGCTTCGCGCCGCCTTCTCGTCGTTGTGCAGGCTCGTCTTCAAGTTTCTGGCTCAGGGCATCCGAAGGGGCAGGATTGTAGAGGGCCGCGCCAACCCGGCTTGACACGCACGCATGCACCACGACTCCACCCACCGCGCACGCTGGCTCATCGTGCTGGCCGCCGCCGCCACCGCGCTGCTGATCGCCTCGGGCTGGCGGCCCTACGACCGCGCCACCTGGCTGATGGAAGTGCTGCCCG